>JALFUW010000007.1 GCA_022786995.1 Clostridiales bacterium
GGACGGGGCTATCCCCCTGTATTCCGGGCTGGTGCCGATCCTCACAGTGCTGGGGTTGGAGCTGGTGCTGTCCGGAGCCATCTTAAGAAGCGTGAAGCTGCGCCAGCTGCTGTGCGGGAAACCCATCATTCTCATCGACAACGGAAAAATCCTTCAGGACAACCTGCGCTCTGCCCGCATTACCCTGGACGAGCTGACAGGGCACCTGCGGGAGAAGGATGTGCTGGACATCCAGACCGTGCAGTTCGCCATTCTGGAAACCAACGGCAATCTGTCCGTGTTTCCCTATCCGAAAGACAGGCCCGCCAGCGCAAAGGACGCGGGGGTGCAGGCGGGGAAGCAGTACCTGCCGGTGACCATCGTGGAGGACAGCTACCTGTCCAAGGAGAATCTCCGGCGGGCGGGGAAGGACGAAAACTGGCTGGAAAAAGTGCTTGCTCAAAACGGCTCCGATATTATGTCAACCTATCTGCTGACGGTGGACGCTTCAGACCATGTGCTGTGGCTGGGAAAGGAGCGCGCATGAAGCGATGCTGGTTTGGGGCAGGGCTTCTTATTGTCCTGCTCGCAGTGAGTCTCGGCGTGACCTGGGGCATGGACAAAATCCACGAGCCTATCGCCGCCGATCTGAAGCAGGCGGCAGAGTGCGCGGAGCTGGGAGACTGGCACAATGCTGAGATTTTCTCCCGCCGGGCGGAAGCGGACTGGAACAAATGGGAGCATTTTCGGGCCTGCTTTGCCGACCACACCCCCACGGAGGAGGTCGGTGCGGAGCTGGCAGCCATAGAAACCGCCCGTCAGGAACGGGAAACGGCGGATTTTGCCGCCTCCTGCGCCCGGGCGGCAAAGATGGTGCAGGCAGTAGGGGATGCCCACGCCTTGTGCTGGTGGAATTTGCTTTAGGCGCTGTTAAAAAATCCAGAGTCTTTCCTTCATTGGAGAGGCTCCTGTTTTTTGCCCGGCACTTTGCTGAATCTTAAGCAAATCGAAAAGACTTTTCCCTCCTTTTGTGCTATAATGGCGCAAAAGGAGGGATTTTGTTGAAGACCAAAAGCCGGTTGATTGCCGTTTCTTTGATTTTCCTTGCCATCGCACTGGCGGCGGTGCTGGGAAGAAGGCAGCTGTACTACCTCTACCGGGATATTTCCTACGATTTCGGTGAGCGCACCCGCGCGGAGCGGATCGTCAAAACCTTCGCGGAGGAGAACCATATCCGCTACGGCCGCTACCCGGAGGATTTGATCGAATTGCTGGATAGAAACCCGGAAACGGAGGATTTCGTTCTGAACTATCCCCTCCGGCAGGAAACAGAAATCGACCTGTCCGGCTACAGCCGGGACACGGTGCCCCTGTTTCTGCAATGGGATCCCATGTGGGGCTACGAACAATACGGCAGCGGCTGCATCGGGCAGACCGGCTGCGGCCCCACCTGCCTTGCCATGGCGGGCTACTACCTCACCGGGGACGACCGCTTCAATCCCAAAGCCATGGCGGATTTTGCCGCGGAGAACGGCTACTATGCTTCCGGCTACGGTTCCAGCTGGACGCTGATCAGCGAGGGGGCAGGGAAGCTGGGGCTGACCGTCAAAGAACTGCCGCTGGTCAAGGGCAAAATGGTGGATGCCGTAGAAGCCGGACACCCGGTAATTCTGGCTCTTGGCAAGGGGGACTTTACCTCCTCGGGCCATTACATCGTCCTGACAGGCTGGCACGACGGGGCGTTTACCGTCAACGACCCCAACAGCCGGGTGCGCTCTGGGAAGCAGTGGACATACGAGGAGCTGGAAGGCCAGATACGCAACATCTGGGAGATTTCCAAGTAACATATCTGTAGGGCAAGCCGCCCTACGGTTACTCTTTACAATGGTTCAAAAATCTGCTATCCTATGCCCATAGAAAGGCGGTGGCACGTTGAAAACCAGAAAACTGACCCTTTTGGCGCTGCTGACCGCCATTGCCCTGACCATCTTCATGGTGGAGGCCCAGATTCCCGCCATTGTGCCCATTCCCGGCATCAAGCTGGGCCTTGCGAATATTGTCACCGTCTTTGCCGTCTTCGCCCTGGGGCCGAGGGATGCAGCGCTGGTGCTGGCTGCCCGGATTTTTCTGGGGGCGGTGTTCGCCGGGAATTTCAGCACCATTTTCTATTCCGGCGCCGGCGGCACTCTGGCCATTGCCGTGACCATCGGTCTGGGGAAAATCCTGACAAAAAAACAGCTCTGGGTGGCGGGAGCCTTGGGGGCCGTGGCTCACTCCATCGGTCAGATGGCCATGGCGGTGCTGCTGACGGGTACGCCGGGACTGATCGCCTACCTGCCCGTGATGATTGCGGTGAGCATTGTGACGGGAACCTTTACCGGGCTGTGCGCCCAATTCCTTGTGAACCGGGGGAACCTATGGAAAACTATTTCCAAATGAATTTATCAAAACAGCAGATTGACGCCATCTCCAATCTGGGCCTTGCCCACATGGGGGACTGCGTCTTTGAAATCCTCTGCCGGGGCTACCTTTGCGCCAAGGGCGAGACCACCGTGGACCGGCTCCACCGGGACACCATCAACCTGGTCAAGGCCACAGCCCAGGCGAAATTTGTGGACAAGCTGGTTCCGCTGCTCACCGAGGAGGAGCTTAGCTACTACCGCCGGGGCAAAAACGCCCACGTCCACGCGGTGCCAAAATCCGCCACCCCCGCCGAGTACGCCAAGGCCACGGGACTGGAAGCCCTGTTTGGCGCACTGTACCTCGCGGGACGGACGGAGCGTATCAACGAACTTTTCAAGGCCGTAATGGAGTGTTAATATGGCATTTGACGCTTATCTTTTAACTGCCGTGCTGGAGGAAGTGCGGCAGAAATGTCTTGGCGCAAGGGTAGACAAAATCCACCAGCCCAGCCGGGACACCCTGATTTTGCACCTGCGGGGCCGGGAGAGCCGGGAGAAGCTGCTCTTCGCCGCCAATCCCACCGCCCCCCGGCTGCACCTGACCACCGCCTCCCCGGAAAATCCGGCGGAGCCGCCCATGTTCTGTATGCTCCTGCGCAAGCATCTTCTGGGGGCAAAGCTGGCGGAAATTTCACAGCCCCCCATGGAGCGGGCGGCATCCTTCACCTTCGACTGCACCGATGAAATGGGCTTTCCCGTCCAGAAACGGCTGGTGGCCGAGCTGATGGGCCGCACCTGCAACCTGTACCTGCTGGGGCCGGACGGGCGGATTCTGGACTGTCTGAGAAGAATCGGTCTGGACGAAACCGCCCGCCGTCCTGCCCTGCCCGGTCTTCACTATCAGGAGCCCGAGCCGGTAAAAAAGGAAAATCCCCTCACTTTTGAAAATTATGTCAACCTTTTGACCGAACCGGGGGCGGATATTCTCTCCGACCGGCTCATGGATACCTTGGGAGGTCTTTCTCCGCTGGTGTGCCGGGAGGCGGCGTTGTTTTCCGCCGGAAGTACGGACGCCAGAATCAGTGCGCTGGACGTGGATTCCACGGCGGACAAGCTGAGTCTGTTCTTCCACGAACACCTGCACCACCCAAAGCCCTACGTCTACGCCCTGCCCGACGGCACCCCAAAGCAGTTCGCCTTCTGCCCCATCCGGCAGTATGGCGGCTGTCAGGAGGCGGCATCCTTCGGTGCGCTCCTTGACAGCTTCTACACCCTCCGGGATCGGAAGGACGCCATGCGACAGAAAAGTCAGACGGTGCGCAAAACCGTGCAGAATCTGTGCACCCGGCTGACCCGGAAAATGGCCTTGCAGGAAAAGGAGCTGGAAGCCACCTACGACCGGGAGCGGCTGCGGCAGCTGGGAGACATTCTCACGGCGAACATCCACCGCATCGTCAAGGGCCAGACGAAAATCACCTGCGAGGACTTCTACGACGAGAACATGGCCCCGGTGGAAATTGCCCTTAGTCCCATCCTCTCCCCCCAGCAGAACGCGGCGAAATTCTACAAGGATTACACCCGGATGAAAAACGCCGAAAAAGAGCTGACTCACCAGCTTTCCCTGGGCGAGACGGAATTAAATTACCTGAAAAGTGTTCTCGACGAGTTGAACCGCGCCCAGACCGATGGGGAATTGGAGGAAATCCGGCAGGAATTGCAGGAGCAGGGCTATCTGCGTGCCGAGGGAAACCGCAAACGGCCCCGGCAGGGCAAGCTCGCTCCCATGCGTTTTGCATCCACCGACGGCTACCCCATCTATGTGGGCCGGAACAACCGGCAGAATGAGGAGCTGACCTTCCGGCTGGCCCGAAAGGACGATATCTGGTGCCACGCCAGCAAGGTGCACGGCTCCCATGTCATCATCTCCTGCGGGGGAAGCACCCCGCCCGACGACACCATCACCCAGGCGGCCCAGCTGGCGGCCTACTATTCCGAAACCGGCGACGGCCAGAACGTGCCTGTGGACGTAACGGAGGTGCGGCAGGTAAAGAAAATCCCCGGCGGCAAGCCCGGCATGGTGATTTACCACACCTATAAGACCGTTATCGCCAATCCCTACCCCGATATTGTGGTAGATGCGCTGAATGCGGAAAAGAAATAGGAATGTTTCGTTAGATAAAGGAGAACTTAGCGGCGAGTCGCCGCGGACAATGCGTTACGAACCCCGGCGAGCATCCAACATCCTTTGGGCCCCTCGACCAGGAATGCTTCGTTAGATAAAGAAGAATTTACCTGACTTAGTATGTCATTGCGAGGAGGGCGAAGCCCGACGTGGCAATCCGTTCCCCTTTTCACGCTCTAATAACGTACCCGTTACAATATGGAGTACGGATTGCCACGCCAGTGTGCGCACTGGCTCGCAATGACATGCTTCTTAATGATATAAAGAGCAACTTACCTGAGCAAAACCGATGAGCACATAGCATAATAGCAGGGCGGCCTGAGTCAGGCCGCCCTGTTTTGGCATTATTCACGCTTTTGACCGGCTGAGGTGAAGAAGCTGGGTCTTTTCGAATTTGTATCCCCGCTTCTTCATGCAGGAATAGTAGGCCGGGAACAGGAACAGATCCGCCATGACCCAAGCCGCCGGGCTGGCAAAGCACACGGCGGGAAAGCCCAGCCAGGGCACGAGGCACAGTCCGAACACGCCTCGGGCCACCATCTCGAAGACCCCGGCGAATACGGCGAACTCGGAGAAGCCCAGCCCCTGAATGGTAAAGCGCAGCAGGTTCACGAACAGCAGGGGTACAAAGAACACCAGATTCGTCAGCAGGAACTGACGGCTCAGGGCGCCGATTTCGGCTACCGCCGCCGCATCTTTGGTGTCCAGGAACATCAGGCAAAGCTGGCTGCCCCAGAAATACATGGACAGGAAGATAACCGCGGCGTAGACAACACCCAGCACCGTGCAGGCCCGAACGCCCTCGTGAATCCGCTCCGGCTTCCCCGCCCCCAGATTCTGCCCGGCGTAGGTGGCGGCGGTGGAGCCGATGGCGTCATAGGGGCAGGCGCAGAGCATATATACCTTACCGCCGGCGGTGACGGCTGCCATGGCGCTGGCACCCAGACCATTGACGGCGGTCTGCAGGAGGATGCTGCCGATGGCGGTGATGGAATACTGCAAGCCCATGGGCAGGCCCATGTTCAGCAGGTGTCGGGCGTAGACCCAGCGCAATTGCAGATCCTCCCGGCTCAGGCGCAGCAGAGGGAACCGCTTGACAATCAGAGCCAGACACAGCAGGCCGGAAATCAGCTGGCTCAGCAAGGTGGCCCAGCCCGCACCGGCAACACCCATCCGGAAGGCCACGATAAACAGGATATCCAGCACCACGTTCAGAAGGCTGGACAGAATCAGAAACACCAGCGGTGTTTTGGAGTCGCCCAAAGAGCGGATGATGCCGGACAGCAGATTATACAGCATGGTGGCGGGGATGCCGAGAAAAATCACCCAGATGTAGCTGTAGGCATAGGAAAAGGTCTCCTGAGGGTTATTCATCCAGCGCAGAATCTGTCCGCACAGGGTGGTGGTAAAAACCGTAACGATCAGGGCGATGGCGCCGCCCAGCCAGATCATGTTTCCCACAAATCGACGCAGGCCCTCAAAATCCTTCTGACCGAATTTCTGGGCCACAGGGATGGCAAAGCCGGCGCAGACACCGTTGCACATACCCAGAACCATAAAATTGATGGAGCCGGTGGATCCCACGCCCGCCAGCGCGTCCACGCCTAAGAACTTGCCGACTACCACGGTGTCCACCATACTGTAGAACTGCTGGAACAGCATGCCGAACAGCAGCGGCAGCATGAAAGAAAGAATCAGCCTCATGGGAGATCCCACTGTCAGATCCCGTGTTGCGTTCTTCGCCATATTACCCTCCTCAAAATAAGGAAAAATCCCAAAATCATTGTCTGAAATTCACAATATTCTACTTCCAAATTTGTACAATGTCAATAGGATTTCTTGATATTTTTCTGCTTATCCGGCAGATAGTTTTCCCCCTATACCGGGCATATCCGCACGGTCCGGGGCGTAGAATGCACTACAGTGCAAGGAGGGATTTCTATGAAGCGGAGAAGCTGGGTGCTGGCGATGGTGCTGGTCATTGGAATGCTTCCCCTGCGGGCCGGGGCGGCTACGCTGGCGGAGGCGGGAAAAAGCGCGGTTCTCATGGATGTGACCACGGGCACAGTGCTGTATGAAAACAATTCCCACGAGCCGCTGGCCCCCGCCAGCGTCACCAAGGTGATGACCATGCTGCTGATTATGGAGGCGGTGGATTCGGGAAAAATCGCCCTGAACGATACCGTCACCGCCTCGGAAAACGCCGCCGCCAAGGGAGGCAGTCAGATTTACCTAAAGGCCGGGGAGACCATGAGCGTGTCGGATATGCTCAAATCCATCGCTGTGTCCTCGGCAAACGACTGCGCCTGCGCCATGGCCGAGCACATCGCCGGGTCGGAAGCCGCCTTCGTGGACGCTATGAACCAGCGGGCCAGAGAATTGGGAATGCGGGATACCCATTTCGTCAACTGCACCGGCCTTGACGATGACGATACCGCCAAGCAGCACCGCACCAGTGCCTACGACATCGCTCTCATGTCCCGGGAGCTCCTGAAGAACCATCCGTCCATTAAAAAATATACCACCATCTGGATGGACACCGTCCGGGGCGGGGCCTTCGGCCTGTCCAATACCAATAAGCTCATCCGCTTCTACCCCGGCGCCACGGGGCTGAAAACCGGGTTCACCTCCGGCGCGGGGTACTGCCTGTCGGCATCGGCCCAGCGCGAAGGCATGGAGCTGATTGCCGTGGTTATGGGAGCCAAGACCAGTAAGGAACGAAACGCCGCCTGCAAGGAACTGCTGGACTACGGTTTCGCGAATTTTGCCGTGATTTCCCCGGAGCTGAGCGAGGTGCCCGGCGTGCCCGTGAAGCTGGGGCGGCAGAACACGGTAAACGCGGCGCTGGGAGAGTCCACAGGACTGCTCATCGATAAATCCCAGAAAAGTGCCGTCACAACAGAGGTAACGCTGGAGCAGCGGGTAACCGCCCCGGTGGCGAGAGGGCAGCAGATCGGCACCCTGTCCATCAAGTCCGGGGAGCAGACCCTGCGGCAGATCCCGCTCATCGCGGCAGAGGGGGTGGAGCGTCTCACCACCGGGGATATTTTCGTGAGGGTGCTGCGGAAGGCGGCAATGGCGAAAGAATGAATGCGCACCGTAGGGCGGAGTCATGACTCCGCCCTACGCATTGATATCGAACCGGGCAGTGCCCAATGGTGTTGGTCTGCCACCAACCCATAGTCCCGCCATTGGCTGGCGGCCCTGCCGCCCGGGACGTCGAGGACGCCGTCCCCTACGGAGAGATACCGAGCACGCCCAATGGTGTAGCGACCACACACCAGCCCCGTAACGCATTGCCCACCGCCGCTGGCGGTGTTAATAAATTATTTACGGTTTCTTCCATTTTCCCTCTTGCTTTTTTGAGCGAAGTGGGGTATATTGTATTAGCACTCAGGAAGAAAGAGTGCTAACCCCGTAGATCATGGCGGGATAAACCCGCAGTCTAAATACAATATGGTATGGAGGAATCACAAATGAAACTGAAACCCATGGCTGACAACGTGCTGCTGAAGGCCCACGAGCAGGCCGAAACCACCGCTTCCGGCATCGTGCTGGCCACCACCAACAAGGAAAAGCCCGCGATTTATGAGATCGTTTCCGTGGGCCCCGGCACCAAGGACGTGACCATGACCGTGGAAGCAGGTCAGAAGGTGGTTGTCGGCAAGTTCACCGGCACCGATGTGACCATCGACAAGGAAGATTACAAGTTTGTCAAGCAGGATGATATCCTGGCTGTCGTTACTGACTAAGGAGGAACGTAATTATGGCAAAGATGATCGTTTACGGCGAAGAAGCCCGCAAGAAGCTGCAGTCCGGCATTGACCAGCTGGCCAATACCGTGAAGGTTACCCTGGGCCCCAAGGGCCGCAATGTGGTGCTGGGCAAGAAGTACGGTGCTCCCCTCATCACCAACGACGGCGTGACCATCGCCAAGGAAGTGGAGCTGGAGGATCCCTTTGAGAATATGGGCGCTCAGCTGATCCGCGAGGTTGCCACCAAGACCAACGACGTTGCCGGTGACGGCACCACCACCGCTACCCTGCTGGCCCAGGCCATCACAAGAGAAGGTCTTAAGAACCTGTCCGCCGGTGCTAACCCCATGGTCATGCGCAAGGGCATCGACAAGGCTGTTGCCGCCGCTGTTGCCGCCATCAAGGCCAACTCCGAGCCTGTGACCGATTCCGCCGCCATCGCCCGTGTGGGCACCGTTTCTTCCGGCGACGAGGAGATTGGCCGCCTGATCGCCGAGGCCATGGAGAAGGTTGGCAAGGAAGGCGTCATCACCATCGAGGAGAGCAAGACCGCCGAGACCGGCCTGGATGTGGTCGAGGGTATGCAGTTTGACCGGGGCTATATCTCCCCCTACATGGTCACCGACACCGACAAGATGGAGGCCGTTCTGGACGACGCCTATATCCTGATCACCGACAAGAAGATTTCCTCCATTCAGGAGATCCTGCCCATTCTGGAGCCCATCGTCAAGTCCGGCCGCAAGCTGATGATCATTGCCGAGGACGTGGAGGGCGACGCCCTGGCAACCCTGCTTCTGAACCGGCTTCAGGGCCGCTTCAACATCGTCTGCGTCAAGGCTCCCGGCTTCGGCGAGCGCCGCAAGGAGATGCTGCAGGATATCGCCATCCTCACCGGCGGCACCGTCATCTCCAGCGAGCTGAACATGGAGCTGCCTGACACCCAGATGACCCAGCTGGGCCACTGCCGTCAGATCGTTGTCACCAAGGACAACACCACCATCGTGGACGGCGACGGCAGCGAGGAGGCCATCAAGGATCGTGCCCACATGATCCGCTCCGCCATTGCCACCACCACCTCCGACTACGACCGGGAGAAGCTGCAGGAGCGTCTGGCAAAGCTCTCCGGCGGCGTGGCCGTCATCAAGGTGGGCGCCCAGACCGAGGTTGCCATGAAGGAGCAGAAGCTCCGCGTTGAGGACGCTCTGAACGCTGCCCGGGCTGCTGTTGAGGAAGGCATCGTGGCTGGCGGCGGCACCGCTCAGGTCAACGCCATTGCCGCTGTGGAAGAGCTGATCGCTACCCTGCACGGCGATGAGAAGACCGGCGCCAAGATCATTGCCGCCGCTCTGCAGGCGCCCATCCGTCAGATCGCCGAGAACGCCGGTGTGGATGGCAGCGTGGTCTACGAGAAGATTCGCTCCTGCGGCAAGGTTGGCTACGGCTACAACGCCTATACCGAGGAGTATGTGGACATGATCCCCGCCGGTATCGTTGACCCCACTAAGGTCACCCGTTCCTCTCTGGAGAACGCCGCTTCCATCGCGGGCTGTGTGCTGACCACCGAGTCTCTGGTGGTGGACAAGCCCGATCCCGCTGCTGACGCCGCCGCTGCCGCGGCTGCCGCTCAGGGCGGCGGAATGTACTAAGGCGGCAGGGCCGCCAGCCAATGGCGAGACTTTGGCCTGATGGTTGACCAACACCTTTGGGCACCGCCCGGTTCGATACCGCTCAGTCATTTCTGGTTGTGGTGTGGGCGGCCAGCCAATGCGTTACGGACGCTGGTAGTCGTCCAACATCCTTTGGGCCTCTCGACAGGTACTGCTCAGGAAAGTTGTTCTTTAGCAGCCGACAGGGCGGGCAGCCAATGGCGAGACTTTGGTCTGGTGGTTGACCAACACCTTTGGGCCTGCACAACTGGTACTGCTCAGTAGTTTGGTATTTGGCATTCCAACACAAATAGTGACCGCCCCGGTATTGCGCCGGGGCGGTTTATATTGATATGCAATCAAAATGTTTCATGCTGCTTCGCTAAATTCTCCTTTTTCTGCGGAATCCGCATTTCGTATTATGCGTCATTTTTGATACTTGAGCAGAGCTGTTGATTGGCTTTTTTGATCAAATTTCCAAATATTTGCAGTTTCCGTTTTTCCAGTAGAAAATTAAGAAAAGTTATGATATATTGTTAATACAATAAGAAAAGCTATATATGGAGGAACGTAATCAATGCGAGGAATCCCGTCTCTCATCACCGACATTCGGAAAAACGTCTTTACCGAGGTCGCCCGCATGGCCTACGCCGGCGGCGACTACACAAACGCAGAAGACCTCCCTTACAAAATTGTCCCCGGCGATCAGCCCCTGCATCGGGAATCCATCTTCCTGGAGCGTGCCATCGCCGGTGAGCGGGTGCGGCTTGCCATGGGCCTTGGCATCCGTCCCATCCAGACCCGGAGTCTGATGACCGAGGGCATGGACGCCGCCGCCGTTGCCGAGCAGTATTACGAACCCCCTCTCGTGAATATCATCCCCTACGCCTGCCACGCCTGCCCGGAAAATCAGTACAAGGTCACCGTTGGCTGCCAGAACTGTCTGGCCGCCTCCTGCCAGCAGGTCTGCCCCAAGGGAGCCATCTCCTTCGTCAATGGGCGCAGCTTTATTGACAAGGACAAGTGCATCAAGTGCGGCAAGTGCGCCAAGGCCTGCCCCTATCACGCCATCATCCACCTGGAGCGCCCCTGTCAGGCCAGCTGCGGCATGGACGCCATCGGCGCGGACGAGCACGGTCGGGCGGTGATCAATCAGGACAAGTGCGTGGCCTGCGGTCAGTGTCTGGTGGCCTGCCCCTTCGGCGCCATCGTGGACAAGGGCCAGATTTTTCAGGTCATTCAGTCCATCCTCAAGGGCGACAAGGTCATCGCCATTGTGGCCCCCGCTTTCATCGGCCAGTTCAGCGGCATGGTGTCCCCCGGCAAGCTGGTCACCGCCATGAAGATGCTGGGCTTTGATTCCGTGGTGGAGGTTGCCATCGGCGCGGATATGTGCACCATCGAGGAAGCCAAGGACTTTTTGGAAAAGGTGCCTGCCGAGCAGGACTACATGGCGACCTCCTGCTGCCCCGCGTGGCATTCCATGATTGAGAAGCTGTACCCCGGTGAAATGAACAAAATCTCCATGACTCTGACCCCCATGGTCTTCACCGCCCGGCTCATGAAGAAGGAGCACCCTGGCTGCAAGGTGGTCTTCGTCGGCCCCTGCGCCGCCAAGAAGCTGGAAGCCATCCGGGAGACCATCCGCTCCGACGTGGACTTCGTGCTGACCTTCGAGGAGCTGATGGGCATGTTCGAGGCCAAGGAGATTGACTTTGCTGCCATCCCCGACAGTGAGGGTCTGAACGAGGGCACCGCCGCGGGCCGTGGCTTCGCGGTAGCCGGGGGCGTTGCTCAGGCGGTTGCCGATCTGGTCAAAAAGGAGCACCCCGACATGGAGGTAAAGACCGCCCGGGCCGAGGGCCTGCGGGACTGCCGGAAGCTGATGACCATGGCCAAGGCGGGCAAGTACAAGGGATACCTCCTGGAGGGCATGGCCTGTCCCGGCGGCTGTGTGGCCGGTGCGGGCACCATTCTGCCCATCGAGAAGGCCCAGAAGTTCGTGGAGAAGTACAGCAGGGAAGCCGCTTCCGCCTCTCCGCTGGAATCCCCCTACCGCCACGCGGGTGAGGATTTGGATTGATACTATTTCTTAATAAAACACTTCAAATAAATACAAAGATATGCTATACTATATCTGGGTGATAAATATGGCTTCCAGATACAAATTCATCGATGAAGAAATAAAAGCGATTGAGCAAGCGCGCAAGGAAAATAAGGACA
>JALFUW010000028.1 GCA_022786995.1 Clostridiales bacterium
GAGTGATACCGTTCCGCACTCGGGGCACCCCGGGAGTTTAACAAGCACATAAAAAAACGAGAGACGCGCCGCGTCTCTCGCTTTTTATTACCTGAGAATCAGCCCTTGCAGACGGGAACAATCCACCCCTTGGTATCGGGGATCTTGCCCCACTGCATACCGGTCATGGTATCGTACAGCTTCTGGGTGATGGGGCCGATCTTGCCGTCGCTGATGAAGACCTTGTCGCCCTTCCAGTCCAGCTCCTTGACGGGAGAGACCACGGCGGCGGTACCGGTGCCGAAGACCTCCTCCAGCTTGCCCTCGTGGCCGGCCTTCATGATGTCAGCGATGGCCAGCTTGCCCTCGATGACCTCATAGCCCCAGTCCTTCAGCAGCTCGATGCAGCTGCGGCGGGTGACGCCGGGCAGAACGGTGCCGGTGCAGGCGGCGGTGTAGATCTTGCCGTCGATCTTGAACATGATGTTCATGCTGCCGACTTCCTCAACGTACTTTTTCTCCACGCCGTCCAGCCACAGCACCTGGGCAAAGCCCTGCTGCTCGGCCAGCTCACCGGCCTTGATGGAGGCGGCGTAGTTGCCGCCGCACTTGGTAAAGCCGGTCAGGCCGGGTGCGGCACGGATATACTCGTCTTCGACGTAGATACGCACGGGGTTGATGCCCTCGGCGTAATAGGCGCCGGAGGGTGCGCAGATGATGCAGAAGATGTAGTGCTTGCTGGCGTGGACGCCCAGGCCGACGTCAGAGGCGATCACGAAGGGACGGATGTACAGGGAAGCGCCGTCGGTGTGGGGGACCCAGTCCTTGTCGACTTCCACCAGAGCCTTGACGGCCTGGACAAAGTCCTCAACGGGGATCTGGGGAATGCACAGACGGTCGGAAGAATCCTGCATTCGCTTCGCGTTGCAGTCGGGGCGGAAGAGCTGAATGGTGTTGTCAGCGGTGCGGTAGGCCTTCATGCCTTCGAAGATCTCCTGGGCATAGTGGAACACCACGCATGCGGGGTCCAGCTCAAAGGGAGCGTAGGGAACGATGCGGGCGTCGTGCCAGCCTTCGCCATCGGTGTAGTCCATCAAGAACATGTGGTCGCTGAAGAGCTTACCGAAGCCCAGCTTGCTCTCATCGGCGGGCTTTGCCTTGGGAGCGGTGGTTTTGACGATCTTGATATCCAGCATAACAAACTCTCCTTACGAATTGAATTGAAGTTCGACAAATAAACAAAAAGACTCTCGCACGATTTCGCGCAAGGCGAAAAGGCGAAAGTCAAACTTCCATATAGTCCCGTATCCGGCGGCTGACATATTCGCCGTGTGCACTTCCATTTATACGCTGATAGCGGAATAAAGTCAAGCGGTAAAATGCACAGAATGACCAAAACGGGGGAGAGAGCCCCGGAGGGCCGGCGCTTTCCGGCTCTCCGGGGGGGTTCAGAGTTCAGAGGGACTCACTGCACGCAGGCCATGCCGCGGCGGAAAGCCTCAATGTTCAGAGGGATAAATTTGGCCTTGGGGCCGGCGAACATGGTCTCGATCATCTTCTCGATGGTCTCGGGCTTCAGGACCTTGGTGGCGGCCACATAGGCGCCCAGCATGACCATGTTGCCCACCTTGGGATTGCCTACCTCCTCGGCGATCTGGGCACAGGGGATATAGTAAGCCTTCAGGTCGGGACGGGACACCTTGTCAGTGACCACGTCGCTGTTGACAAAGACCGTGCCGCCGGGGAGAACGCCCGCCTCGAACTTCTCCAGAGAGGGCTCGTTCAGAGCAATCAGCTCCGTGCAGCGGGCGAATACGGGAGAGCCCACAGGCTTGTCAGACAGGACCACGGAGCAGTTGGCGGTGCCGCCCCGCATCTCAGGGCCGTAGGAGGGCGCCCAGGTGACGTTCAGGCCCTCGTCCATGCCGGCCTCCGCCAGGTTCTTGCCGATAGCCAGACCGCCCTGGCCGCCGAAACCGGAAATAATGATTTCCTTCTTCATCTTATTTCACCTCCGCACTGGAATCCTTAATGACACCCAGGGGATAATACGCGGCCATGTTCTCCTTCAGCCATTGAGTGGCCTTCAGCGGCGTCATGCCCCAGTTGGTGGGGCAGGTGGACAGGACTTCAATGAAAGTGAAGCCCTCCCGGTTCATCTGCTTTTCAAAGGCCTTCTTGATGGCCTTCTTGGCCTTGTTGATGTTGGCGATGTCGGTGACGCAGACACGCTCGGCGTAGACGCAGCCGTCCAGGGTGGACAGCATCTCCGCCATGCGGATGGGCATACCGGCCTGCTCCACGGTACGGCCGGACTGGCAGGTGGTGGCCCGCTGGCCGATCAGGGTGGTAGGGGCCATCTGGCCGCCGGTCATGCCGTAAATGGCGTTGTTGACGAAGATGGTGGTGAACTTCTCACCGCGCATGGCGGCGTGGACGATCTCTGCGGCGCCGATGGAGGCCAGGTCGCCGTCGCCCTGATAGGTGAACACGGCCTGATTGGGGTGGGTGCGCTTGATACCAGTGGCCACGGCGGGAGCGCGGCCGTGAGCGGCCTCCAGCATATCGCAGCTGAAATAGTTGTAAGCGAACACGGAGCAGCCCACGGGGCAGACGCCGATGGCGTCATCCAGCAGGCCCAATTCTACCAGGGACTCGGCTACCAGCTTGTGGATGATGCCGTGGTTACAGCCGGGGCAATAGTGCAGTTCGGCATCAGTCAAGCCTTTGGACTTCTCATATACGATTGCCATATCACTTGACCTCCTTTAATGCATTCTTGGCCGCTTCAATGATTTCTTCCACAGTGGGCATCACGCCGCCGGCCTGGCCCAGGAAGGAAATGGGCTTCTGACCTTCCACACCCAGGCGGACATCGTCGATCATCTGACCAGTGGAGCTCATCTCCACATCCAGGAATGCTCTGACGTGCTCCTTAGCAGCCAGTTCGTGCAGCGCCTTCTCGGGGAAGGGCCACAGGGTGATGGGGCGGAACAGGCCGGCCTTGATGCCATCGGCCCGCAGGGTCTCCAGAGCCGTCAGGGCAATACGGGCGGGAGTGCCGTAGGCGGTGATGACCAGCTCGGCGTCCTCGCACTCCACTTCTTCCCAGCGAACCTCGTTTTTGGCGATCTCTGCGTACTTTTCCGCCAGGTGATTGTTGAGCTGGTTACATTCCTCAGGATCAATGAACAGGGAGTTGATGACGTTGTGATGGTCACGGCCCTTCCGGCCGCAGGCCGCCCAGTCCTTGGGAGGCAGGTCCCGTTTGGCGATGGGCTTCCACTCGATGGGCTCCATCATCTGGCCGATCAGACCGTCAGCCAGGATCACCACGGGGTTGCGGTACTGGTCCGCGATATCAAAGGCCTCCTGGACGAAGTCCACAGTCTCCTGCACGTTGGAGGGAGCCAGGACCACGGTGCGGTAGTCGCCGTTGCCGCCGCCACGGGTGGCCTGGTAGTAGTCACCCTGAGCGGGCTGGATGGTGCCCAGGCCGGGACCGCCGCGCATGCAGTTGACGATGACAGCAGGGACTTCCGCGCCTGCCAGATATGTAATGCCCTCCTGCTTCAGGCTGATGCCGGGAGAAGAGGAGGAGGTCATGGCCCGCATACCGGCGCCGGCGGCGCCGTACACCATGTTGATGGCCGCCACCTCGGACTCGGACTGGACGAATACGCCGCCGTGCTCCGGCAGATGGACGGACATGTACTCAGGGACCTCGCTCTGCGGGGTGATGGGATAACCGAAGAAGCAGTCGCAGCCGGCGCGGATAGCAGCCTCGGCGATGGCTTCATTACCTTTCCAAAGTTCCTTTGCCACGAATAACGACCTCCTTCTCAGAATTTTTCAACGGTGATGATGGAATCGGGGCAAATCTTCGCGCAGCTGGCGCAGCCGATGCACTGCTCCATGTCCGACACTGTGGCGGGGTGGTAGCCCTTGCGGTTGATGGTATCCTTGTCGATGATGACGATGTGCTTGGGACACACCGTGGTGCACAGCTCGCACCCTTTGCAGCGGTCGGAATTGAATGTGACTTTCGCAGACATAGTAGTGTGATCCTCCTTCCCCTTCTGTCGTGGTCATTCCCACGGTTTTTTCATTTTAATAGTGATCGGAAACACGGTTTCCGGCAAATCGGACAAGGCTGAAACAAATTTTTCCTCGGCAACATGGCAGAGGACGGGGATACCGGTCTCTTTGGACACCTCCGCCGCCAGGGCCGCGCCCTTGCGGATCTCGTCCTCGGTGGTCTCGCCGCAGAGATGGGTGTTGTTCACGATGCCGGTGCAGGCCAGGCCGGTGGTGGCCTCGATGCCCCGGAGATAGGAGATGGCTTTCTCCCGGTCCCGAACCTCCGGCCGGTTGGCGTTGATTACATAGATCAGCTGATAGTCCTCCTGGACGATCTTAGGCTGGAACCGGGCCAGTACCCGGGCGCCCACGGGGTCACCGCCGATATCCAGCACGCCCCGGAGACTGCGGTCCTCCAGAATGGTCAGCAGTTCCGCCGGCAGGGCGGGAACATCGGCGTCGGAACAGGCCTGGGAGGAGGAGATCAGACGGACGCCGGCTTCCTCCAGCAGACTCCTCCGCTCTCTGGACCGAAAATAAGGATTCACGATATCCAGGTCGGCCAGTATCACGGAGGTACCCTCCCCAGCCATGGCCAGGGCCAGATTCACCGCGAATTCTGTTTTACCGGTGCCGTAGTGGCCGGTAATAATGGAAACACGGTGGGAACAAACCGCTGAAGCAAGCAAGGAAACACCTCCCAGAAAAACGTTGTATTATTTTTATATATGTTGTATGATGTCATTGTATACCTATGATGGTATGATGTCAAGAGCCACTTGTTTTTTTGTAAAAGACGAATTATATTATTATTTAAGGAAGAGTTTACAGCACGGAGGCACATATTATGGCTGAAATCAGAAAAACAAAGCTGTCGGAGCAGACTGCCGACCGCCTTTATGAAATGATCGTGGATGAGCAGCTTTACGCTCCGGGCAGCAAGCTACCGAATGAGAATGAGCTCAGCGAAGCTTTGAAGGTCAGCCGCACCACCTTACGGGAAGCAATCTCCTTCTTAGTGGCACAGGGCGTTCTTGAAATTCGCCGGGGCAAGGGTACCTTTGTCAGCGAAGACCTGCCCGCCGCCGGTTTGGACCTGACCAGCCTGGCGGGACTCCGCTCCCGGGTGCGGGCGAAGGACCTGTTTGAGATGCGGCTGATTTTTGAGCCGGCCACCGTGGCCCTGGCCTGCCTGCGGGCGACGGACGATGAGCTGGCCCAGATTGAGAAGAAGGCCCGGCGGATGGAGCGCATTGCTGCGGAGGGTGGTGACTGGCCCCTGGCGGACCAGGAGTTCCACTGGGCCATCATCAAGGCGTCCCACAATGAATATATGCGGCGGCTGTACCCCATTATCAACAGCGCCGTCAACGAAATCTTGCAGATTTCTAAGAACCGGCAGCATATGCAGGATATTGCTGTCAGTGACAACCGGCTGATTCTGGACTTTTTGCTGAAACGGGACGAAGCAGGCGCCCGTCACGCAATGAGCATTCATATGAAGCACCTGATCAACACGCTGCAAGACTGAAAAGGGGAAAGCGCAATGAGCGGGCGGCAAAGGCACCCGCTCATTTATATATAAATTAAGATACCGCAAAAAAACGATGCTTTCCGCAAAGAGCCCTGATGGAAGGGTTGATAAAAAATGGACGAACATAAAGACAAACTGCATAAAAAATGATTTCGATTTTTGGATACAGTGCACATGAATATTGGCAAAATATGGGAGAATAGTTGCTATAATCCACAATTTTTATTGACTTATTCACAAATTGTACACAAATTTAAACGAACCCTCTTAACAAAAACGAACAGAGCGTGTATAATACCGATTGAACAGTGAGGATATGTCCTTTTTTGGAAGGAGAGGAGAATGCTGCCCATGGAAATGACCCTGCAGGAACGGCTGGATAAGCTGCTGAACGCCTATTCGCATTACTATGATATTGCCCGGGATGTGACGGTGGAAGGCGGCAGTTTTCCCGCGACGGCGTTTTATTATCTTCGGGATGAGAATTACCTCATCACTAAGAAGCACGTGCTCAATGCCGTCGAGAACCATGAGTATGTCTACTTTTATCTGACGGAGCATCTGGATGTCGAAACGCTGCAAAAGCAGATTGACCTGTCCAGAGAGGCCGGTATGGGCAACATCAAGCCCAACAGAGAGCACATGTCCTCCTTTGTGACCCTGGTGATTCTGGCGGACACCATTGACCCGGAGGCGAAGAAGCTCATCAAAAAGACCCGCTTCCGCCAAAACTTTCGGCTGGCACTCCATGGCTGGATGGAGTATCACATAGCAGCAATGGAAATTTCAACAAACAGCTTCCTTTCCAATCCAGCCGGGAAGGGAGCACGCAAACTCCTGGAGGGGAATTTCCCCGCCGGGAAAGCATAAGAAGGGAGAGTATATCAATGAATGGTGTAGTAGTTCTCATCATTGGCGTTGCTCTGCTGGCTTGCGGTTATATTTTCTATGGCCGCTGGTTGTGCAAGCAGTGGGGCGTCGGTGAAAACAAGGAAGAAACACCCGCGCATACCATGCAGGATGGTATCGACTATGTTCCTGCTCCGGCCCCCGTTCTGATGGGCCATCATTTCTCCTCCATCGCCGGCGCCGGCCCCATCACCGGCCCCATCTCCGCTCTGAAGCTGGGCTTCGGCTGGCTGCCCTGCCTGGCATGGATCGTCATCGGCGGTATCTTCTTCGGCGGCGTCCATGACTTCGGCGCCCTGTTCGCTTCCGTCCGTCACGGCGGCCGTTCCATCGGTGAGATCATCTCCGAGAACATGAGCAAGCGGGCCAAGATGCTGTTCCTGACCTTCGCTTACCTGACCCTGATCCTGGTCGTGGCTGCTTTCGCCTCCATCGTGGCTGGCACCTTCGGCGCCACCTTCACCGAGACTGGCGCTGTGGATCTGGTGGCTTCCGAGAGCAATGCCCGCGTGGCCATGGTCTCTCTGCTGTTCATCGTGATCGCCATCATCTTCGGTTTCTGCGTCTATCGCCGCAATGCTCCTATGGGCGTTGCTTCCGTGATCGGCGTTCTGGCTATCGTGGCCATCATTGCCATCGGCATGGTCTTCCATCCCATCTATCTGTCCGCCACTGCCTGGATGTGGATCTGCGGCCTGTACATCGCCATCGCCTCTGTCACGCCCGTGTGGATCCTGCTGCAGCCTCGTGACTATCTGAGCTCCTTCCTGCTGTATGCCATGCTGGCTCTGGCTGTGGTCGCCGTGTTCGTCGGCCATCCCTCTATGGCAAGCCTGCCCATGGTCCAGGCTGAGACCTGCACCACCCCCGTGTTCCCCGTCCTGTTCACCACCATCGCCTGCGGTGCTATCTCTGGTTTCCATTCTCTGGTCTCCTCTGGTACCACTTCCAAGCAGCTGGACAAGGAAACTGACGCGAAGCCCATCGCTTACGGCGGCATGCTGCTGGAGTGCGTCCTGGCTGTTCTGGTCCTCTGCGCTGTGGCTGGCTTTGCCAATGCCAACGGCGGCGACATCGGTGTTGGCCCCACCGTCCTGTTCGGCGGCGGTATTGCCGGCATGATCGATCCCAGCCATGGTACCGTGTACAGCGTGCTGTATACCCTGCTGGTCCTGACCTATTCCTCCTTCTGCCTGACCTCTCTGGACACCGCCACCCGTCTGGCCCGGTTCATGTTCCAGGAGTTCTGGGTTGACAGCAACAAGGGCGAGACCCCTGAGTCCGTCACCGGCTACAAGAAGGTTCTGTCCAACCCCTACGTTGCCACCATCATCACCGTGGTGCTGGGCATCCTGCTGGGCATGAACGGCTACGGCAAGATCTGGGCGCTGTTCGGCTCCGCCAACCAGCTGCTGGCTGCTCTGGGCCTGCTGGCTGTGGCTACCTGGCTGGGCAAGGTCGGTAAGGACAACAATATGTTCCTGATCCCCATGGCCTTCATGCTGTGCGTCACCATCGCTTCTCTCGCCATCAACACCAAGACTCAGATTGGTGTCATCGGTCAGGGTGGCGCTGACTGGGGCCCCTATGCGCAGGTCATTCTGGGCGTTCTGCTGATCGTTCTGGCTGTTGTCCTCGCCATCGAAGGCGTCGTCACCATCTGGAACCAGAAGAAGAGCAAGGCCGCTGCTTAATCTACCGCAACAAAGACACCGGATGCCTCGGCATCCGGTGTCTTACTCTGTTCGTAACCCACAACGGCTTGCGAGCAAGCCGCCTTACCATAGAATTTGTACAGTTTGGCCCTTGCGCTTTTCCAAAAAGTGACTATAATAGAGCTGTTGCGCATCTACACCCTCAGCTCCAAATTCCTCACTCCAAACTTCTAACTTGTAACGGAGGTGTTTTCTTGGCCCGTCAAAATCAGAGTATGCTGGAAGGCCCGCTGTTTCCGAGCGTCGTCCGTTATACCGTCCCCATTATCCTGACCAGCCTTTTGCAGCTGCTGTTCAACGCCGCCGACCTGGTCGTGGTAGGCCGCTTCTGCGGCAGCGTCAGCGTCGCCGCCGTAGGCTCCACCGGCTCTTTGACCAACCTGATGGTGAATTTCTTCATCGGGCTGTCCGTGGGCGCGGGTGTTTGTGTTGCCCATGGCCTCGGCAGCCGGGAGGACACGGTGGTTCGCAATACCGTCCATACCGCCCTGCTGACCGCCCTGCTCAGCGGCTTGTTTCTCACCGTTGCAGGTGTTAGTCTTTCCAAAGCCTTCCTGCGCATCATGGGCACCCCGGATAATGTGCTGCCTCTGTCCGCCGTGTATATGCGCATCTACTTCGGCGGCATCACCTTCAGCATGGTCTACAATTTCTGCGCCGCCATACTCCGGGCCGCCGGGGACACCCAAAGTCCTCTCCTCTACCTGACCATCGCCGGCGTAGTCAACGTGATATTGAACGTCTTCTTCGTCACGGTGCTCCATATGAATGTGGCAGGCGTAGCTCTCGCCACCACCATCTCCCAGGGTATTTCGGCGGTGCTCGTCACTAGGACGCTGATGAAGCGCACCGATGCCTGCCGCCTGGAGCTGAACCAGCTTCGGTTTCACCCGGCGCAGCTGTCCAAAATGCTTCGCATCGGCGTGCCCGCGGGCATCCAAAGCTCCCTATTCTCCATCTCCAACGTGCTGATCCAGTCCTCCATCAACTCCTTCGGTGACGTGTTCATGTCCGGCAGCGCCGCCTCCGCCAACATTGAGGGCTTTGTCTATGTGTCCATCAACGCCTTTCAGCAGACGGTGGTGAATTTTGTGGGGCAGAACGCCGGTGCGCAGCAGCACCGCAGGATTTTCAAAACCCTTTGGATCTGCCTTGGCTGCGTTACCGTGGTGGGGCTTGTCCTTGGCTTTACAGTCTGGTTCTTTGGACGGCAGCTGCTGAGCATTTACATCACCGATTCCCCCCAGGCCATTGCTTACGGCCTGCAGCGGCTGGCCTTCATCTGCCTGCCCTATTTCCTGTGCGGTCTGATGGACGTGTCCACCGGCGCACTGCGGGGACTGGGTGCTTCCGTAGTGCCCATGGTCATCTCCATTCTCGGTGTCTGCGCCTTCCGGGTTTTCTGGATTTACACCGTGTTTCAGGTGTACCACACTCCCCAGTGCCTGTTCTTTTCCTACGCCGTGTCCTGGATCATCACCTTTCTGTGCCAGATGGCGGCATTTTTCCTTGTCTGCCGCAAATTCCCAAAAGACGAAAATCCTGCCGCATAACGCGGCAGGATTCATTTATTTCGTCATTTTCTCCTGTTTGACCTTGTGGTCGATGATATGACGGCTGGCCAGCTCCGCGCGGATATCCTCCACGGAAATGCCCATCTGCACCATCAGCACCAGCACATGATAGGCAAGGTCAGCAATTTCGTAAACCGTCTCCGCCTTGTCCTCGGCTTTGCCGGCGATGATGACCTCGGTGCTTTCCTCGCCCACCTTCTTGAGAATTTTGTCCAGGCCCTTCTGGAACAGGTAGGTGGTGTAGGAGCCTTCCGGCAGATCTTTCTTCCGGCTCAGCAGCAGCTGGTAAAGCCCTTCCAGCTGGAATTTATCGTTTTTTTCACCGAAAACAGGGTTAAAGAAGCAACTTTCCTCCCCGGTGTGGCAGGCGGGGCCGTCCTTCTTCACCCGCACCTCCAGGGCATCCATGTCGCAGTCGGCGGTGATGGAAACGATGTGCTGGTAGTTGCCGCTGGTCTCGCCCTTGAGCCACAGTGACTTCCGGGAGCGGCTCCAGAAGCAGGTTAAGCCCTTTTCCATGGAAATTGCCAGACTCTCCCGGTTCATGTAGGCAAGGGTCAGCACCTTCCCCGTTTCATCGTCCACCACAATGGCGGGGATCAGCCCTTTTTCGTCAAATTTCAGTTCATCCAGATTCATGTTTATAACCTCACAGGAATGTTATTTTCTTTCAAAAGCTGCTTTAATTCCGGGATTTTCACCTGTCCGAAGTGGAAAATGGAGGCCGCCAGCCCCGCGTCCACTTTTGGAAGGGTTTTGAATAAGGTGACAAAATCCTCGGCGCAGCCCGCGCCGCCGGAGGCGATCACCGGCACATCCACCGCGTTCGACACCGCTTCCAGCATTGGAAGATCGAAGCCGCCCTTGACGCCGTCGGTGTCGATGGAGTTGAGTACCACTTCTCCCGCGCCGTTATCCACGCACCGTTTGATCCAGGAGATGGCCTCCATGCCGGTATCCTCCCGGCCGCCCTTGGCGAACACCCGGAAGCTTCCCTCCACCCGCTTGACGTCCGCGGACAGCACCACGCACTGGTCGCCGTACAGCCGGGCCGCGTCGTGGACCAGCTGGGGGTTGCGGATGGCCCCGGAGTTGACGCTGACCTTGTCCGCGCCGCATTTGAGCACCCGGTCAAAGTCGTCCAGGGTGTTGATGCCGCCGCCCACGGTCAGGGGGATGAAGATGGTGGACGCCACCTGGGTGAGAATGTCGGTGAACAGCTTTCGCCCCTCGGCGGAAGCTGTGATGTCGTAGAACACCAGTTCATCGGCCCCGTTGTCGCTGTAGTATTTTCCCAGCTCCACCGGGGAGGACACGTCCTGCAAGCCCTGAAAATTGGTGCCCTTCACCACCCGTCCGTTGCGCACGTCCAGACAGGGAATAATTCTCTTTGTAATCATGTTGCCGCCTCCACTGCCTGTTTTAAGTCAATCGCGCCGATGTAGTAGGCCTTGCCGATGATGGCCCCGTGAAGCTTCATGTCCGCCAGAGCCATTACGTCCTCCATGGACGATACACCGCCGGAGGCGATGAGATCAATGTCGAATTTTTCAGAAAGCGCCCGGTACAGCGCCCGGTTGGTGCCCTTCATGGCACCGTCCCGGGAGATATCGGTGCAGATGATGGTTTTGACCCCCGACTTCTGCATTTTTTCGAAGAATTCCTCCGCTTTTAAGTCGGACGTCTCCATCCAGCCCTTGATGGCAACGAAACCATCCTTCAGGTCAACGCCCACGGCGATTTTCTCGCCGTATTTTTGAAGGGCGGCGTGTAGAAAATCCGGGTCTTTTACGGCGGCAGTGCCCAGGATCACCTGACTGACGCCGATAGAGAGGTAGCTGTCCACCGTCTCCATGTCCCGGATACCGCCGCCCACTTCGGCAAACAGCCCCGTGGTTTCCACGATGGCACGGATGGTATCTAAGTTGGCAGGCTTGCCGATTTTCGCGCCCTCCAGGTCCACAAGGTGAATGTGGCTGGCCCCGGCAGCGGCGAAATCCTTGGAAACGCTGACAGGATCGTCGCTGTAAACCGTCATCTGATCGTAGTCGCCCTTAAAAAGCCGCACGGCCTTGCCGCCGTACAGGTCGATGGCAGGATATATGTACATGTTCAAACCTCCGCGAATTTCCGCAGAATATTCAGTCCCACATTTCCGCTTTTTTCCGGGTGGAACTGGCAGCCGTAGACATTGCCCTGTTCCACGGCGGCGGTGATGGGGATGCCGTACTGCGTCACGGCGGACAGGGAATCGTCGCAGTTTTCCGCGAAGAAGGAGTGGACAAAGTAGACATACTGCCCATCCATCCCGGAAAGCAGTTTTCCGCCCTTCACTTCCAAAGCGTTCCAGCCCATGTGGGGAATCTTCAATTCCGGGGGCAGTTTCCCTTCCATGGGGACAACCTGTCCCTTTAATAAACCCAGTCCCTCATGGGAGCCGTATTCGTAGCTTCTTTCAAACAGCAGCTGCATCCCAAGGCAGATGCCCAGCAGCGGCTTTCCCTGTGCCGCCTGTGCCCGGACAAAATCCGCTATGCCGGTGTCCCGGAGCTTTCTCGCCGCGTCCTCGAAGGCCCCTACCCCCGGCAGAATCAGCCGGTCAGCTTTCGCCAATTCCGTCGCGTCGCCGCTGACGAAGGCCTCCTCGCCAATTGCTTTACAGCTGGAGCACAGGGAAAACAGATTTCCCACGCCGTAGTCGATAATGCCGATCATCACAGAACCCCCTTGGTGGAGGGAATCTCGTTGCTGCCATCCAGGGCCACCGCCGCTTTCAGCGCCCGGCCCACAGACTTGAAGGCTCCCTCCACAATGTGGTGGGAATTGGTGCCGGAAAGCTGCCGAAGGTGCAGGCTCATGGGGCAGTTCCGGGTGAAGCCAAGGAAGAATTCCTCCACCAGCTCCGTGTCGAAGGTACCGATCTTCTCCGTGGGGATTTCCAGTCCATAGCACAGGCAGCTTCTGCCGGAAATGTCCACCGCGCTGAGGATCAGCGCCTCGTCCATAGGCAGCAGGAAGCTGCCGTAGCGGGTGATGCCCCGTTTGTCCCCCAGGGCGGCCTGGAAGGCCTGCCCCAGGCAGATGCCGATGTCCTCCACGCTGTGGTGGTCGTCCACCTCCACATCGCCTGCGCACTTCACCGTCAAATCAAATTTTCCGTGGGCAGCGAACAGGGTCAGCATGTGGTTGAGAAAGCCCACCCCGGTGTCGATGTCGGCCTTTCCCGTGCCGTCCAGATTCAGTTTCAGTTGAATTTTTGTTTCCGCCGTGTTTCTGGTAATATCACTGGTTCTCATAAAGCACCTCTTTCACGGTGTCGATCAGGGTTTGCATCTGCTGTTTGGTGCCGATGGTCACCCGGTTAAACTGGCAGATTCTGGGGTTTGTAAAATGCCGCACCAGGATTCCCTTTTCTTTCAGCTTTTTGTACAGCTCTCCGCCGTCCATTTGATCGGTTTTCACGAAAATGAAGTTTGCCTTGCTGGGAAGCACCGTAAAGCCCAGGCCCGCAAGCTGCTGTGTTGTCCATGCTCGTGTGGCTTCAATCTCCCGGCATTTTTCCTGATAGTAGCTCTCCGCCTCCACGGTTTTTTCGCCCAGCAGCAGAGTCAGGCGGTTGATGTTGTAGGGATTGGTGGAATACTTGATCTTCTCCAGATCCGCGATCACGGCGGGGCTTCCGAAGGCGTAGCCCAGCCGCCCGCCCGCTAAGCACCGGGACTTGGAGTAGGTGCGAGTCACAAGAAGGTTGTCGTACGTTCCAATCAGCGGCAGGCAGGTCTCCCCGCCGAAATCCACATAGGCCTCGTCGATTAAAACCAGCGAATCCGGGTTGCTCTTCACGATTTCCTCAATCTGCCACACAGGGATGGTCATGCCCGTGGGAGCGTTGGGATTGGCAATAACCACCAGCTTGTTCTTGCCGCAATACTTCCGATAATCGATGGAAAAATCGCTTTCCAGCGGGATTTTCTCGGCATTGATGGCGTAAAGGTCGGCGTAAACCTCGTAAAAGCCGTAGCTGATGTCCGGGAACACCGCGCCGTTTCCGCCGAATGCCATGAAGGCGAAGTTCAGCACCTCGTCGGAGCCGTTGGAAATGAACACGTTTTCCGGCTTCACGCCGTACAGACCCGCCAGCTTGTCCTTTAAGCCCTTCGCCGTAGGATCGGAGTACAGCCGCAGCAGCTCCACCTGCTCTCCCGTCATGGCCTCCACCACGGATGGGGCCGGGGGATAGGGGGATTCGTTGGTATTCAGCTTGATGTACTGCATATCTCGGGGCTGTTCGCCGGGGGTGTAGGCCTCCAGACTTTGGTACTGCTGATTGAGAAAGCGGCTCACTGTAGCCCCTCCTTTCGGATGGTGACGCTGCGTCCGTGGGCCCGGAGGCCCTCTTTTTCGGCAAATGCCGCGATTTTGTCCGCCACGTTCCCCAGCGCGTCCGCGGTATAGTAGCTGAACTGGCTCTTTTTCACGAAATCGTCCACGCTCAGGGGGCTGGAAAACCGGGCCGTGCCGGAGGTGGGCAGGGTGTGGTTGGGGCCGGCAAAGTAGTCACCCAGGGCTTCCGGGCAGCTGCGGCCCATGAAGATGGAGCCTGCGTTTTTCACCGCGTCCAGATAGGCGAAGGGGTCGTCCACCATCAATTCCAGGTGTTCGGGAGCGATTTCATTGGCAATTTCGATGCCTTTCATCAGAGTATCCGCCACGATGATCTTGCCGTTATTATCAATGGACGCCCGGGCGATTTCCTCCCGGGGCAGCTTCGGCAGCTGGCGCTCCAATTCCTCGCTGACTTTTTGCGCCAATTCTTCACTGTCCGTCACCAGCACGGCGCTGGCCAGCTTGTCGTGCTCGGCCTGACTGAGGAGGTCTGCCGCCACATGGACGGGGTTGCTCTTGCCGTCGGCAATCACCAGAATTTCGCTGGGGCCGGCAATCATGTCGATGGACACCATGCCAAAAACCTGCTTCTTGGCCTCCGCCACAAAGGCGTTGCCGGGGCCGACAATTTTATCCACCTTGGGGATGGATTCCGTGCCGTAGGCCAAAGCCGCGATGGCCTGGGCGCCGCCCACCTTGAAAATCCGATCCACCCCGGCGATGCTGGCGGCTGCCAGAATGGCGGGATTGATCTTCCCGTCCTTGCCGGGAGGCGTGACCATGACGATCTGGGGGCATCCGGCAATTTTCGCGGGGATGGTATCCATCAGCACTGTGGAAGGGTAAGCCGCCGTTCCGCCGGGAACGTACACGCCCACCTTTTCAATGGGGGTCACCTTCTGTCCCAGCACGATGCCGGGCTTGTCCGCGATGACAAAGCTGTTGCGCACCTGCCGGGAATGGAACGCCCGGATATTGGCCGCCGCTTCCCGGAGAATCTCCAAAAACTCCGGCTCCACAAAGTTCAGCGCTTCCTGGATTTCCTCTTTGGACACTTCCAAAGTATCCAATTCCGCCTTGTCAAACTTGGCGCAGTAGGCAAGCACCGCCTTGTCCCCATTCTTGCGCACATCGTAAAGAATGTCGGCAACAATGCCCGCCACGTCCACCGTAGGGCTAACCCGGGCGAAGATTTCGGAATTGGGTACCTGCCCGTATTTCATAATTCTAATCATTTTTCTTCCACCTGCTTCCGCAAACTCGCCCGAATGGCGTTTATCTGGGCGTCCTTGAACTGGTAGCTGGCCACGTTGGCAATCAGCCTTGCGCTGATGGGCACAATCTCCTCATGCACCGCCAGATTGTTTTCCTTCAATGTGGTGCCCGTCTCCACAATATCCACGATGACGTGGCTCAGGCCCAGAATGGGGGCCAGCTCGATGGAGCCGTTCAAGTGAATAATGTCGATATCCCGGCACTTTCCGGCGTAGTAGTTGCGGGTGATGTTGGGAAACTTCGTGGCGACCTTCAGGGTCTTCCCCATGGGATCCCGGAAGTCCTTCTTCCCCGCCACCGCCATGCGGCATTTTCCCATTTTAAGGTCCAGCAGTTCATAGACCTCCGGCTCGTATTCAAGCAAGATATCCTTGCCCGCGATGCCAAGATCCGCCGCGCCACGTTCCACATAAATCGCCACGTCCGAGGGCTTGACCCAGAAGTAGCGAACCATTTTCTCCGGGTTCTCGAAGATGAGCTTCCGGCCCGGATCCTCAATGGCGGGGCACTCGTAGCCGCTGTTTTTTAACATGGCGTAGGCCTTTTCTCCCAGCCGGCCCTTGGGAAGGGCAATGTTGATCCAATCCATCACTGCTCCCCTCCCCCCAACGTCACTACATTTTTCCAGCTTCTGCCCTTGGGCGGCGTGGTGGCCACCAGCACGCTTCCGTTTTTCGACGCCGCCTTCGCTGCCCGGTTCACCTCCGACAGGGATACGGTGCCATCGTGGAGAATCAGGGTGTCCACGTCAAAGGAACTGTCCTCCTGGTTCCGCTCCTGCAACAGATCCGCGTACACCGCGAAGCCGATGGCCCGGCTTTTCCGCCCCATTTTCCGGGGCAGCTTGTCATACTGTCCGCCGGACAGGATGCTTGCCGGGATGCCTTCCAGATATCCCCGGAACACCACGCCGCTGTAGTAGCCCAAGTCATTGCTGACGGAGAAGTCCAGCCGCACACAGTCCTCATAGCCCCGCTCTTTCAGCATTCCCAGCAGGGCCTTCAGTTCCGCCACCGCCGCCTGTTCCGCTTCCCCGGTCAGATAGGGACTCAGCGCTTCCAGCGCCTCCGCCCCGCCCCGGCAGGCGGAAATGGCCCCCAGGGTCTCCCAGGCCGCCTGATCGTCACCGCAAAGGGTCTTGAGGTCGTGGGTATTTTTCTGCCGCAGGCAGGCCATGGCCTGTTTCTGCTTTTCTTCGTCAAAGCCGCAGCGCTCCAGCACCGCCGCGAGCAATCCCATGTGGGAGATATCCAGCACATATCGGCCGCCCAGAATGTCCAGGCTCTTTACCGCCAGCAGCACCGCCTCCGCAATGTCGTAGGGGGTCAGGTCGCCCACACATTCCAGCCCCGCCTGCATGATCTCCCGGTAGTCCCGGTAGACGTTCTCGCTGTAGTAGACCTTCTGCACCACGCCGGGAGCTTCCGGGGCGTTCTTCACAATGGACAGTGTCACATCCGGCTTCAGGGCCATGAGCTTGCCGCCCTCGCCGGAGAAGGTGATGATCTTGTCGGAGATCAAAAAGTCCTTGTTGCGCACATATAAATCGTATTCTTCAAACTGGCTCATTTTATAAGGAGCGTAGCCGTAGCGCCGGTACAGCCCCCGCAGGGCAAATACCGCCCGCTCTTCACTTGCCCAGATCTGATCCGTCGTCATTCAGCTTTCCCGCTTTCTTCAGATTGTTGATGGCTTCCCGGTAGCCGCTGCCATAGTTTAAGCACCGGTTCACCCGGCTGATGGTGGCGGAGCTGGCCCCGGTGGCCTCCGACACCTCGATATAGTTGCTGCCGCTGTCCAGCAGGCAGGCCACCCGCATCCGCTGGGAAATGGCCTGCAATTCCTTGATGGTGCAGATATCCTCAAAAAAACGCCTGCACTCCTCCTGAGAACGCAGGGTCATGATGGCTTCGTAAAACAATTCTTCGTCCCGGTGTCGCTGTTTTGTCATGATGCTTCTCCTTTTCGGCTTTTTTCTTTTGATAACTTTACCACTTTACACTACTAAAGTCAAGTCATATTTTACAAAACCAACCGGTTATTTTTGTGCGTTTATGTCAGATACATCTGTCCGTCGGAAAGGCACATTTTTCAGCTTCCCCTATTGACCTTCCGCTTGTGCGGTGGTAGAATGACCCTATACCAACTCCATCATAGGGCGGAGTCATGACTCCGCCGACCATGTAACGTATTTGCGGAATTTCCGTACTATTTTGGCTCCTTATCATTGGCAGCGGGTCGGCGGGGTCATAACCCCGCCCTACGATTGATTACGTTGGAACACACAGATTTGAGTAAGAGGTGTTTCCCATGGAAAAGAAAAATATCGACTGGAGCAGCCTTGGCTTTGGTTACGTCAAGACTGACAAGCGCTTTGTCTCCAACTTCAAAAACGGCGCCTGGGACGATGGCGTTTTGACTGACGACGCCACCATCACCATGAGCGAGTGCGCCTGCGTGCTGCAGTACGCCCAGACCTGCTTTGAGGGCATGAAGGCCTACACCGCCGAGGACGGCCGCATTGTCTGCTTCCGCCCCGACCTGAACGCCGCCCGGATGGCGGAATCCTGCCGGCGGCTGAAGATGCCCGTCTATCCTGAGGACAAGTTCGTGGACGCCGTGGTGCAGACCGTTCGCGCCAACGCCGCATGGGTGCCCCCCTTCGGCTCCGGCGCTACTCTGTATATCCGTCCCTTCATGTTCGGCTACGACTCCATCATCGGCGTGAAGCCCGCCAATGAGTACCAGTTCCGGGTCTTCGGCACCCCCGTCGGCCCCTACTTCAAGGGCGGTGTGCGGCCTCTGACCGTCCGCATCTCTGACCTGGACCGCGCGGCTCCCCGGGGCACCGGCCACGTCAAGGCGGGCCTGAACTACGCCATGAGCCTTTATAACATCGTGGATGCCCACGAGCAGGGCTACGACGAGAACGTCTATGTGGACTCCGCCACCCGTACCCACATCGAGGAGACCGGCGGCGCCAACATTATCTTCGTCAAGGGCAACACTTTGGTCACCCCCAAGTCCGACACCATCCTGCCCTCCATCACCCGCCGCTCTCTGGTCTACGTTGCCAAGGAATACCTGGGCATGGAGGTTGAGGAGCGTCCCGTGGCGCTGAGCGAGCTGGGCGACTTCACCGAGGCAGGTCTGTGCGGCACCGCCGCCGTGATTTCCCCCTTGGGCACCATTGTTGACCATGGCAAGGAAATTCACTACGCCGGCATGGGCCCCACCATCCAGAAGCTGTACGATACCCTCACCGGCATCCAGATGGGCCGCATCGAGGCACCCGAAGGCTGGATTCAGGTCATCGAATAAACCTTTTCGGCGGCAGGCAACTGCCGTCGAAATTTTAACCGTAAAATGTGCACCAGCGAAAGACTTTTGCAATTCAGGGCTTGACACTTTAGATTTCTCATGTTATAATCCCCCACACATAGAGATAACGCTTTGAAGAGGATAAAGCAGTTTCCTTCCCTCCTTCAGAGAGCTGCCGGATGGTGCGAGGCAGCGGCGGGCGAGACTGTATACTGGCCTCAGAGCGGCCTTGCTGAACGAGATTGTTTAGTAGGCAGGACGGAGCCCGACCGATACAGCGGGAGACGGTTGTTGGATCGTTATGAGGTGGTCGCTTTTCGCGGCAAAAAGAGTGGTACCGCAAGGTTTTTATGTATGTAAAGACCCTGTCTCTTTCGATTTGGAGAGGCAGGGTGTTTTTTTAGCCCAAAATCTTCAATACCGGAAAGGAAAAAGATAGATATGGTCACCATCGACAAAATCTTCCATGCCTCCGTTGTCCTGAAGGACATCATCCGCCCCACCCCCTTGGCGAAGGCCTACGGCATCGCCGAGGACTGCGAGCTTTACCTGAAACCCGAATGCCTGCAAAAGACCGGCTCGTTTAAGCTCCGCGGCTCCGGCTACAAGATCGCCATGCTGTCCGAGGAGGAAAAGGCCCGGGGCGTCATCGCCTGCTCCGCCGGAAACCACGCCCAGGGCGTGGCGCTGGCTGCCAGCAAATGCGGCATCTCTTCTCTCATCTGCCTGCCGGATACCGCTCCCATCTCCAAGGTGGAGGCCACCAAGGGCTTCGGCGCACAGGTGTGTCTGGTTCCCGGCGTTTACGACGACGCCTACAACAAGGCGCTGGAACTGAAAGAGGAACGGGGCTACACCTTCGTCCACCCCTTTGACGATGAATATGTCATCGCCGGTCAGGGGACCATCGGTCTGGAGATCATGAACGAAATGAGCGACGTGGACGCGGTGATCGTGCCCATCGGCGGCGGCGGACTGATCTCCGGCGTGGCCTGCGCCATCAAGTCCATTTCTCCCCACGTCAAGGTCTACGGCGTGCAGGCAGCCGGTGCTCCCAGCATGTTCAACGCTGTGCACCACGGCCACATGGAAGCCCTTGACCGGGTCTCCACCATTGCCGACGGCATCGCCGTGAAAAAGCCCGGCGAAATCACCTACGAAATGGTGAAAAACTATGTAGACGACATTGCCCTCGTCACCGAGGACGAAATCGCCGCCGCCATCTTAGCCCTCATCGAAAAGCAGAAGATGATCGCCGAGGGTGCGGGTGCGGTTTCTGTCGCCGCCGCCATGTTCCACAAGTTCCCCTTAGAGGGCAAGAAGGTGGTCAGCCTGATCTCCGGCGGCAACATCGATGTGACCAGCCTGTCCCGGGTCATTGACCGGGGTCTCATGAAGTCCGGCAGAACCACCAATCTGCTCATTGAATTGGCGGACAAGCCCGGTCAGCTCATGGAAGTCTCCCGGATTATCGCCCAGTGCGGCGGCAACGTCACCGCCGTCCACCACGAGCGCAACGGGGAAACCGAGTCCATCAACGGCTGCTACCTGCGGCTGACCCTGGAAACCCGGAATTACGATCACGTTCAGGAAATCACCCAGGCCCTGAAAGACGCAGGGTTCAAAATAGTATAAAATATCCGCTTTTCCATTTCGCGCGCCCAGTCTTGGCTCCCCCTTTGGGGGAGCTGGCAAAAATCTTCGATTTTTGTCTGAGGGGGTGTCCTTCTTTCGACAAGGTACTCCCTCCGACTTCGCTGACGCTCAGCCACCTCCCTCATAGAGGGAGGCAAGCGGCTCCGCCGCGAATGCGGAAGGCATTACAAAAAGGAGAAACGCATATGGATACCAGCAAATACGCAATCGGCTACTACCCCGCCCCGGGGAGCCACTACAAATGGGTACAGAAGGATCACATTGAAAAAGCTCCCCAGTGGTGCAGTGTTGACCTGCGGGACGGCAACCAGAGTCTTGTGATCCCCATGAGCTTAGAAGAGAAGCTGGAATTCTACCATATGCTGCTTCGCATCGGTTTCAAGGAAATCGAGGTAGGCTTCCCTGCCGCTTCCGAAACCGAATACGAGTTCCTGCGCACCCTGATCGAGAACAACATGATTCCCAAGGACGTGTCCGTGCAGGTGCTGACCCAGTGCCGGGAGCACATCATCCGCAAGACCTTCGATGCCTGCAAGGGCGCGCCCAACGCCATCATTCATTTCTATAACTCCGTGTCCGTTGCCCAGCGGGAGCAGGTGTTCCGCAAGAGCAAGGAAGAGATCAAGCAGATCGCCATCGACGGTGCCAAGCTGGTGAAGAAACTGGCGGCGGAATATGAAGGAAACTTCCGCTTTGAGTATTCCCCCGAAAGCTTCACCGGCACGGAGCCGGAATACGCACTGGAAGTCTGCAACGCGGTTCTGGACGTGCTGGAGCCAAGCCCAACCAACAACGTGATCATCAATCTGCCTGTCACCGTGGAAATGAGCATGCCCCATATCTACGCCAGTCAGGTGGAGTACATCAGCGAAAACCTCAAGTACCGGCAGTATGTGACCCTGTCCCTGCATCCCCACAACGACCGGGGCACCGGCGTGGCGGATACGGAGTTGGCGCTGCTGGCAGGCGCGGATCGTGTGGAGGGCACCCTCTTCGGCAACGGCGAGCGCACCGGCAACGTGGACATCATCACCCTTGCCATGAACATGTACTCCCACGGCGTTGACCCGGAGCTGGACTTCTCCGACATGCCCGCCATCTGCAAGACCTACGAGGACTGTACCCGGATGCACGTCTACGAGCGCAGCCCCTACGCGGGCGCGCTGGTCTTCGCCGCCTTCTCCGGCTCCCATCAGGACGCCATTGCCAAGGGTATGCAGTGGCGGAAGGAAAAGAACCTCCACCAGTGGACGGTGCCCTACCTCCCCGTAGATCCCAGAGATATCAGCCGCACCTACGACGCCGATGTCATCCGGGTCAACTCCCAGTCCGGCAAGGGCGGCATCGGTTACCTGCTGGAGCAGGCCTACGGCTACATCCTGCCGCCCAAGATGCGCGAGCACCTGGGCTACCAGTGCAAGGCGGTATCCGATCACGACCATCGGGAACTGAAGGCCGAGGACGTTCTGGCCATCTTCATGGACTGCTACCTGAACGTCCGCAGCCCTCTGGCAATTTCCGGCCTGCACTTTACCCAGAACGACAACGGCGTGGAGGCCATCGTCACCTTCCTGCGCCACGGCCGGGAGACCACCGTGCAGTCGAAGGGCAATGGCTCTCTGGACGCGGTGAGCAACGCCCTGAAGGCCTACACCGGCGTAAGCTACACCCTGAAGGTCTACACCGAGCACAGTGTTCAGGAGCGCAGCTCCGGCTCCACCGCCGCCGCCTACATCGGTCTGGAAAGCGTAAACGGCACCATGTACTGGGGCGCGGGCACGGACACCGACATCATCAAAGCCAGCGCCAGCGCCTTGGTGGGCGCCTTCAATAATATGACAAACAAGTAAAGATACAAGATATAAGATACTAGATACAAGATATTGCTCATTTCACCCTATCTTGTATCTTGTATCTGGTATCTCCGTATCTTTTGGGAGGAATTACCATGGGCATGACATTAACACAGAAAATTCTCGCCGCCCACGCGGGGCTGGAGTCCGTCAACCCCGGCCAGCTGATCCGGGCCAAGCTGGACATCGTGCTGGGCAACGACATCACCACCCCTGTGGCCATCAACGAGTTTACCAAGAACGGTTTTAATTCCGTCTTTGACAAGGATAAAATCGCCATCGTCCTTGACCACTTTGTCCCCAACAAGGACATCAAAGCCGCTCAGCAGAGTAAGCAGTGCCGGGAATTCGCCTGCACCCACTGCGTCAGCCACTTCTATGACGTGGGCAAAATGGGCATCGAGCACGCCTTGCTTCCCGAACAGGGCGTGGTCACCGCCGGCGACTGCATCATCGGCGCGGACAGCCACACCTGCACCTACGGCGCCCTGGGCGCTTTCTCCACCGGCGTTGGCTCCACGGACATGGCTGCCGGCATGGCTACCGGGGAGGCCTGGTTCAAGGTTCCCGCCGCCATCCAGTTCCATCTGACGGGCAAGCTCCCCGCAAATTGCAGCGGCAAGGACGTGATCCTGACCATTATCGGCAAAATCGGCGTGGACGGTGCGCTGTATAAGTCCATGGAGTTTACCGGCGAGGGCGTTGCCTCCCTTTCCATGGACGACCGGCTGTGCATCTGCAACATGGCCATTGAAGCCGGCGCGAAAAACGGCATCTTCCCCGTGGATGATGTGACTCTTTCCTATCTGGAAGGCCGCAGCGAGCGGGCACCCAAGGTCTACACCGCCGATCCCGACGCTGTCTACGAACAGACCATTGACATTGACCTGTCCAAAATCGTCCCCACCGTGGCCTGCCCCCACCTGCCAGAGAACACCCACCCCGCCGCAGAACTGAGCGACATCAAGATCGATCAGGTGGTCATCGGCAGCTGCACCAATGGGCGCATGGAGGACATGGAGGCCGCCTACAAAACTCTGAACGGTAAGACTGTTGCCCCCGGCGTGCGGTGCATCATCATCCCCGCCACCATGCAGATCTATAAGGAGTGTGTCAGCCGGGGCTACGTCACCGCCTTTATTGACGCGGGTGCGGTGGTCTCCACCCCCACCTGTGGGCCTTGCCTGGGCGGCTACATGGGCATCCTCGCCGCAGGCGAACGGTGCATCGCCACCACCAACCGCAACTTTGTGGGCCGCATGGGCCATGTGGACAGCGAGGTCTACCTCGCCAGCCCCGCCACTGCCGCCGCTTCCGCCCTCACGGGCTACATCACATATCCCAAGGAGGACTAAGGCCATGAATACCAAGGGAACCGTTTTCAAATACCCCGACAACGTGGACACCGATGTGATCATCCCCGCCCGGTACTTAAACACCGCCGACGCCAAAGAGCTTGTCAAGCACTGCATGGAAGACATTGACGCGGATTATGTGAACCGGGTTTCTCCCGGCGACGTGATGGTAGCCGGCTGGAACTTCGGCTGCGGCTCCTCCCGGGAGCACGCCCCCCTCGTCATCAAGACCTGCGGCACCGGCTGCGTCATCGCCAAGTCCTTTGCCCGGATCTTCTACCGCAACGCCATCAACATCGGCCTGCCCATCTTAGAATGTGAAGCCGCCGCCGAGGAAATTCAGCCGGGCGACCAGGTCAGCGTGGATTTTGACACCGGCATCATCACCGACCACACCACCGGCAAACAGTGGCAGGCCGAACCCTTCCCGGAATTCATCCAAAATATCATAAAAAAGGGCGGACTGCTTGCATCCTTGAAGGAGATGTGATAAAATGACTAGAAATATCGCGCTGATTCGAGGAGACGGCATCGGCCCGGAAATCGTGGAGCAGGCAAAGCTGGTTTTGGACAAAGTTGCCGCGATTTACGGACACGAATTCAGCTACACCGACGTTGCCATGGGCGGAAACGCCATTGACAAATACGGCGACCCCCTCCCCCAGGAAATGCTTGACAAATGTCTCGCCTCCGACAGCGTCCTGCTGGGTGCGGTGGGCGGCCCCAAGTGGAACGGCGTTCCCGGAAATATGCGGCCCGAAAAAGGCCTACTCCGTCTCCGGGCAGGTATGGGGGTCTACAGCAACAACCGCCCCGCGAAAATCTGGCCCCAGCTGGCTTCCGCTTCCCCGCTGAAGCAGGAAATCGTGGACAAGGGCATTGACTTTATTATTGTAAGAGAACTGATCGGCGGCATCTACTTCGGCAAGCACGAAACCGTCACCGAAAACGGGGAACCCGTGGCAATTGACGAATTGCGCTACTCAGAAAGCGAAATCCGCCGCATCGGCCGCATCGGCTTTGAAACCGCCCGCAAGCGAAATAAGCGCCTTTGCAGCGTGGAAAAGAGCAACGTGCTGGATTCCTCCCGTCTCTGGAAGAAGGTCATGCACGAATTGGCAGCGGAATACCCAGACGTGGAGTTTTCCGATATGCTGGTGGACAACTGCGCCATGCAGATCGTGAAGGATCCCAGCCAGTTTGACGTGATCGTCACGGAGAACATGTTCGGTGACATTCTCTCCGACGAGGCCTCCATGATCACCGGCTCCATCGGCATGATTCCCTCCTCCTCTCTTGGCGACGGCACCCGGGGCCTGTACGAGCCCATCCACGGCTCCGCTCCCGACATCGCGGGCAAGGACATTGCCAACCCCATCGGCACCATTCTGGCTGCCGCCATGATGCTCCGCTTCTCCTTCGATATGGCGGAAGAAGCCGACTGCATCGAATCCGCTGTCTCCAAGGTTTTGGTGGACGGCTACCGCACCGGCGACATTCTTCCCTCTGGCAGCCAGCAGTGCAAGCTGGTGGGCTGCACCGAAATGGGAAGATTGATTATAGAGAATTTGAAGAAAGGATGATACTATGCTTCTTTCCGGCTCCGATATCCTCGTTCGCACCCTGATTGAGCAGGGCGTGGATGTCGTTTTCGGCTATCCCGGCGGGCAGGTCATCAACATTTATGACTCCCTGTATAAGTATCAGGACGAACTGCGCCATGTACTGACCGCACATGAGCAGGGCGCCACCCACGCCGCCGACGGCTATGCCCGTGCCACCGGCAAGGTTGGCGTGGTGATCGCCACCTCCGGCCCCGGCGCCACGAATCTGGTCACCGGCATCGCCACGGCGTACCTGGACTCCGTGCCAATGGTTGCCATCACCGGCAACGTGCCCAATTCCACCATCGGCACCGACGGTTTTCAGGAAATCGACATCACCGGCGTGACCCTGCCCATCACCAAGCACAACTATTTTGTCGGCAGCGTTGAGGATCTGGCGGACACCGTCCGGGAAGCCTTCCGGCTTGCCAAATCCGGCCGACCCGGCCCTGTGCTCATCGACATTCCCAAGGATGTACAGATCGCGAAGTTCGACTACGAGCCCGCCGCGCCTGTCACCGCTGACGAGACCTTCCCCGCCAAGGAGATCCGCATTCAGCAGGCGGCGGAAACCATCAACAACGCAAAGAGGCCCTTCATCTACTTTGGCGGCGGTCTCATTACCAGCGAAGCTCAGGACGAGCTTCTCCAGATGGCGGAGCTGATTGATGCCCCCATCGGCTGCTCCTTAATGGGCATTTCCGGCGTTCCCACCGACTATCCCCGGTTCCTGGGCATGCAGGGCATGCACGGCCACTATGCCTGCTCCACCGCCATGCACCACGCCGACTGCATCATTGCTCTGGGCTGTCGGTTCAACGACCGGGTCACCGGCAACCGGGCCAAGTTCGCCGTGGGCACCAAAATCATCCACATCGACATTGACGGCGCGGAGCTGGGCAAGACCGTCACCCTCGCCCACGGTCTCCGGGGCGATGTGAAGAAGACCCTGCAAAAGCTGCTGCCCATGCTGAATAAGACCACCCACCCCGAGTGGCAGGCGGAGATCGATCAGCTGATCGTGGAGGAGCAGGCGGGTCTGGACAGCCGGGAGGGCATGACCCCCCGGAACGTCATCTGTGCCCTGAACAAGCACTTAAATGAGAATACCCCTGTGGCCACCGACGTGGGCCAGCATCAGATGTGGGCCGCCCAGTATCTGAACCTGAAAACCAGCCGCCGGTTCCTCTCCAGCGGAGGTCTCGGCACCATGGGCTTCGGTATGGGTGCGGCCATCGGCGCAGGCTTAGGCACCGGGGAGCGCACGGTGCTGGTCACCGGCGACGGCAGCTTCGGCATGAACCTCAACGAGCTGGCCACCGCGGTTGCGAACAAGGTTCCTCTCGTCATTCTGCTGCTCAACAACAACGTGCTGGGCATGGTTCGCCAGTGGCAGACCCTGTTCTTTGACAAGCACTATTCCAACACCATGCTGGACGCCCGCCAGACCGATTTCGTCAAGCTGGCGCAGGCCTTCGGCGCAAAGGCCAGCCGGGCCCTGACCCTCGACGAGCTGGAAGCGGCTCTGACGGAAGCCTTCGCCTGCGACGGCCCCTACCTCATTGACTGCGCCATCGACAAGGACGAATTCGTGCTGCCCATGCTGCCCCCCGGCGGTTCCATGGACGATATCATTACAAGGATTGGTGACTGATGATGAAGAAATTTACTGTAGCCATTCTGGTCAACAATCAGTTCGGCGTTCTGAACCGGGTCACCAGCATGTTCCGACGCCGCCAGTTTAACATCACCTCCCTGACCGTGTCCGAAACGGAATCCGAGGAATTCTCCCGGATCACCGTCCAGTCCGAGGGCGATGAAGTGAAAAAAGAGCAGCTCATTAACCAGCTGTATAAGCTCCCTGACGTGGTCTCCATCGCGGAGCTGGACAACTTAGACACCGTCAACCGGGAACTGCTGCTGATTAAGGTAAAGAACGATCCCAACGTCCGGGGCGAGATCAGCGCCGCTTCTGACGCCTACGAGGGCAAGATCGTGGACTTTACTAAGGACTCCATCATCATCCAGATGATCGGCGACAGCCGGAAGATCGACAATTTCGTATCCTTAATGAAAGAATACGACATTCTGGAAATCTGCCGCACCGGCGTGGTCAGCCTGCAAAGAGGCGCCACCACCATCCGCCGGGTCACCAATCTTTAATTGACAATTGACAATGTACAATTGACAATTACGGAGTCCCTGTGGGACAAATTTAAAATTATCCCGGAGGGATACCACAATTGTCAACTGTCAATTGTCAATTTCGATACCCTCCGGCGTTCGCAACATCAAATAACCTGTTTTTTAATCATTCTAAGAAATAAAGGGGTAATCAAAATGAATCGTATTTTCTATCAGCAGGACTGTGACCTTCAGAAGCTGGCTGGCAAGACCGTTGCCATCATCGGCTACGGCTCTCAGGGCCACGCTCACGCCCTCAACCTGAAGGAGAGCGGTGTCAACGTCATCGTGGGCCTGTACAACGGCTCCAAGAGCTGGGCCAAGGCCGAGGCCCAGGGCATGACCGTCATGACCGCCGCCGAGGCCACCAAGGCTGCCGACGTAATCATGATCCTCATCAACGACGAGAAGCAGGCCGCCCTGTACAAGGAGAGCATCGCACCCAACCTGACCGCCGGTAAGACTCTGGCCTTCGCCCACGGCTTCAACATCCACTTTGGCTGCATCAAGCCCCCCAAGGACGTCAACGTCATTATGATCGCCCCCAAGGGCCCCGGCCACACCGTCCGCAGCGAGTATCAGGCCGGTAAGGGTGTGCCCTGCCTGATTGCTGTTGAGCAGGACGCCACCGGCGACGCTTTGGACATCGGCCTTGCCTACGCTCTGGGCATCGGCGGCGCCCGGGCAGGCGTGCTGGAGACCGACTTCCGCACCGAGACCGAGACGGACCTCTTCGGTGAGCAGGCCGTTCTGTGCGGCGGTGTCTGCGCTCTGATGCAGGCCGGCTTTGAGACTCTGGTGGAGGCCGGTTACGACCCCCGGAACGCCTACTTCGAGTGCATCCACGAGATGAAGCTGATCGTTGACCTCATCTACCAGTCCGGCTTCAGCGGCATGCGCTATTCCATCTCCAACACCGCCGAGTACGGCGACTACGTTACCGGCCCCAAGATCATCACCGCCGACACCAAGAAGGCCATGAAGAAGATCCTTGCCGACATTCAGGACGGTACCTTCGCCAAGGACTTCCTGCTGGATATGTCCTCCGCCGGCGCTCAGGTGCACTTCAACGCCATGCGCAAGCTGGCTTCCGAGCACCCCTCCGAAATCGTGGGTCAGGAAGTGCGCAAGCTGTACAGCTGGAGCGACGAGGATAAGCTGATCAACAACTAATAAAACTTCGTGTCATTGCGAGGAGGCCGTAGGCCGACGTGGCAATCTCCAAAATGCGGGGGATTGCCACGCCAGTGTGCGCACTGGCTCGCAATGACATTCTTTTATACTACTTCAAGAAAGCAGGAAAATCCTATGATGATGAAAGACAAGGTTGTCAACGGCCCACAGAACGCCACCCACCGCAGCCTCTATCACGCTCTGGGCCTGACGGAAGAGGAGCAGCAGCGGCCTCTGATTGCCGTGGTCAGCTCCTACAACGAGATCGTCCCCGGCCATATGAATCTGGATAAGATCGTGGACGCTGTAAAGCTGGGTGTTGCCATGGCCGGCGGCACCCCCATCGTGTTCCCCGCCATCGCCGTCTGCGACGGCATCGCCATGGGCCACACCGGCATGAAGTACTCCCTGGTTACCCGTGATATCATCGCCGACTCCACCGAGGCCATGGCCATGGCCCACCAGTTCGACGGTCTGGTGATGATCCCCAACTGCGACAAGAACGTGCCCGGCCTGCTGATGGCCGCCGCCCGCGTCAACGTTCCTACCATCTTTGTTTCCGGCGGCCCCATGCTGGCAGGCACCCTGAACGATGGCCGCCGTACCTGCCTGAGCCATATGTTCGAGGCGGTGGGCGCCCACTATGCCGGCAAGCTGGACGATGCCGGCATGGAGGAGTACGAGGAGAACGCCTGCCCCACCTGCGGCTCCTGCTCCGGCATGTACACCGCCAACTCCATGAACTGCCTGACGGAGGCCATCGGTATGGCCCTCCGGGGCAACGGCACCATCCCCGCCGTTTATTCCGCCCGGCTGCGGCTGGCGAAGCACGCGGGCATGAAGATCATGGAGCTGGTGGAGAAGGACATCCGCCCCCGGGATATCATGACCGAGGCCGCTTTCCACAACGCCGAGACTGTGGACATGGCCCTGGGCTGCTCCACCAACACCATGCTGCACCTGCCCGCCATCGCCCATGAGTGCGGTATCCAGCTGAGCTTTGACATGGCCAACGAGATCAGCGCCAGAACCCCCAACCTCTGCCACCTGGCTCCCGCCGGGGACACCTACATGGAGGACCTGGAGCGGGCCGGCGGTGTGGCCGCCGTCATGGCGGAGCTGACGAAAGCCGGGCTGCTGGATACCTCTGTGCTCACCTGCACCGGCAAAACGCTGGCGGAGAATCTGGAGGGCGTGGTGAACCGGGATACGAACCTCATCCGCCCCATTGAAAAGCCCTACACCAGGACCGGCGGCATCGCCGTTCTGAAGGGCAATCTGGCCCCCGACGGCTGCGTGGTAAAGCAGTCCGCCGTGGCTCCCGAGATGCTGGTACATGAGGGCCCCGCCCGTGTCTTTGACAGCGAGGATGACGCCATCTCGGCCATCTACGCCGGAAAGATCGTGGCAGGGGATGTGGTGGTCATCCGCTACGAGGGGCCCAAGGGCGGCCCCGGTATGCGGGAGATGCTCAACCCTACCAGCGCCATCGCGGGCATGGGGCTGGACAAGGATGTGGCTCTCATCACTGACGGCCGCTTCTCCGGCGCCACCCGCGGCGCATCCATCGGCCACGTGTCCCCCGAAGCCGCTTCCGGCGGCCCCATCGGTCTGGTGGAGGAGGGGGATCTCATCGCCATCGATATCCCCGGCCGCTCCATCGAACTGAAAGTCAGCGACGAGGTCCTGACAGCCCGGAAGACCAAGTGGGTCTGCCCGGAGCCGAAGATCAAGACCGGCTATCTGGCGCGCTACGCCCGACTGGTCTCCTCCGCGGACAAGGGCGCCATCCTGGAATGACCCCGCGCCGCAAGCCGGTTTATTGACACTTTGCGCCGCCGTTTTCCAAAAAAACGGCGGCAGCTTTCCAAGGAGATGTGATACTATGCACAGAGAACTGGACCACTTGCTGTTGTTCAGCGATTTGGGCGAGGACGAGATCCTGGTTCGCCTGGCGGAGATCTTCCGGGACTGGGAAAAGGGCGGCTGGGACCGGGACGAGCTGACCGGACGTATCTACCGGCAGATCAAGCGGCTGCTGGACCTGTCTACGGTCTGCGGATTTGACAGGAATCTGTGGCACTGCTACCTGACATGGCTGCTGGTGACCAACCGCAACTCCTTCACTCAGACCTGTGAGCGGATGGGAGCCGGAGACGGCAGTGTGAACCGCTTTGCGAGAAGCGACTTTGCTGTGTTCCGCCGCTTGTTTCATTTTGATTTCGGCCCCATCGAGCGGGATCTCGGCATCGATTGCTTTTCCACCATCTGTAACTACCGGGCCATCCCCAAGCGGGAGCGGACCTACAACCGGGACGTCAGCCGTCAGGTCCAGACCCTCTGCCAGGCGCTGGAGAGCGCCAAAGACGAAGAGGACATGTTTCGGTTGCTGACGGACTACTACCGCCAGTACGGCTACGGCGTGTTCGCCATGAACCGGGCGTTCCGTATCCAGCGAACGGACCGGGAGCTGGAGTTCCTGCCCATCAGCAACATCGACCGGGTGAAACTGGACGATCTGCTGGGCTATGAGAAGCAGAAAGAAGAACTTCGGCGCAACACGGAGGCATTTCTGGAGGGTAAGAACGCCAACAACGTTTTGCTCTACGGCGACGCGGGCACCGGCAAATCCACCAGCGTCAAGGCGCTGATCAACGAGTATTACGACCAGGGCCTGCGGATGATCGAGATCTACAAGCACCAGTTCCGGGATCTGTCCAGCCTCATGGGCGCCATCAAGAACCGCAATTACCGCTTCATCATCTTCATCGACGATCTGTCTTTTGAGGAGAACGAGGTGGAGTACAAGTTCCTGAAGGCCGTTATCGAGGGCGGCGTGGAGACCCGGCCGGACAACGTACTGATCTACGCCACCTCCAACCGCCGCCACCTGATCCGGGAGACCTGGAACGACCGGACGGATATGGAGCACCACGGAGACATCCACCGCTCCGATACAGTGGAGGAGAAGCTGTCTCTGGCCAGCCGCTTCGGCGTCACCATCAACTACAACGCTCCCACGCCCAAGGAGTTCCGGGACATTGTCCGGTTCCTGGCCGAAAAGCAGGATATCCGGATGGATGAGGATAAGCTCCTGGCCATGGCCAATACCTGGGAAGTCCGCCACGGCGGTTTCTCCGGCCGCGTGGCCCAGCAGTTCATCCACTATGTGGAAGGATTGCGGGCGCAGGATTGAGATACGATATGAAAAGGCCCCCGCGCTGACAGCAGCGCGGGGGC
>JALFUW010000011.1 GCA_022786995.1 Clostridiales bacterium
CCCATTGCCCAATATTCCCCACTGCTGCCTCCCGTAGGAGTCTGGGCCGTATCTCAGTCCCAATGTGGCCGTTCATCCTCTCAGACCGGCTACTGATCGTCGCCTTGGTGGGCCGTTACCCCGCCAACTAGCTAATCAGACGCGAGGCCATCTTTCAGCAATAAATCTTTGACTTTCCAGGGATGCCCCCAAAAAGTTTCATGCGGTATTAGCAGTCGTTTCCAACTGTTGTCCCCCACTGAAAGGCAGGTTCCTCACGCGTTACTCACCCGTTCGCCACTAAGTTAAGTCCCGAAGGGCTTAACTCCGTTCGACTTGCATGTGTTAGGCACGCCGCCAGCGTTCGTCCTGAGCCAGGATCAAACTCTCAAAAAAATGATATCTTAAACTCCAAAGAGCTTAAAATCAATCTTTTGAATAATTTGCTTCTAGCAATAATTACTCAAGAATTTTCGTTGGCTGTTTTTTCGCTTACGCTTAAACAATCCATTAATTGTCCAAGGTGTTAAAATTCGTCTTTACGTTATTCAATTTACAAGGTACAGATGCGTTCATGCGTTCCGTTTTTTGAACCGCTGTGAACTTTTTTAGTTTACCACATTTTCTTTAACTTGTCAAGAACTTTTTTCGATTCTTTTCGAAGTTTTTCGAGCTGTGGCGCTGCGCTCCAAGCCAAGGCTTTTCATCACGCAACTTTTATGTGATACCTCAGAAAGCTTCATTTGTCAAGAACTTTTTGCAAATTCCTTCAATTTCCGCTCATCTTTGGCATTATTTAACTGCCCTCTCGGACAGCCTGGTTATGATACCACCTCCTTCTCCTTTTGTCAAGCATTTTTTCACAAAAAATAGCATTTATTTTTGTGTGCTTTTAACGCAGACATCTGTGCTTCTATCGTGCCATTCCCTAAAACCGACTGGATAAATGATCGCTGATTTCCGTCAGCGCATCCCCCGCGTCAATACAGCTTTCCTCTTTCAGCGCTAGGTCCCCAAGGCTTACCATGCCGCACAGCTTCCCGTTCTCCGTCACCGGCAGCCTTCTGATCTGTCTGCTGCCCATGAGGCCTGCCGCCAATCCCAAATCCATATCCGGCGGTGCGGACACGACCCCCGTCGTCATAATCGTCTTCACCTGCGTGGTGGACGGCGACCGCCCTGCCGCGAGGCACCGTGTCACAATATCCCGGTCTGTCAGCAAGCCGCACATGTGTCCATCGTTTCCTACCACCGGCAAGGCTCCAATATTGCTCCGTTCCAGCATTCGCGCCGCCACAGAAACCGTTTCCTCCGGGTGAATCCGAATCACCGGGGTTGACATAATATCACGAATCTTCATGAAAATCCCTCCTGCCGGGGAGTATCGCCCGGGCAGGAGGGATTTATACATATTACAATAGGATTACTTGACCAGCAGCTCCGCGATCTGGATGGCGTTGGTGGCAGCGCCCTTGCGCACCTGGTCGCCGCAGCACCACAGGCACAGGCCGTTGTCATCGGTCAGGTCAGGACGGATGCGGCCCACGAACACGATATCCTGATTGGAGGTATCCAGCGGCATGGGGTATTCCTTCTTGGCCAGGTCATCCACCAGCTTGACGCCGGGGGCATGCTTCAGAACCTCCCGGGCCTCAGCCACGGTGATCTTATGGTCAAAGTGCAGGGACACGGAGATGGAGTGGCTACGCACCACAGGGACGCGGACGCAGGTGCAGCTAACCTTCAGCTCGGGCAGGTGCATGATCTTCCGGCCCTCGTTCTGCATCTTCATTTCCTCGCTGGTGTAGCCCTCGAACTGTTCGCCGCCAATCTGGGGAATCAGGTTGTAGGCAATCTGGTGGGAGAACACCTTCGGCTCGTAGGTCTTGCCCTCCCGCAGGGCCTCCACCTCGTTCATCAGTTCGATGGGGCCGCCGGCGCCTGCGCCGGAGACGGCCTGATAGGTGGAAGCGGTCATGGCCTTGATGGGGGACAGCTGATTCAGGGCGTTGACGGCGGTGACGGTGATGATGGTGGAGCAGTTGGGGTTGGAGATGATGCCGTTATGCCAGCTCACATCCTCGGGGTTGATCTCAGGAACGATCAGGGGCACCTTGGGATCTAAGCGGAAGGCGGAAGAATTGTCCACGAAGACAGCGCCGGCCTTGACGATGGCGGGAGCAAACTTCTGGGCAATGTCATTCTCGGCAGCACCCAGCACGATGTCCACACCCTCGAAAGCGGTGTCGCAGGCTTCCTGAATGGTCACATCCTCACCCTTGAACTTCAGGGTCTTACCTGCGGAGCGGGCAGAGGCCAGAGGAATCAGCTTCCCCACAGGGAAATTCCGCTCTTCCAGAATCTTCATCATTTCCTGTCCCACGGCGCCGGTGGCGCCCAGAACAGCCACGGTATACAGTTTCATGTTCATTACCTCCAATTTCACAGCTTATTTGGTCACAAAGCTGTTATACAGCACGCGGATGGCTTTCTTAAAGTCCTTATTATCCACGCCGAAGATGATGTTCAGTTCGTCAGGGCCCTGGTTGATCATACGGATGTTGATGCCGCTTTCGCCCAGCGCCGCGAAGATCTTGCCGGAAATGCCGGGACGGAAGGCCATCTTCCGGCCGACGGCGGCAACCACAGCGATCTGGTGGTGCACATCCAGCGTATCGGGCTGGGCTTCCTTCTTGATCTCCGCCATGATGGTGTACATTTCCTTCTCCAGAGAGCTGGTTGGCAGCACCACGGACACGTTGTCGATGCCGTTGGGAACATAGTCCACGGAGATGCCGTGACGCTCCAGAACGGTGAGCACCTTGCGCAGCACGCCGACCTGATTGCTCATGCCCCGCTTGCTCAGGGAGATGATGGAGAAGTCCTTTTTGCCGGTAATGCCGGTGATAAACCGGTCAGGGTCATGGTCGCCGGTAAATTTCTCCTGAATCATGGTGCCGGGGGCGGAAGGATCGTTGGTATTGCGGATGTTCACAGGGATGTTCTTCTCCCGGACGGGGAAGATAGAGTCCTCGTGGAGCACCTGGGCGCCGGAGTAGCTCAGTTCCCGCAGCTCGTCGTAGGTCACCTCGGGGATGGCCTGGGGGTTATCCACGATCCGGGGATCCGCCATGAGAATGCCGGACACGTCGGTCCAGTTCTCATACACATCGGCATCCAGCGCCGCCGCTGCCAGCGCGCCGGTGATATCGCTGCCACCCCGGGAGAAGGTGTGAATGGAACCGTCGGGCATGGAACCGTAGAAGCCGGGAATCACCGCGCCGTAGCCCAGAATCACCTGAGAGCGCAGGGCCTCGTAGGAGTCCTTTTCATTGACGGTGCCGTCCATGTTGAACTTCACCCAGTCCGCGGCGTCCACGAACTGGAAGCCCAGATAAGCCGCCATCAGCTTGGCGGACAGATACTCGCCCCGGCTGACCAGCTCCTCCTGAGAAATCTCCTTGGCGTCGATGCGGTGCTTGAGCAGCTCTAAGTCCACCTCGATGGGCAGGCTCAGGCCCAGATCGTCCCGGATATCGATGTAACGGCTGGCAATGGCATCGAAAATGGTGGAGCAGTCCACGCCGTACTGGATGTGGGCATAGCACAGGTACAGAAGGTCGGTCAGCTTATGGTCACCGCTGAACCGTTTGCCTGCAGCGGAAACCACCACCACCTTGCGCTCGGGGTCTGCCATCAGGATATCCCGCACCTTGCGGTACTGACCGGCATCCGCCATGGAGCTGCCGCCGAATTTTACTACTTTCATTGGTCTTTCCTCTCTTTTGTCTGTATGGGCGCAAATCGCTACATCCTGTGGATGTAGGGGCGCCCATTGTGTCAAGAGTAACATAGGTAACACATAGGGAAGAGACATGGGTTACAGTCTGCGGATGTGGCGTTCTAGCAGTTTCCCCTCAACAGCATCAACTGTGGCAATGATGTAGTTGCGATAGATGACCGAGAATTTATC
>JALFUW010000029.1 GCA_022786995.1 Clostridiales bacterium
CTGCGGTCATTTATTGAAGAAAACAACGCCGCAGCTGGTTACACTGTCTGCGACCACCGGTTTATCTTTATCCGGGATGCCGACAGCTTGAATCCCTTTGAAAAGCTGGCAATTCTCGCGGCCTACACCGCGGACATTTCCTTCCCCAGCTTTGCCGCCGAGGTGCAGTACCACGCCTGCTTCCTCACGGCCCCGGCCCGGATTCTGGTTCCCTTTCTGGGCCGTTCCATCTACGACAGCGCCATCCGGGCGGATATGACCATCGACGACTGTGAGCTGGAAGGCCCTGCGCCTTATCATAATTTGCACAGCCATTGGGTCCGCCGTCAGGCCAAGTGCCACCCGGAGTATGCCGTTTTTTGAAAATTTGGAGGAAAAACCATGCCGATTGATTTGATTTTGCGAAAATTGAGACAGAAACATACGCTGGTGATTACCGCGGTGTGCCTGCTGGCGGCTCTGGTTGGCGTGGCTGTGTACCTCTGCCTGCCTATGCCGGAGGGGGCCGCGCTGGATGGGCAGGATCTTTCCGGTCTGCCCTATTGGAAAGCCTGGTCTGCGGCGAAGCAGCTGTATCCGCAACCCATCCGGGTGTCTCTGCCGGAGGAAGAACTGAAGTTTGAACCCCGGGAGTGCGGTGTGAAATTTGATATGGGTGCGGCGGTGGGCGCTGCCCGGAAGACCCGCTGCAATGTGGAGCTGCGCCCCTTTCTGAAAGCCGATGAAGATGCTATCCGCACGAAGCTGGAAAACTATGCCGAAAAATATGACACGACCTACCGGGAGGCAGAGTGGCATCTGACGGGAACCGCCCCGGAGCTGGCTACGGATCGTTTTGACCCCACAGCGGAGGGGCAGACCCTGGTGGTGAATGTTGGAGTGCCGGAAGCGCATCTGGATGTGGAGGGGGTACTGAACGGGATACTGGATGCCTTTGCCCGGCCGGTGTCCCTGCCGGACGGGTGCATCGCCGCCACAGTCAAGCCCTCAAAATACCCGGAAATGCCCGACTGGGAGGCGCTGGCGGCGGAGGTCTACCGGGAACCTGTGGATGACGCGCCGGATATGGAGACCGGGGGTATCCTGCCCGGATGTTACGGACAGAGCATCGACGTATCCCATATGGATACGCCGGGCTATGGCCATGTGGTGGCCTTCCCGCTGCTCTACACTGCCCCGGAGGTGATGGGCGAGGATGCCCTTTATCAGGATGTGCTGGGGCAGTGCGAGACAAAGCACAACACCAACGAAAACCGCAACACCAATCTGCGCCTGCTGTGTCAGGCCCTGGACGGGCACATTGTGCAGCCGGGGGAGACCTTTTCCTACAACGCTGTGGTAGGCGAGCGGACAAAGGAAAAGGGCTATCTGCCTGCCCCGGCCTATTCCGGCAGAGGATTGGTGGATTCCATTGGCGGCGGCGTGTGCCAAGGCTCCACGACTCTGTATAATTGCGTGCTGCTGGCGGATCTGGAAGTGGTGTTCCGGGCCTGCCACGGCGCCAAGGTGACCTATGTGCCTGCCGGTCTGGATGCCGCCGTGAACTACTTGACCACAGATTTCAAATTCCGCAATCAGTACAGCTTCCCCGTGAAAATTAAAGCGGAGGTATCGGATGGGTTTGTGAGGATGAAGCTGCTGGGCACCGATGAAAAGGACTACTATGTAAAAATGGAAACCACCTCCGGCGAGGACGATGTGGCGGTCTACGCAAGAAGCTACAAGTGCAAGTACGATAAAAAAACCGATGAACTTCTAAGCCGGGAAATCGAGGCCTATTCCACCTATTACAAGAATATCGGATAAAATGAGAAAAGAACAGGCGAACCAGGGACGCTCGGTCACTGGTTCGCCATGTTTTATGCCTTTGCTTCCCGATTCTGGCAGGTAAAGCAGATGACCTGCTTATTTTCTGCCATTTTTCGCAGGATGTCCAGCGCCGCCGCCATGCGCGTGTCGTCAAAGCGCACCAGTGCGTCGTCCAGCACCAGCGGCGCTTCGGGGGTTAATTCCTCGGCTACCGCCAGCCGGAGGGCCAGATACAGCTGGTCGATGGTGCCGTCGCTGCGCCAGATGGCGTCGCACTGGGTATCCTCCTGCCCGGCGGAGGCCCGGAGGGAGAAATCCTCGCCCATGGTCAGACTCTGGTAGCGTCCGTCCGTCATGGCACCCAGCAGCTCCTGAGCCCGCTGGGTGATCCGGGGGGCGAAGCGGCGCTGCAGCTCAGACCGGGCCTGCATGAGGGTCTCCTGGGCAATGGTCAGGGCGGTGTAGGTGTCCTCCAGACGGGCGATGCGGTCGGATACCCGCTTGTGCTGCAAGCGCAGATCTTCGGCACTGCCGATAATTTCCATCCTTCCCTGATACTGGCCCAGCCGGTTTTGAAGCCTTTGCTGCTCCGCGGCGCATTCGGCCAGCAGTTGGGCGGTCTGGGCCTCATTCTGGGTCAGATTGTCGGGGAATGCTGGCTTTTCCACGGGTTTTACCATGGCGTTCAGAGCTTCAAAGTGATTTTTTGCTGTTATGGCGTCGGAGCGTGCCCGGTCGTACTGCTCCCACTGACGCTGGGCGTCCTGCCAGAAATCCAGCACCTCCTCCGGCTCCTGTAAACCGCACAGAGAATCCCGCTTTTTGCGGGCAACCATCAGGCGGACTTCCAGGTCGCTGCCGACCTCCTGATAGGCTTTCAGGGCTTCGCTGTAGGCGAGCATGTCCTGCTCATAGTCCGATATGGGAGCCGTCCAGCGTTTCCAGTCGGCGGTGCCATACTTTTCCACGATGGCGAGGGCTTTCCTGCGGGTGGATGCTCTGTCGATGATACCCCAGATAAGGGCCAGCAGTCCCACGCCCCCGGCGATGACGGCGAAGACATAGGCGGTCAGATAGGCAAGGCCGCCTGCCGCCAGCAAGCCGATGATTCCGATGATCATGAAAATCAGGGGCAGTCTGGACTGGGAAAGCAGTGTCAGCTCCCGGGCATCCTCCCGGGCCATGGCCCGTGCTGCTTCCGCGGTCAGCCCGGTGAAGGGGTTGGGCAGTTCCGGCTTCTGAGGCTCCGCGGGCGCGTTCCGTTCCTCGGCGCAGATGGCGTTCCACTGCTCCCGGAAGGCCCGAAGCTCCCGCACCTTGCTCTCCACCTCTGACTGAGGCGGCAGGGAAGCGCAGGCTTCCTCCAGAATCCCAAGGGCCTGTTCCGTTCCGTTCACGGCTTCCCTTGCCTGGGCGATTTGCGACAGGCCTGACTCCATCTTGGCGTAGGCCAGCGCCTGCTGGTGGTTGTACAGCTGCCGCAGCCAGTCCTTGACCTCGTCAAGGCGCATTTTCAGCTTCTGGCACTGGGCGTTCAGGGTTTCCAGCTCGGCAAGCTTCCCTTCAATGGCATCCCGCTGGGCTTCCGCCTGAGGAAGCAGTCCCGTGCGGTTATAGCGGCAGCGGTTTTTCAGGTCTTTCAGACTTGCCGCCAGCCGGTCGGCAGCGCCGCTGTCGTCGCCGGTGGTGACCAGGGCGTTAAGCCGGCGGCGCAGGGCTTCGTCCTGGGTTACCGGCAAATCGGAAAAGCGGATGAACCCTGCCCGGCGGAAAACCGTCTGCTCCACGCCGAGAAGGGTAGAGCCGCAGTTTGCCGCGGTCAGCTCCTCCACCGGCAGGCCGGAGATGGTTTCGTAGGCTTTGAACTCGCCCAGCGGCACCCGGCGGCGGGTTGTGCGCTCGATGGTAATGTCCCGGCCGTTCCAGTTTAAGTCGATGCGCCCGGACATGGGGCTGCCCGACCAGGGCTGGTAGCGCTCCTTGTCGGCAAGGACGGTTTTGGTGGATTTGGCCCGGGTGTCCAGTCCGTAGAGCATGGCAATCAGGAAGGCGCACCAGGTGCTCTTGCCCCATTCGTTAGGGGCGGTGATGATGTTCAGACCCGGCTCTAAGGTCAGGGTCTCATGCTCCAGCTTGCCGAAGGTGGCGGTCATTTTGTAAATTCTCACAGGGTGACCTCCCTTCCGTCCAGCAGCTTGCGGGAAATCTCCGCAGCCAGCAGAATCTGCCGGGCGTTTTCCGGCTGCTCCTCCAGGTTGCGGCGCAGCAGCTGGAAGTACATGCCTTCCAGCGTGTCGGAGTCCGTGTTCTCCCACAGGTCGATGGGCGGCTCTGTTTTGTCAAGCAAAAAAAGGTTTGGAAAATCGGGAAATTCCTTATAAATGGACTTGAGATCCACATCGGCGTTGCCGGTGAGGGCGATGCGGTAAAAATCCCGGCTTCCCTGGGGCGGCAGAAGGCTTTCCAGCGCGGCCACCGGGTCGGCGCCCACGTCCGCTTCCAGATCATAGAAGCGGATGGTGTCAAGACTCACGGCCTGCACGTTCGCCTCATCTTCCAATGTCACGATGCACACGCCCTTGTCGCCGGTCTCGTCCCAGCCCCGGCCCATGGGGCAGCCGGGCCAGACGCAAAGGGTATTTCCTGCCCGGAAGGCTCCGGCTTTGTGGATGTGGCCCAGGGCCAGATACTGTAGGCCCGAAGCCTTGACCTGCCCGGCGGTGATGGGATTGTAGGGGGATTCCCGCTGGGTGGGGTCGCCGTGGAGAACGGCGATTTTGTATTGTTCTTCGCCCTCGGCGTGAAAGTCTTCCAGCAGGGAAGGGCAGTCCATACTGCGAAAGCCCGCGCCCCAGACCCGGCAGGACAGGTCTTCAAGCACTACGGATTCCAGTGCGCCGGTGAAAATGTGCACATTTTCCGGCCAGCTTTCCGCCAGCCACGGACTGTTCGGGGCACAGAAGTCGTGATTGCCGGGGGCGACGAACACCGGCACGCCGCAGCGGGCCAGCGCTTTTTTCAGAATATCCATGGTGTCCCGGCTGGCTTCCCCGTCAAAAATGTCCCCTGCCAGCAGCATCAGGTCACAGCCCTCCCGCTGACATAAATCGGCAATTTTCCCGGGCAGCAATTTTTGCTGCTGCTTCAAAAGCTGCCGCTGCTCATCGGAGAAGCCTCCAAAGGGGGAGTCCAGATGAAGGTCAGCGGTGTGTAGTATTTTCAGTCCCATTCGTCCACTCTTTCCGCCTTGCGGCACAGTCCGGTGGCGCTGTCAATGGTGAACAGCACCGCCTCCATTTTGGTAGGGCCGTCGGCCCAGCGATAGCGCTCCGTCAGGTCGCCCCGGAATTTGGCAATCGACAGATCCGGCCGGATGCCGAGGATGGAGTCTCTCGGGCCGGTCATGCCAAGATCGGTCACATAGCCGGTGCCCTTGGGTAAGACACGGGCATCCGCCGTGGGCACATGGGTGTGGGTGCCCCAGACGGCGCTGACCCGGCCATCCAGCAGATAGCCCATGGCCAGCTTTTCCGAAGTGGCTTCCGCGTGAATTTCCACGAAAATCAGTTTGGTATCGATTTCCTTTAATATTTTGTCGATCATCAGGAAGGGGTTGTCCGGGCCGTAGTCCATATTGCACCGGCCAATCAGGTCAATGACTGCCACAGGGCCGGCCTTGGTGTCGAAGACCCGCCAGCCCCGTCCGGGCACCTGGGGGGCATAGTTGGCGGGCCGCAGAATTTGTGGGCAGTCGTCCATGTAGTCCACAATTTCCCGCTTGCCCCAGGTGTGGTTGCCCATGGTGATCACATCCGCTCCGGCGTCCAGAATGTCCTCCGCCTGATGGGGCAGCAGCCCCACCACCGCGGCGTTTTCCCCGTTGACCACGGCAAAATCCGCCCCGGTCTTCCGCTTCAGCTGCCTTAAGCGGCGGCGCACCCGGTCAAGCCCGGGATTTCCCACTACATCGCCCACCGCCAATACCTTAAAATCCATTTGCGTTCCTCCATTTCGATAACGGTATTATATACCAGAATTCCCGGTTTCGCAAGTATTAGCCCCGTCCGGGCATTTTGCCCTTGACTTATGAGGGAAACCACCGCATAATAGAAAGAAATATCACGCAATACTCGGGAGGAACGAATTATGCGCGGAAAATCGGCGCTTTTGGCGGTCATTCTGATTCTGGCGATTGTGCTGTCCATAATCGGAGGGGCATTTTTGATCCTGAGCGGCAATTATCTCATTGACTTCAGGCTGTATCCCAAAAATGCCGCGAGCATGGATCTGCGGGAAGAGGATGTGAGCATAGCGCACTATGAGGCCCTGCATCAGAAGCTGCCAAAGTGTAAAATCCTATGGAATGTCCCCTTCCAGAACGGGAAGCTGTCCAGCGATACTGCGGAAATTACCGTGGATACCCTGTCTTCTCAGGATGTGGAGACACTGGCATATTTCCCAAAGCTGGAAACGGTTCACGCGGAAAGCTGCCGGGATTATGACAATCTGGCGCTGCTGCGTCAGAGGTATCCCAATTTGACGGTTTCCAGCTGCGTCGTGCTGGATGGCATCGAATACCCCGCGGACGCTGAATCCGTGGAGCTGAAAACTGCCAGCCCGGAGAATCTGTCCATGCTTCCGCTTCTGACGAATCTACATACGGTGGCCGTGGCGAACAGTGAGGGAGGGCAGGACTTTTCCGCACTGAGCGCGTACTGCCGGGAGAACGATCTGAACTTCCAATTCCACATCGGTGGGGAGCTGGTAGATGCCAACGTGCAGGAGCTGACGGTGGAGAACATCACCGATGCTGACCTTTCTCTGCTGGACAACCTGTCGGAGCTGAAAACCCTTCGCATGGTAGACCCGGCGGCAGACCCGGCAGCACTGGCATCTCTATCCGAACAGTATCCCAATGTGGATATCAGCTGGGAGGTACGCATTGGGGACAATGTGTTCCAGAGCACCGACACCGAGGTGGATCTGTCCCAGACCGTGGTGACCGATCTTGCCGAGGTGGAAGCGAAGATGGAATACCTGCCGAATGTGGAGAAGGTCATTTTCGGCCTGTGCGGTAAGTTCGGCGAGGGCCTCGACAACCCGGATTGGGGAAACAGCAAGGCCAAGGTCGTGGCCTGCGACATCGCCAATGAGGATATGGCAGCCTACCGGGATCGGGTGCGGGACAAATATAAGGTGGTCTGGACGGTGCGGCTGGGCCCCAGCATTGCCCTGCGGACGGACAAGGACAATTTCATGCCCAACCACTTCGGCGTGGGAAGACTGTTTAACGATTACGCCTATAATCTGCGCTACTGTGAGGACATGGTGTGTCTCGATGTGGGCCACATGACCCTGACGGACATCAGCTTTGTAGAATTCATGCCGAAGCTTAAATACCTGATTCTGGCCTGGACGGAGGTTCAGTACATTGAACCCATCCGCTCCTGCAAGAACCTTATCTGGCTGGAGCTGGACAACAGCTGCATCCGGGATTATTCGCCGCTGGTGGACTGCACGGCGCTGGAGGATCTGAACATCGGAAAGACCTTCTGTGACATCACCCCCATCACCCAGATGACGTGGCTGAAAAACCTGTATATGATCTTTGGAGACGCCGGAGATGCCTGGAAGTGCACCCAGGCCCTGCCCGATACCCATGTGGTTGCCAGCGGTGACGCTACCGTAGGCGGCGGCTGGAGAAGGCTGCCCAACTACTATGATATGCGGGACTGCCTTGGAATGTATTATATGAACTGACAGTTTTTGACGGCACCCTAAGAATTTCTTAAACTTCTGGCGGCTTGACGGATGGCGTGTTCTATACTATAATACGAGAATAATGAGAAACGGAGGTACACTATGAAAAAGACACTGTTTATTGTAACCGTCCTCCTGCTTGTGGCTGCTTTCGGCGTCAGCGCCTTTATGGTTGGCAATTATCTTCTCGACGGCAAGAAACAGGCGGATCGGATGGATCAGCTGGCCCAGGCTGTGTCCGAGGCACAGACGCAGACCGCGGAGACCACGGAGGCTGTAACGGAGGAAACCACGGAAGCCACCGAGCCTGAGGAGACGACCGAGCCCGGTATGCTCCCCGGCTATAAGGACATCTATGAGCAGAACAACGACACCGTTGGCTGGATCAAGATGGAGGGCACCAAGATGAATTATCCCGTCCTTCAGACCCCCGACGATCCCAACTACTACCTGTACCGGGACTTTGACAAGAAGGACAGCAAGCGGGGCAGCATTTACGCCTGGAGCGAGGCGGATATCAACAAGCCCAGTGATAACATCACCCTGTTCGGCCACCACATGGCGGACGGCAGTATGTTTGCCTGCCTGAACGAGTATACCAAAAAAGAAGCCTGGGACAAGAATAACCTGATTTTCTTCGACACCCTGAACGAGTACCACACCTACAAGATCTTCGCGGTGTTCAAGACCTCCGCCAATGTGGGTCAGGGCTTCAGCTACCACAAGTTTGTGGACGCTGCCGATGAGAAGGAGTTCAACGACTTCGTGTCCACCTGCAAGAAGCTGTCCTTCTACGATACCGGCGTCACCCCGGTTTACGGCGATAAGCTGATCTGCCTGTCCACCTGCGAGTATACGCTGGACAATGGACGGCTGGTGGTTGCTGCCGTGCGGATTACCTGAGAAAATCAAGCCTGCCCCCAGGGGCGGGCTTTTTTCGTGCTTGCGCACCGTTTTCTGATAGAGTATAATAGCGGTATTCGTAGGGCGGGGTCATGACCCCGCCGACCCGGTTGGATTGTGGACGAGTAAAAACGACGCGAGCGGGTACGTTCCTGATAGAACGCCACACGTTGCGGTAAATCGGTGCGTCGGCGGGGTCATGACCCCGCCCTACGAATAGCGTAATAGATAAATAGGAGGCGAGAAAATGCTCAGTCTTTGCAATGAATGGGAATATACTTCTGAATGGTTTGACGGATTTGCCTTGGGTGAGGGGGATGGGGAAGCTGTCCGCCTGCCCCATACGGTGGCGCAAATGCCTCTGCACTACGCCGACCACGAACGCTATCAGGGCATCTGCGGCTACCGCAGAAAGCTGGAACTTGGGCCGGAGCTGGCAGGAAAGCACATATTCCTGCAGTTCGACGGCGCGGCCCACATCGCCACGGTATTCTTAAACGGCAGGGAGCTGACCACCCACCGCTGCGGCTACACCGGCTTCCGGGTGGAAATTACCGACGCGGCGATTCTTGGCGGAGAAAATCTGCTGTGCGTCCGGCTGGACACCACGGAGAACCCGGCAATCCCGCCCTTCGGTCACGTCATCGATTACCTGACCTACGGCGGCCTGTACCGGGAGGTCTGGCTGGACGTTCGGGAGAAGTGCTATATTGAGGACGTTTTCATTACGACTCCCACGCTGACCACCCTGAAAATCCGCCCCACTCTCCACGATGCCCACGGGTGCCTGCTGCTGGTGGAGCTGTACAAGGGGGAGCGGGAGCTGATCCGCAAGGCCTTTACCACCGACGGTGTCATCACCATCCAGTGTCCCGGCGTCAAGCCCTGGGACACGAAGCACCCGGTGCTCTATACCTGCCGGGTGACCCTGCTGAAAATCGGCCGGATCATGGACGTGAAGGAGCAGAAGGTTGGTTTCCGGGTGGTGGAGTTCCGGGAGGACGGCTTTTTCCTAAATGGGAAGAAGACCTTCCTGCGGGGGCTGAACCGGCACCAGTGCTGGCCCTACATCGGCTACGCCGCTCCAGAAAGTCTCCAGCGGGAGGACGCTCGAATTCTCAAGGAAGAACTGGCTTGTGTCGCGGTGCGCACCTCCCACTACCCCCAGAGTCACTATTTCCTTGACGAGTGCGACCGCCTCGGTCTGCTGGTGTTCACGGAGATACCCGGCTGGCAGCACATCGGCGGCACGGACTGGAAAAAGCAGACCATGGAAAACACCCGGGAGATGGTGCTGCAGTACCGAAATCACCCCAGCATCGTTCTGTGGGGCGTGCGCATCAACGAAAGTCAGGACGATGACGAGCTGTACCGCATGACAAACGGTATTGCCCATGCCCTTGACCCCAGCCGCCCCACCTCCGGCGTTCGATACTTAGAAAAGAGCAGCCCCATGGAGGATGTGTATGCCTACAACGATTTTTCCCACACCGGGGACAATCCCGGCTGTAAGCCCAAAAAGGCAGTTACCGGGGACAAGCCATTGCTCATCTCCGAGCACAACGGGCATATGTTCCCCACCAAGTCCTTTGATCCCTGGCAGAAGCGGCAGGAGCATGCCCGGCGGCATATGCAGGTACTGAATGATGCCATGGCAGACGGCGAGCACCTTGGCTGCTTCGGCTGGTGTATGTTCGATTACCCCACCCATCGGGATTTCGGCTCCGGCGACCGGGTGTGCTACCACGGGGTTATGGATGCCTTCCGCAATCCCAAGCTGGCTGCCTACGCCTACGCCAGTCAGGCCGACGACAAGCCGGTTCTGGCTGTGGGAACCACCATGGATATCGGCGACTATCCCGGCGGCCAGATCGGGGATGTGCTGGTGTTTACCAACGCCGACTCCGTGAATCTCTATAAAAACGGCACCTTTGTTACCCGGCTTACCGGGGAGCGGTGGAGCGCTCTGCCCCACAGCCCCATGGTCATCGACGATACCATCGGCTCTTTGCTCGAAACCCAGGAGGGCTTTGACAAGAAAAAGGCGGAGCTGCTGCGTTCCTGCCTGCTGGCAGTACGCAAATACGGCTTGGCGAACCTCCCGGCGGCGGAGGCGGCAAAAATGGGCTATGCTATGGTAAAATACGGCCTGAAATACGCCGACGCGGTACGCCTTTATGAAAAATATGTGGGCAACTGGGGCGGAGAGGCCACGGTTTGGCGGCTGATGGCGGTGAAGGACGGCGAGGTATCGGCCAGCTGCACCCTCTGCCCCAGCGCCCGGCTTCATCTGGAGGTTACCCCCAGCAGCGTCCGCCTGACAGAAGGGGACACCTACGATATGGCCGCTGTCCGCATTCGGATTCTGGACGAAAACGGCAATCCGGCGCCCTACGCCCAGCTGCCCGTGCATCTGCATCTGGAGGGCGACGCGGCGTTGGTCGGCCCCCAAGTGGTCACCGCCGAGGGCGGCATGACCGGCGCCTATCTGCGCACCATAGGCCGGGCAGGACAGGCAAAATTGACCATTTCCACCGATCAGACCGATGACGTGGAAATTCTGTTTCAAATCCATAAAAAGTGATGGGACAGCAGAAGACAATTTGTCTCCTTTCCACAGAAAGTTCTGAAAAAATTATAAAAAATTCTGATACATATTGACAAGTGATTCGAAGAGTGCTATTCTTATATCGGTACTTAAGTACCGAATAAAACGTGCGGTGAGCCATCGCAACGGCAGCCGCATCCATCCTGTATGGGCCGGGCCAGGAACGGCAGGCACCAACACATTACAAGGAGTGTATTATCATGGGATTCAAGTCTGACATCGAAATCGCACAGGAAACCGAGATGCTGCACATTCGCGAGATCGCCAAGATCGCGGGTGTGGACGAAAAGTATCTGGAGCAGTACGGCAACTACAAGGCCAAGGTTGACTACAATATCCTGAAGGACATGGCTGACAAGCCCAACGGTAAGCTGATTCTGGTTACCGCCATCAACCCCACCCCCGCCGGTGAGGGCAAGACCACCACCACTGTCGGTCTGGCTGACGGTATGCGCAAGATTGGCAAGAACGTCATGGTCGCCCTCCGGGAGCCTTCTCTGGGCCCCGTGTTCGGCGTCAAGGGCGGCGCTGCCGGCGGCGGCTACGCTCAGGTCGTCCCCATGGAGGACATCAACCTGCACTTCACCGGTGACTTCCACGCCATCGGCGCTGCCAACAACCTGCTGGCTGCGATGCTGGATAACCATATTTACCAGGGCAACGCTCTGGGTATCGACCCCCGTCAGATCACCTGGCGCCGCTGCGTCGACATGAACGACCGTCAGCTGCGGTTCGTCGTCGACGGTCTGGGCGGCAAGGTCAACGGCACCCCCCGTGAGGACGGCTACGACATCACCGTGGCTTCCGAGATCATGGCTGTTCTGTGCCTGGCCTCCGACATTACCGATCTGAAGAAGCGTCTGGCCCGTCTGGTGGTTGGCTACACCTACGCCGGCAAGCCCGTCACCGCCGGTGACCTGAACGCCCAGGGCGCCATGGCCGCTCTGCTGAAGGACGCTCTGAAGCCCAACCTGGTTCAGACTCTGGAGCACACCCCCGCTTTCGTTCACGGCGGCCCCTTCGCCAACATCGCCCACGGCTGCAACTCCGTTACCGCTACCAAGATCGCTCTGAAGCTGGGCGATTACGCCATCACCGAGGCTGGCTTCGGCGCTGACCTGGGCGCTGAGAAGTTCCTGGACATCAAGTGCCGTATGGCTGGTCTGAAGCCCTCCTGCGTGGTTCTGGTTGCGACCGCCCGTGCCCTCAAGTACAACGGCGGCGTGCCCAAGGCCGAGACCGGCAAGGAGAACCTGGAGGCTCTGGAGAAGGGTCTGCCCAACCTGCTGCAGCACGTTGAGAACATCACTCAGGTCTACAAGCTGCCCTGCGTGGTCGCCATCAACCGCTTCCCCACCGACACCGAGGCCGAGCTGAAGCTCATCGAGACCAAGTGCAAGGAGTTGGGCGTCAACGTTGCTCTGTCCGAGGTTTGGGGCAAGGGCGGCGAAGGCGGCATCGAGCTGGCTAAGGAAGTTGTCCGTCTGTGCGAACAGCCCAACGACTTCACCTTCGCCTACGAGCTGGACTGCTCCATCAAGGAGAAGATCGAGGCCATTGCCAAGAAGATCTACCACGCTGACGGCGTGAACTTCACCGCCAACGCCGAGAAGCAGATCAAGACCCTGACCGAGCTGGGCTACGATCATATGCCCATCTGCATGGCCAAGACCCAGTACTCCTTCTCCGACGACCAGACCAAGCTGGGTGCGCCTCGTGGCTTCTCCATCACCGTGCGCAACGTGAAGGTTTCCGCCGGTGCCGGCTTCCTGGTTGCTCTGACCGGCGAGATCATGACCATGCCCGGCCTACCCAAGGTTCCCGCTGCCGAGCGCATCGATGTGGACGAGACCGGCAAGATCACCGGCCTGTTCTAAGCGATTACTTAACACAAAAAGCACAGGCGACCCCCCTCGCCTGTGCTTTTTTAAGATACGGAGATACGAGATATAAGATACAAGATATAAGATATGCTCTGATTTGAGACAATAAATAATATCTTGTATCTAGTATCTCAGTATCTTGTATCTTCGGAAAACTTTTCGATAAGGAGAAACCAAACATATGGATATGACAATGGAATCCTGCCGCACCTTTGTGGAGGTGCTGGCATCCAATGCGCCCGCTCCCGGCGGCGGCGGTGCTGCCGCGCTGGTGGGCGCCATCGGCACCGCTCTGGGCAATATGGTGGGCTCCCTGACCGTGGGCAAGAAGAAGTACGCCGACGTGGAAGGGGAGATCATCGCCCTGAAAGCCAAGTGTGATGCCCTGCAGACGGAGCTGCTCAATCAGGTGGAAGAGGATGACAAGGGCTTTGTGCCTCTGGCAAAGGCCTATGGCATTCCCAAGGACGACCCCAACCGTGACAAGATTCTGGAAGAGGCCACCGTCATTGCCTGCAAGGTGCCCATGCACATCATGGAGCTGTGCTGCGAGGCCATCGACTGCATCGCCGTGTTTGCCGCGAAAGGCTCCCGGCTGGCGGTTTCCGATGCCGGCTGCGGCGCGGTGTGCTGCAAGGCCGCTCTGCAGGCCGCGTCCCTGAACGTGTTCATCAACACCAAGAGCCTGAAAAACCGGGAAACCGCCGAGGAGTTGAACCGTCAGGCCAATCTGATGCTGAACAAGTACTGCCAGCTGGCAGACGAAATTTTCAACGAAGTCAAAGCCGGCTTTGGCCAGTAAGGCCGCAGGGCGGCCAGCCAATGCGGTCGGCAAGGCCGACGGCTAATGCGTTACCGACTTGCCTGTAGTTTATACACCATTGGGTGTCGCTCGGTAACGTAACACACGCAAGAGGTTGCTTTTAGATTCAAAATAGTAAGGAGAAATATTACATGGCTAAGTTACTGCTGGGCAAGGAAGTCACCGATGCCCTGAATGCCAACCTGCAAACCCGTACCGCCGCCCTGCGTGAAAAGGGCATCGTCCCCACTCTGGGCATCATCCGCGTTGGCGCTGATCCCTCCGACCTGTCCTACGAGAAGGGCGCTACCAAGCGTGCCGAGCTGGTGGGTGTAGAGGTCAAGAAGTTCGAGTTGCCCGCCGACGCCACCAAGGAGGATGTTCTGGCTGTCATCGATCAAGTCAACTCCGACGACACCATCCACGGCGTGCTCATGTTCCGGCCCCTGCCCAAGCACCTGAAGGCGGACCAGAACGAGATCTGCAACCGGCTGGCTCCCCAGAAGGACGTGGACTGCATGACCCATCTGTCCAACGCCGGTGTGTTCGAGGGTCTGGGTGATCTGGGCTTCGCCCCCTGCACTCCCTCTGCCTGCATGGAGATTCTGGACTACTACGGCATCGACTGCAAGGGCAAAAACGCTGTCGTCATCGGCCGCTCCCTGGTGGTCGGCAAGCCCGCCGCTATGATGCTCATGGGCAAGAACGCCACCGTCACCGTCTGCCACACCAAGACCGTCAACACCGCCGAGATCTGCAAGGGCGCTGACATCATCGTCTCCGCCGCCGGTGTGCTGAACTCTCTGACCGCCGACTACGTCCGGCCCGGTCAGGTGGTCATTGACGTGTCCATCAACTGGGACGAGAACAAGACCAACGCCAAGGGCGGCAAGGGCGCCATCGCCGGCGACGCCAAGTTCGACGAGGTGGAAGCCATTGTTGACGCCATCACCCCCGTTCCCGGCGGTGTGGGCTCCGTCACCACCTCTGTGCTGATGAAGCACGTTGTGGAAGCCGCTGAGCGGGCGTAAATTCCATCAAATAACAGGGAGCAGTTCAAGGACTGCTCCCTGTTTTTTGTAAAATTGGCGACACGGAAACGGATGTCATTGCGAGCCAGTGCGCACACTGGCGTGGCAATCCGCATCCCCTACTGTGTACGCAGATAACAGATCGTTTGGAGAGAACGGATTGCCACGTCGGGCTTCGCCCTCCTCGCAATGACACAGTTAAGCCCCAGCCGGTTCGGCTGGGGCTTTCCGCGTTATCTTACGTACTCGATGACCACACGGCGGTTGGGCTCCACACCGGTGGAGTGGGTGGTGATGTTGTCCATATCCTGCAGGGCGGCGTGGATGACGTGCCGCTCGTAAGCGTTCATAGGCTCCAGAGTGGTGCGGCGGCGGGCCTTCAGCACCTGCTGGGCCTTTTTCCGGGCGTAGCGGCGCAGGCTGTCCTCTCGCTTCTCCCGGTAGCACTCAGCGTCCACATTCACCCGGACGTGACCGTCCAGGCCACGGTTGATGGTGTAGTTGGCCAGATGCTGAATGGCGTCCAGGGTGTCGCCCCGGCGGCCGATCAGGTAGCCCAGATCGTCGCCCACCAGGTCAACCTTGTAGGCGTTATTCTCCACCTTCACGCAGTGGGGAATCGCCTGAGAGCCCATGTGCTCCAGCAGACCCTTGATGAAGACTTCGATCTTCTCCTCGGTGGAACCGGCCTCGGCAGGGACATAGACCTTGGGTTCCGCCTTCTTTTCGGGCTTCGGCTCCTTGGGGGCTTTGGGTGCTTCGGGCTTCTTCTCAGGACGGGGGGCCCTGGGCTTGTCCTGCCGGGGAGCCTTCGGCGCTTCGGCCTTGGGCGTGGGATTGGGGGCCTCAGGCTTGGCGGGCTCGGGGGTCACGCCGGGAATGGCGGTGGCCTTGGGCTTGGAGCGGGAGGCGCTGCCCAGAGCGCTCTTGGGCTTCTCGGGAGCCTTCTCCACGATGGGATCGGGCACCTCATAGGTCAGCTGCACCTTAGCAGGCTGGGCGCCGAAGCCCAGGAAACCGGCCTTGGCCTGCTGCAGAACCATAACGGACACGCTGTCCCGATCCAGACCCAGCTGGTTCAGTGCGGCCTCGATGGCAAGATCGATGGTTTTACCGGTGGATACAATGGTCTTTTCCATGGTTTATTCCTCCGTTGCGTAGCGGTTGGGATCGTAGTTGCGGCCCTTGCAGTAGGGACGGCTGGGGATGCCGGACATACAGTCGTCTTCCTCTTCCTCGTCCTCCGGAATTCCCTTCCGGGCAGCGTACTCCTTGGCAGCGGCAGCCTTGGCGGCCTGCTCCTGATCCCGCTGCTGCTTCTGTAGCTTCTTCTTGCTGGTGTTGGTGGTGATGCCGTCGGGATTGGCGGCCCGGCGCTCGGCACGGACCCGCTCCTTCTCGGCCTCGATCCGCTCGGCTTCCAGGGCCTTCTGGAGCCGGACGGCGTCCTCGGCATCGTAAACCTTGCGGTAGTGGCTGGTCATGATGGGATCGGTGACCATGCGGAACACACCGCCGATGAACCAATACAGGGACAGACCCGCGGACAGGGTGAAGCCGATCCATAGGGACATCAGGGGCATCATCCACATCATGGCCTGATTGGTCTGCGCGGTCTGGGAGTTCTTAGCGGTTTCCGCGTCCTGAACGCCCTTTTCGTTGGTGATCACGGAATCGTTGGTCTTCTGGCTGATCCACATCTGCAGCACCTGAGAACCGGCGGACAGACAGGGGATCAGGAACGCGCCGATGTGGGCCCAGTTCCAGACCCAGGTGGCGCTGAAGATGTTGAACTGGGGCACAGCGCCCAGGTTAATGCCCAGGAAGTTAAAGTTGATACCGGCCAGGGTGGCATCCTTGATGGCGGGGATGGCAGCTTTCAGCTGCTCGGCATACATGGGGATGGCCTGCGCCGCGTAGATCTCATCATAGAAGGTATTCTTGGTGAAGATGTCGGGAGCCAGCTCCTTCAGCACACGGATGATCTCGGTGACAGTCTCCTGGGACTCCATGAGGATGTAGGTGATGGGCTGGCGAATAACGGCGTACAGGGGAATCAGAATCAGCATGGGGATGAAGCTCCACAGGCAGCCGCCGGTCATGGACACGCCCGCGTCCTGATACAGCTTCTGGGTCAGCTCCTGCTGCTTCTGGGGGTCGTTGGCATAGCGGCGCTGGATGTCCTGCACCTGAGGGGTCAGGCGGGACATGCCCATCATGCCCTTTTTCGCCTTGGCGTTGATGGGGGTCAGGATGACCTGCACCGCCAGACCGAAGATGATCAGAGCGATACCGTAGTTGTTGGTGGTGTGGTACAGCAGAGCCAGCAGCCAGCCAAAGGGAACGGTGATGATGTCGCTGAGCTTGAATGCGAGAATCATTGGCTTTCCTCCTTAAGGATTGGTGGAGATCAGGTTCAAGGAACGGGGTCGTAAATATCCCCTTTGTAGAAGGGGTTGCAGCGCAGGAAACGCTTCAGGGCGAGCTTGCCGCCCTTCCATGCCCCGTACTTGCCAATTGCTTCCATGGCGTACGCACTGCAGGTAGGCCGAAACCGGCATCTTGCCGGAAAAAACGGAGAAATATTGCGCTGATAAAAGCGAATCAGGGCCAAAAGGACTGTTTTCATGGCTGCGCGCCTTCCCGGAGGAGTCCCGCTTTTTTCGCCAGCGTCAGATAGCTCTTTGTGAGCTGGGAGAATTCGGCATCCACAGCCTTGCTGCGGGCAACCACCACAATGTCCCAGCCGGGACGAAACTTTGCCTCGTTGAGGCGGTAGACCTCCCGAAGGCGGCGGCGGGTGCGGTTGCGCACATGGGCCTTGCCCAGCTTTTTGCTGACGGTGATCCCTACCCGGTTTTCCGGGGTGCGGTTCTTCCGGGCGTAGAGCACCAGATTGGAGTCGGCAAAGCCGGAGGTGTGGTACAGGCGGCGAAAAATGTGATTCAGTTTCAAACTGGTTGAATACTTCATGAAATCATCCTATCGCAAATGTCCCATAAAAAGGGAGCGGGGCGAATGCTGCATTCACCCCGCTGTAGCTCCCGTTTCGCTCTGAAAGCGCGTATTCCGTTTGCGTGGTATCGACCCACTTAACAGGCGCATCAGGCGGACAGAACCTTGCGGCCCTTGGCACGACGGCGGGCCAGAACCTTGCGGCCGTTGGAAGTAGCCATTCTCTGACGGAAACCGTGAACCTTGGAACGGTGACGGCGGCTGGGCTGGTAGGTACGCTTCATAACACTTACACCTCCTGTCAAAATTCAATATGCTCAACAGTCAAAATTTGACCGCAGCAACACAAATTCACAGACCAATACAGTCATGCCAGACCATTATAACCGAAAAAAGCGGTTTGGTCAATATTTATTTCCCGATTTTGCGGATTTTCAGGTTTGGCCCCTCAAAGGAGCCGTCCAGCTTGCGAAGAACCCGGGCATATTCTTCCGAATCCGCTGCCATGAGGGTGGGCTGATAGTTGTTGACGGTATTCTCGGAGCTGATGGAGCAGGGGACGATTTTCAAACTTCCCAGAGAAATTTTTCCTTCCGGGGAGCGGATGACCTCCTGCTGCAATAGCACCGTGTCAAAATCCTCGGGCTTGCTGTTTCCGCCGAAGCAGAAGTTGCCCATGGAGTAGTAGATGATGCCGCTTTCATAGACTTCGATGGGCTGGAGCACATGGGGATGGCTGCCCCAGACAATGTCCGCCCCCGCGTCGATGGCGGCGTGCCCAACGTCGGTTTGCAGCTGATTTGGGCGGTAGCTGCCCTCCACGCCCCAGTGGGGGGCCACGATCACCAGCTCCGCCCCCTGTTCCCGCAGGGCGGCGATTTCCGCCTTCATATTCTCCGCGTCCAGCTTGTAGTAGACCATGCCATACAGGCCCACCTTCAGGCCGCAGTCCAGCTCGATGAGCACGCCGCTGTCCCGCTCACCATAGGGAATCCCCGCTTCTTCCAGCACCGCCCGGGTGGAATCGTAACCGGCCTGTCCATAGTCAAAGCTATGGTTGTTGGCCAGGGTCACCACTTCCACGGAATTGTCCGTGAGGATGTGGCTGTAAGCCGGGGAGCCGCGGAAGGTGTAGGTCTTGTCCGCAGGGTTCCCCACGTCGGTCAGGGTGCCCTCCAGATTCACAAAGGTGGCATCGTCCGCTTCAAAATAAGAAACCACGTTGCGGAAGGGGTAGCTGTAATCCTCGCCGACTACCCTGGGAAATCCCACGTCGGCGTAGGTGTTTTGGGGGTTTGCGCCCAAGGTGCAGTCGCCTACGAAGGTCAGGAGGAACCGTTCTTCCGTCGGCGCTGTTTCGGCGGGAGCGGTGGTTTCCGCGGCGGATTCTGTGACCATCACGGGAATGACGGCCTCCGTCTGCGCCGTGGTTTCTGTCGGGGGTGCTTTTTGACATCCGGTCAGACAGAGGGCGCAGACAAGGGCGAATAGAATTGATTTTTCAGGACGCACACGGCATCTCCCCTTGTATTAACCCTGCTCCTGGGCCCGTTTCTTCATCAGATTGCGCATACGGATGCTGTGATCCAGCTCCCGCTTGCGGATGCGCAGGCTCTTGGGGGTGCATTCCAGCAGCTCGTCGTCTGCCAGGAATTCCAGACACTGTTCCAGAGACATGATCTTGGGAGGTACCAGACGGATGGCGTCGTCGGAACCGGCGGCGCGCATGTTAGTCAACTGCTTGCGCTTGCAGACGTTGACGGTCATATCCTCGTTCCGGCTGCAAATGCCCACCACCATACCGGCATAGACAGGGGTGCCGGGGCCGATGAGCAGGGTGCCCCGCTCTTGGGCAGCGCCCAGACCATAGGTCACGGCTTCGCCGCTTTCGAAGGCAATGAGGGAGCCCACCAGACGGCGCTCGATTTCGCCCTTCATGGGAGCGTAAGAATCCAGCACGGAGGACATGATGCCCTCGCCCTTGGTGTCGGTCAGGAACTCATTGCGGTAGCCGAACAGGCCACGGGAGGGCACCAGGAACTCCAGACGGTAGCGGTTGCCCATGGGGGTCATGCCCAGCAGGTCACCCTTCCGGCGGCCCATCTTCTCAATGACGGAGCCCATGCACTCCTCGGGCACGTCAGCCACCATCCGCTCGATGGGCTCGCAGAGCTTGCCGTCGATGGTCTTGGTCAGCACACGGGGGGTGGACACGGAGAACTCATAGCCCTCCCGGCGCATGGTCTCCATCAGGATGGACAGGTGCATTTCGCCCCGGCCCGCCACGTTGAAGGCGTCGGTGCCCTGCTCGGTGACGTGGAGGGACACGTCCTTGAGCAGCTCCTTTTCCAGCCGGTCCCGCAGGTTCCGGGAGGTGACGAATTTGCCCTCCTTACCGGCGAAGGGAGAGTCGTTGACGGCGAAGGTCATTTCGATGGTGGGGTCGGAGATTTTCACGAAGGGCAGGGGCTCCACGCAGTCGGGGGCGCACAGGGTGCGGCCAATGGTGATATCCGCCATGCCGGAAAGGGCCACGATTTCACCGGCGTGGGCCTCGGGGATGGGGTTCTTGCCCAGCCCATCAAACTCGTACAGGGCAACCACCTTGCCCTTCTGCTTGATTTCGGGGTCGTGGAAGTCACAGATGGTGACCTCCTGATTGACCTTGATGGTGCCCCGCTCCACACGACCCACGGCAATCCGGCCAACATACTCGTTATAGTCAATGGAGGACACCAGCAGCTGCAGCGGCGCGGTGTCGTCGCCGCCGGGGGCGGGAATGTAGTTGACAATGGTCTCGAACAGGGGGGTCAGGTCGGTGCCCACCTCGTCGGGGCCGTAGGAAGCGGTGCCCTGACGGCCGGAGCAGAAAATTGTGGGGGAGTTAAACTGCTCGTCGGTGGCGTCCAGCTCCAGCAGCAGCTCCAGAACCTCGTCCATGACCTCATGGATCCGGGCGTCGGGCTTGTCAATCTTGTTGACGGCAACGATGACCTTGTGGCCCAGCTCCAGGGCCTTCTGGAGCACGAACCGGGTTTGGGGCATGGGGCCTTCGGCGGCATCTACCAGCAGGATAACGCCGTTGACCATTTTCAGGATCCGCTCCACCTCGCCGCCGAAGTCGGCGTGGCCCGGGGTATCGACAATGTTGATTTTGTAGTCCTTATAGTGTACAGAGGTGTTCTTTGCAAGAATGGTGATGCCCCGCTCCCGCTCCAGATCGCCGGAGTCCATGACGCGCTCCACCGTGGCCTGATTCTCCCGGTAGATGCCGCCCTGCTTCAGCATTTCGTCCACCAGGGTGGTTTTGCCGTGGTCAACGTGGGCAATAATGGCAATATTGCGGATTTTGTCCTGAGAAAACATATAATTTATTCTCCTTTTTGAAGATACTTGACACAAACTCTCACTTTTGTATTATAGCACTTCAACAAAAAGAATGCAATATATTTGGTGAAATTTACGAGAAAAAGTTGCAAAAACAGCGCCCAATTGCGCGGTGCTCATAAAACAGTATTGGCGTGTGTTTCCCTGCAGTTGCCCCCTGAATACAAGCGGAACGCCCGAAGAATCCGTGGACTCTTCGGGCGTTCTGTTTTGCGTATAGAGATTATTGTTTCCTGTATCCGCATTTCGGGCATATGCCTTTTTCGTTCAGGGCAATACCGCACAGAGGGCAGCGATCCACAGTGCCTTCCGGCTTATATTCCTGGGAGGCAGCATTCACGCCGCTGGTGAACGTCAGCTTGGCGATATTCAGCTTGTCCTTCAGGAGTTCATAGACGATCTTGATCATGCCCTCGACGGTCATGGTCTCCTTTGTTACGACCAGACGGCAATCAGGATAGGCCGTGGCCAGCTCGGTCTGGAATGCGGGGCCTTTCATCTTGTTGGTCGGAGCGCCATCCTTGATACCCTGCTCTTCATAGACCTTCAGAATTGCGGGCAGCAGCGGATCGTCTTCCCGCAGAATCAGAGCATGGTCGAAATTCTTCAGAACCTCCCATGCCGTCTTCTGGATTTCGTTGCAGGGGAAGACCATATTCACGCCCGGCTCCACAGTGTCCTCAACCTCGATGGTCAGGACGCCGGTATGTCCATGCAGATACTGAGCCTCTCCCTTGAAGCCATAAAAACGGTGTGCGTACTGCAGGTCTAATGTCGTAATGCTTCGCATAATAATCCTCCTTAAAAATTGATTTATGAAAACGCTCGTTTCCGCGCTTTTTCCGTAAGTATTTATTCCTGAACGGAATCCTGCTGCTTCTTGCATTCCGGGCAGACACCATGAAAGAGGATATCATAACCGGTGAAGTCAAATCCATGGGTATCCCGGATCCCATGCTCAAGGCCAGTGACAAAATCCATGTCCACATCAAAGACGCGTCCGCATATTTTACATTTCACATGGCAGTGGTTTCGGCAGATATGATCAAAGCGGTCGGCACACCCCGGGATTTCAAGCCGGCGAATTTCTCCCATTTCCGATAACAGATTCAGATTTCGGTATACGGTTGCCTTGCTGATCGTGGGATGCTCCCGGATGATTTCCTCATAAACCTCATCTGCCGTGGCGTGGCAATGCAATCTATTCACTGCCTCCAAGACCAGGGAGCGTTGGATCGTATTACGTCGTGCCATATTGTTCACCTTATTGATAATAATTTCTTATTGATATAATATATCATTAATGTTTGGAAGTCAAGACCCAATTTGAAAAAATATTCCTAATACTCTTTACGCGTCTATCCCTTGTAACTTGTCAGGTAAACACAGACAAATCCTCCATATGATCGCTGTTTGATCATATGGAGGACTCACTATCGTATGGAAGCCCGGCTTATGCTGGGCGGGTTTTTGTCATTGTGTTTTTCCCTCTTTCAGCAGCCGGGTAAAGAAGCGGAAGAACAGGCCGGTGGTGACGGCGGCGGCAAGGATGTCCGATACTGGCTCCGCAAGGAACACAGCAAAGGCCTTGTTCGCAAAGAAATTTGGCAAGATGAAAATGAGAGGAATCAGCAGAATGATCTTTCGCAGGCAGGCCATAAGCAGGCAGATTTTTGCCTGACCCAGCGCCATGAAGGTCTGCTGGCAGCTGATCTGGAAGCCGATGGAAAAAGCACCGGCAAAGTAGATTCGCATGGCCCAGGCGGCGTAGCTGACCAGCGCGGAATCCGAGGTGAAAATCCCCGCGAACATCCGGGGCACCGCCATCAGCAGCAGCCAGAACACGGTGGTGTAGCCCACGCAGGTGAAAAACTGGCAGAAAAAGGCCTCCTTCACCCGATCCAGCTTTTTTGCGCCATAGTTGAAGCTGATGAGGGGCTGGCCGCCCTGACAAATGCCGTTCAGGGGCATGGCGACCAGCTGGTTGAGGGAGGTCAGCACCGTCATGGCGCCCACCGCCACATCGCCGCCAAACCGGGAAAGAGAAGAAGTGAAGCTGATGGACAGAATGCTCTCTGTGGAAACCATGACAAAGCTGGACACGCCCAAAGCAAGGCAGGGACCGATGACAGAAGGCACCAGCTTCATGTTGGCAAGACGGAGCTTCAGAGTGGTCTTCTTTCCCAGCAGGAAGCAGAGAATCCAGATGGCGCTGACCGCCTGAGACAGCACCGTCGCCAGCGCCGCGCCGGACACGCCCATGTTTAGGCCAAAAATCAGAATGGGGTCAAGGACGATGTTGATGACCGCGCCGATGACGGTGGTGAGCATGCTGATTTTGGAGAAACCTTGCGTGGTGATGAAGGGGTTCATGCCCATGACGATGAGCACGAACACGCTGCCGCAGATGTAGATGTTGGCGTATTCCAGCGCATAGGGAAGGGTCGCGTCGCTGCCGCCGAAGAGCCGGATCAGGTCGGGGCAGAATCTGTAGAACACGATGGTCAGTATCACCGCCAGAATCATCAGCACCGCAAAGCAGTTGCCCATAATGTTCTCGGCCTTTTCCCGGTTGCCCTCGCCCATGGCGATGGCGGCCCTAGGAGCGCCGCCGGCCCCGGCTAGCATGGCAAAGGCGGTAATGAGCATCAAAATGGGGGCGAACAGTCCCACGCCTGTCAGCGCCAGTCCACCGATCCCGGGGATGTGCCCCAGGTAAATGCGGTCAACGATGTTGTAGAGCAGGTTGATGATCTGCGCCACCACTGCGGGCACTGCAAGCTCCAGCATCCATTTCCGAATGGAGCCGATGCCCATATCCTTTTTCTGTGTATCAGCCATATGATGTACCTTCCTGTAGGCGATTTGCCTTTATTTCACGGCTTCACGGTCAAGGGCCGCGATATTGTCCATGATTTTCCGGGTGATGGCCCGCATTTGCGCCCGTTCGTCGAGGGAAATCCCAGCGTATAGCGCCTCAAAAAACTGCCTCTGAAGTGTTGCCCCGGCTTCCGCAATCTCCGTGCCCTTTTCAGTCAGCACCAGATGACAGGCACGGCGGTCGGCGGGATCATACCGGCGGGTGAGGATGCCCTGGGCTTCCAGACTGGTAACTGCCAGAGACACATGGGACTTGGCAATGCCCCGGCAGGAGACAATGTCCGCCGCCCGGTCAAGGCTCGGGTTGTTGTGCAGAAACAGCAGCACCGCCAGTTCATTTTGGGTCAGGCCGAAGTCCCTGCATACCGGCTCCAAGCTGCGGCTATATTCTTTTTTCGCCTTGCTCATGGCGTCAAAATAGCTGGACAGCTCCATTTCGCTTCCTCCAAAATGTTCGTTTTTGAACTTTTGGAAGTATATCACCGGAAGGGAGAATTGTCAAGCGGATATTGTTCAAATTAGAACGATTTTTGCTGTAGAGCATCGGAATCATACCCAGAAGGAACAGCGAAAGGGCGGGTCGTTGACCCGCCCCTACAGAGAATGACTTGCCTTATTCCCCCTGAAATTTCTTGAGATTTCGGTTTAAGTCCCGGGTGTCCCATTTCTTTTCCAGCCACATGGCGTACCACATGGCGACCATGGCGGCTTCCAGAATCACCACCAGTGTCATACCGGCCCAGACCGGCGCGCCCCGGAACCAGCGGAAGCCCAGCGCGCCTCCCAGGAAAGCGATATTAGCCAGCAGACCCCAGAGAAGCACCCGGCCCTTGCTGTCGCCGAAGGACTTCCCCTCCGGGAAGATGGCAGTTTCCGCGCAGGCAAACAGCATACTCACCACCAGCATTTGCAGCATGGTCAGAATGTCCACCGTGTACACTCCCTGCAAGGCATTCACAACGGCCTTGAAGAAGATGCCGGCCACCGTGTAGATGCTCATGTGGTACTTCATTTTCACGCCCCACAGATAAAACCGATTGAATCCACTCATCATAATGCTTGCTCCTTTCACATTCCCAGCTTTTCCCGCAGGGCGGGGGCATAGTGCCGGGAGATCATAATTTTTTCTCCTGTGGTTAAGGCGGCCTCAATGCGCCCGGCTCCGCAGCTGCGCAGACGCCGGATGGCGTAGAGGTTCACCACGCAGGACTTGCCGCAGCGCAGCAGCCCGGTAGCGGCCCACCGCTCCTCCAGCTCCGCCAGCGTCAGGGCGGGCTGGTACATTCCCCTTTCCGTGTAGACGAAGGTTTTTTCCTCCACCGTTTCGCAGTACACGACATCGGAAATGCTCAGCGGCAGAAGGTCTCGGCGCTCATTCCACACCAGCAGCTTCTGCATCCCGGAGCGTACCAGCGCCAGAAGGCGAAGCATTTCGTCATCCAGCCCCCGGCAGCGGAGGATGACCTCGTTTTCTTCATTTTCCGTATGTTCTACCGTAATTTTCATACCCGGCCCCCTTTCGTGGTTTCATCCTATCACATCGGGATGAAAGGCGCAAGCGGTGTGCCGCTAAGGTGCGTTTTTGCCGGGGGAAGGTGCAAAAGCTCCCCTTACGGGGAGCTTTCGTTACATATAGCTTTTAATGGTAGAAATCAGGATATCCCCCGCGACCACCCGGTCTTCCGCGGCAAAGCCCTCGGCAAAGTTGTCGGAATACAGCACTTGGGCGTTGGGCGGAAACTCGTCGTCCCCCTCCCATACCAGAATCCGCATCCGATAGCCGCCCACAAGGTCGAACTGGAAGCCCGCGTCGCCGTTATGGAGGGGCAGACCCCCCATTTTCTCGGCGGCAGCCCGGAAAGCGGCCACACGGGTACCGAAGGTGAAGGCAGCACGGGTCAGCACCCGGCCGGTGTAGGGTTTGATGTACATCTCTCCCCAGGGCATTTCCCGGAAGGTCTTCCACTCGCCGCCCCAGCGAACGTCCCTGCTTTCCAGCAGATAGCGCAGCAGGAAGGTCTGGGCGGGCAGGGGAGGAATCGTGCCTCCGTCCAGCGCCCGGATGGCGTAATCCGGGTGGGATATGGCAAAGTCTCTGCCCAGCAGACGGAGGGTGAATTCCTTCCCGTCCCAGCGGACACTCTCCAGCCGGGCGGCAGCGTCCTCAGGGTTCAGGCTTCGGAATTTCTCCTCATAAAATGCGAAGGGGACTTCTTCTTTGTGATTTTCGATTTCCATGGTTACCTCTCCTGAATGCTGTGGGGGAACAGGCTGCGGTCAGTGTGGGGCAGGAAGCAGGCGGCGACGAAGGAATCCATGTAACCGGGATGGGTACTCAGCTCCAGATAGGTCATGTTGGCGGCAACCTCGGCGCACTTGGCGGTGGCCTCATCGCTCATGACCATGGCGTAGGAGCCAGTCAGGGAGGAATTGCCAATATAATGGAACTTTTCAATGTCCACATCCGGGAACATACCGATATTCACGGCGTTTTTCATATTGATGCCGCTGCCGATGCCGCCGGCCACATACACCCGGTCGATCATCTCCACGGTCATGTCCACGGAGGAAAGCAGCGTGTCGATGGCGGAGAAGATAGCGCCCTTGGCCCGGATGAAGTTGTCGATGTCCACCTCGTTCAGAGAAACCTCTCTGCCGGTCTCGGATTCCTCGGGGAAGGCAACGACGTACCGACCCATGCCGTGGGCATCCCGTTTGACCCGCTTGCCCTCCCGGACAAACAGACCCTTTGCGTTGACAATGCCGCAGCGGAACAGCTCGGAAATCAGGTCAATGATGCCGCTTCCGCAAATGCCGACGACCTTTTGACCCTCGTCGCCGATGACGGACAGAGTGGGCTCCATGGTGTCCACGTCAATGACGCAGGCTTCCACCGCGCCGTCAGTGGCCCGCATACCGCTGGAAATGTCGCCGCCCTCAAAGGCAGGGCCGGCGGAGCAGGCGCAGGACATGAGGAAGTCCCGGTTGCCGAAGACGATTTCGCCGTTGGTGCCAAGGTCAATGAACAGGCTCATTTCGTCCTTGTCCCAGATGCCGGAGGCCAATGTACCGGCGGTAATGTCGCCGCCGACGTAGGAGCCGATGTTGGGGGCAATGAGGACAGGTGCCAAGGGGTTGGCGGGGAGCTTCAAATCTCCCGCCAGCAGGCCGTCCCAGTGGAAGAAGCTGGGGACATAAGGCTCCATGCGGACGGAGGAAGCGTCCACACCCACGAACAGGTGGTTCATGGTGGTGTTGGCGCCCACGCACAGCCGCAGAATGCTCCGGGCGTTGATGCCGGAAGTTTTGCAGAGGTTGGCGATAATGGGAATCAGGGTTTCCTTTAGAATGGCGTCCTGCAATTTCTTTTTGCCACCGGGACGACCCTGCTCGATGATGCGGTTGATGACGTCCGCACCGTAGCGGATCTGGCCGTTGCCGGAGGAACCCTTCGCCAGCAGCTTGCCGGTGGTGAGATCGGTGAGCACCATGGTGACGGTGGTGGTACCGATATCGATGGCGCAGCCCACAATGGCGGTATCGTCAGGGGCGCAGACCTCCATGCAGTGGAAGGCGTCTTCGGTCAGTTCACCCTTGACGCAGACGGAGAAATGGTTCTCCCGGAGGGTGTGGGCCAGCTTCACCATGACGCAGAAGGGAATGTGGACGTGCTCTACGCCGAAGGCTTCCTCAATGGCCCAGGTCAACCGCTCGTTGTCGGGCATGGTATCGTCCAAAGTCGGCTCCGCCATGGTGATGACCTGGGAGCGGTAGCGGTTCTCGAAATGGATGCCGCTGTTTTTCAGATTCTCCTGGCATTCCTCAAAAATCGCCACTTCCTTGGGACTGCTCAGGTCGGCAGTCTTCATCCGGGATTGGTAGGCGCTGGCAATATCCGGCACGAACACGGTGCAGTCGGAGCGCACCTTGGACGAGCAGGACAGCCGCCAGCCATCCTTGTATTCCTCGTCGGAGATATGGCGGCTCCGGGGAGATTCTAACTCTCCCTCCACGAGCCTTACGCGGCATTTGCCGCAGGAGCCATTGCCGGAGCAGGGGGCGTCAATGGCCACATTGGCCCGCCGGGCCAGCTCCAGCAGATTATCTCCGTCGTTGCATTCAATGATAACGGGGCTTGCGCCCTCGATTTGGAAGGTTACTTTCATATGAGAGTTCCTTTCAGCAGTTGTGCACGGGAGGGGCAGCGCCCCTCCCATCCTTGTAGGGATGTGGTGTAGGGCGGCTTGCCTTCAAGCCGCCGCTAACAATAGGATGGTGACGGCGGGCTGAGGGCAGCCCGCCCTACGGATAAAATTACGAAACGATACCGAGCGGTGCCCAACGGCGTAGCGATGATACACCGCCCGGGCACGCATTGGCTGGCTGCCCTGCGGCCTTACATCAGAGGCTCCATGTTCAGAACGGGATGGCCCTTCTCGGTCAGCCAGTTCAGCAGCTCCTCACAGTCGGTGGTGATGGTCTCGTCTGCCACCATGTCGGTGAAGTTTTCGATACCGTACAGCTCCTTGGCGGTCTTATTCAGACGCTCAGCAACGTCATCCTTCAGCTCCTTGGGCATCCAGACGATGCGCTCAATACCGCCCTCGGCAGCGATGAACTTCTTGGAGGAGATGAAGTGACGGCCATGGCCCATGTAGCCGGGGGTCTGGACACCGCCGCCGGTGCAGGAGGCCAGCTCGCCGAAGGTCATACCGGCGGGGGTCATGCCCTTGTATTCCCGGTTCACCACGATGAAGCCGTTGGACATAGGCTCAATGCCGCAAATGCACTCGAAGCAGCCGCAGGAGGTCATGGGATCCTCCAGAATGGAGTACAGGGTGACGTTTTCAACGGCACCATGGGTGGCGTCGGTGATGGCCTTGTTGACGGACTCGAACCGGCCGGTGCGCTCGTCCAGGCAGCCCTCCTTGAAGATGGGCTGGCAGGGGCCGTTGGCGTTCAGCTCGTGGGTGGCCTTGGCATCCAGCCAGGAAACGGCGCCGCACAGGCCCAGACGCTCGGGGGTGACCACGCAGCAGTGGGCGGGGGCGAAGGACTGACACAGGATGCAGGTGTAGTAGCGATCCACGGCCTCGTCGGTCATGGAAGCCAGACGGTCGTCACGGGCGTTGTAGCGGGGCATAGCCACCTCGTCACGGAACTTGGCGGCCTCGGCGGCGTCGGTGATCAGGGTGACCTGGCACTTGTCAACGACAGCGTCAAACTCGTCCATAATCATGACGTACAGCACCTCGGCGAAGTGCTTCAGGGTCAAACCAGCTTCGAAAGCGGCGTTGGACACACGGACACGAACCTGATTGCGCTGGCCGGTGTGCATGACACCCTCCATGTAGTTAAACCAGGCGTGGAACTTCCGCTCAATGACGGACTCGAAGTCGGCCTGCATCTTCTTACCGGCAACCTCCACATAGGTAGCCAGAGCCAGCTCCTTCTGGTCGGCCAGGTCGGGGCCGATGATGGTAATCTTGTGATCCTCGATTTCGTTCAGGTCACGCATGACCACCAGCTCGGCGGTGGGGTTCTTGGCGGACCAGCACTCGTTGTGCATATCGGCCTTGCGGATGATCTCGCCCTCGAAGGCGGCGGCGAAGGCCACGGGGATGGGCAGCTCCTTGACCTTGATCTTGATGTTCCGCAGCTCCAGAGACTTCTTCACGGTCTCGGCGTGGTCGCACACGGACTCCAAAGCGCCGGGCACCTGATTCTCGCCCAGATCGATGTCCACCACCACGGGGAAGCCCAGGGCGATGGCACCGGCACCAGCGGAGACCACCACGGCATCAATGGCGCCGAAGGTGTTGACGAAGGCGGGGACTCTGGTTTTGGTGTACTCCAAAAGACCTGCCAGATTGCCGGGCTGGACATTGCCGAAGATCAGGGCGGCACGGATGGCAACAGTGACAACGTGGATGACGGAGGTCACGTCATGGCCCAGAGGAATGACCCGCAGCTCCAGACCCATCTTCACGCCGCCCTCGGCGCACTGCTCAATGACATCGCCCACCAGGAAGGTCATGATGCCCTTGGACTGGTAGTCCTTGACCACCTTCACCACATCGGCGGGGTTCTCAGCCTTGCCCAGAACAACGGCTACGCCGGGAATATCGCCGGTAACCAGGGGCACGCCCAAGCTGCGGATGATGGGATCGGGCACGAAGCCGATGCCGGAGTCGTTCTCGTAGGGATTGGTTCCGTCCACATATTTGAGACCCTCAATGATTTCGGCACCCACGGCGGTGGCAAGACCGGCGTTCAGGGCCTGACCCAGATCCTCCTGATTGGTAATCAGGCTCTTGAGCACGTCCACGCAGGCGGGCAGGTCGCCCAGGGTCTTGACCTTCACGCCGGTAGCGGCGTAAATGGTGGGGAAGAAGTAGGCGGTGTCGGGGAAGGCGATGGCCTTGTCCGCGCCGTACTTGGCGATGGCGTTGCTGACCGCGTTTTCGGTCAGGCCTGCCACGGCATTGGAGCCGCCGTAAATCAGATCGGTTAATACACTCATGAAAATTCCTCCCAAATTGTTATTTATAAATTGGTCTTGTCTATATATAGAGCCAAATGGGCTGAATATACTTGCTTAAGTTTGGCGTTTTGAGTGTGGAGTTATTTCTTTTTCTCCGCTTTTTCCTTCCTTTGTTTCAGCTCCGACTGGAGGAGCTTTGCCAGTTCCGGGAACTGGTTGTTACTGTTTTGAATGAGGAAGTCTTTGTCCGCTTTCACGGTCAGGCTGACCATGCTGGCGGCAGAAGTGGTTCGGTTTCCGGCGGCGTTTTTGCCCTGAATGGACTTGATTTTGTCCAGAGGGATGGCGTGAAAGCCGCCTTTTTCCTCCAAAAGCAGCCGCTTATTGGTGAGAATCCATCGTCCCTTTTTCTGGGGACAGATGGCTTTGACGGTCTCCTTTGGCAGCAATACCGTTTCCAGAGTGCGGGTAAAATCCCGCTGCTTTCGCTCCCGGCGGGCGCGTAGGGATGAACGGACTGCCAGCAGCAGCACCAGTGCCGCCGCGGCCAGAATGCCCAATTGGCTGGGAGTCATAGCTTGCTTCCTTTCGGATAAAATGCAAAGTGGCTGGGAGGGAGTTCCCTCCCAGCCACGGCTTGGGAAACGTTCAATTACACGTTGTACAGGCTATTGTGACCGAGCTGACCACCCAATGGTGTCACGATACCCTCCCGGGCACGTCACGCATTGCCCTCGGGCGCTGCCCGATTACAGATCCAGGTAGGAGTCGGAGTACAGAACGTGGTTCTTGAAGATGTCGCAGGACTTGATGGTCTCCATCAGGCGCAGGTCGTTGGGGTTGACGATGGCGGAGGTCAGACCCTGCATCATGCACATGGCGACCAGAGCGGAGTCCATGATGGGACGGACGTTCTTGGGCGCGCCATTGGAGTTGTTGGACAGACCGCCGGTGGACTTGAGGCCCTCGTTGGAGAACAGCTTGATGGCTTCCAGAACTTCCATCTGCTTGTCCTGCATGCCCTTAACAACCAGGAACAGGGGGTCGAACCACAGGTCGGTGGCATCCATGCCCAGACTCATGCCGCGCTCGAGCATGTTGTGGCAGTGCTTCATACGCTCCTCGTTGTCCTTGGCAATGCCGTCGGCAGAGCACAGGGCGATACAGATGGCGTCGTTGGCAGCAGCCAGATCAATGTAGGAGATACGGGAGCCGGCGTCAGCGGAGTTGACGATGGGCTTGCCGTTGGTGCGGTTGTAGACCTTGATACCGGCCTCGATAGCCCGCTTGTTGGCGGTATCCAGAGCCAGAGGCACGTTGTTGAAGTTCTCCTGCAGCAGCTTGACAGCCCACATCATGCGCTCGGGGCCGTCCTTCTCGGCAGGTCCGATGTTGACGTCCAGATAGGTGGCACCGGCAGCGATCTGCTCAGCGGCACGCTTCAGGATGGGCTCGGGATCCCGCTCATCCATAGCCTTACGCACAGAAGGAGCGATGCAGTGGATGCGCTCGCCGATGGTGACGAAGGTGGGGGACTCGGGGTTGTGACCCTTGTACTTGACACCCATGTCCACGACCTTGATCTCGGGAACCTTGGTAGCCAGCAGCTCGTCGAAGGACAGCTCCTTGACCTCCACAGTGGTGGCAGCCTTGGCGGCGTTTTCGGCAGCGGCGGCCTTGGCGGCGGCCTCGTACTCCTTGTCCTTCATGTACTTGGGCAGCTGAACGGCCTCCAGAGGACCGACGACCACGTTCCAGCCGGGCAGCTTCTCCTGAATCTCACCCTTCATGACGGCGACCTTGCCGGGGATGATCAGGGTGCGGTTCTTGATCTTGTTCTCAATGTCCAGGGTCTCAAAGGTCTTCTTGACGGTGGAGGAGGAGAACTTACCGGCGGCCCAGGCGGTCAGAACGGACATGCCGGAAGCATCGGTGATGATCAGGTTCACGGGCTGGTTGGAACGCTCCAGTTCGCCGGAAACCAGGAAGTAGGTCAGAGCGAAGTCCACGGTCAGCGCGCAGGGGCTGTTCTCGTCGGCGCCGTTCAGGGGGTAGATCTTGGCTTCCACCTTCATGGGCTTCTGAGGATCGGTGAAGATGTTCTGACGCAGGCCGTACAGAGGCAGAGCCTGCGCGTAGGTCATGTGCTCCATGACCAGGATGGAGCCGTACTTCTCGGTGAACAGGGAAGCGTAAGCGGTCTGCAGGTGGTCGTCACCCTTGGCCAGGCGGGCAATGTTCACGATGGAGGGGTAACCGAAGCTGCGGTCGCCGTCCTTGATGGCGGTGCGGCGAACCAGAACAGCATTGGCCAGCGTCTCCTTGGCGGTCTTGCCGGTGACGTCAACCACCAGGTTCTTGTTGCCCTTGCCTTCCAGCTTCTTGACGGTGTCGTAGAGGTCAGACAGGGAGGCGGCGGAAACGCCCAGCACCACGCCGGCGGCGGTAGCCACGTCGTTCATGGCTTCCCAGTTGTCGGGGGTAGCGCCGTCCAGAATCACGTTCTTGCCGGCGACTTCCAGAGCGGCCTTGGCGCACTCCACGTCCCAGCACTCCAGAATCAGGTCACGGCCGGTAGCAGCGGCCTTTTTCACCAGCTCGGCGTAGACGGCGGGATCGGACTGGGTGTTGGCAACGAACACGAACTCGACGTACATACGCTCGCCGATACGCTCGTAATCCACCTTCTGCAGGTCGGCAAGCTTGGCGTCGACCTCTTCGGCGGACAGGCTGGTGCCAACGGCCACAGCGTACAGATTCTTGTTAACCAGAGTCTTCTCGTGACGGTACAGAACGGTCTCACCGCCCAGCTTGTGGTTGCCCACAGCGATGGTCTTCATGGGAGGCGCGGTCTGCTCGTTGAGCATTGCCTTCGCGTCGTCAGAGAAGTAGGGGCACTTATCGATGGCGATAGCACCCTGCGCCACCTTCATGCAGAAAGCCATACAGGTGGGGCTGCCGCACTCCTTACAGTTCTTCTTAGGAGACAGCTTAAAAATGTCAAGACCCTTCAAAGCCATTGTATGTATCCTCCTTCCGAATTAGACGAGTTCCGTGATGAACTTCTTGATGGTGGCAATAGCGGCGGGATGACGCATGATGACGGCATCGGCGCCACCGGTCAGGTTGGCGGCAGCGGTGGACACTTCCATGTCAATCGCGCGCTCTTCCCGATTGCCCCAAGCGGGCTCGTCTTCCTCAGTGGCAGTGGACTCCTTCACGCTCCAGGCGTCGGGGGACACAGGGGACATGATGGGCATCTGCAGGTCGGCATCGGACTGGGCCAGAGCTGCCAGACGGACGCGGTCCAGAGTGGAAGCCACATACTCGAAGCCATAGCCCACGGCGGCGGTGCCGATGTTCATGACAATGTTCTCGGGGTTGATGGACAGGCCCTTGAGCATGATGTTCAGCTGCTTGGCCAGGTTAATGTCGTCAGCGGTCTCGGCGCCCACCTTCTGGCCGTAAGCCAGAGCGACGGAAGCACCGACGGTCTTGTAGTCCTCGTTGCGGGCGGACAGAACCAGGATGTTCTTGCCCTGCAGGGCCTCGGCGATCTTGCTGAACAGCTCGCCGTCCTTCTCGATGTTCTTGCAGCCCATGATGACGATGGGCATGGTCACGGCGTCGGCAACAGCCTTGGCGTCGGCAACGCAGTCGGCAACGGAGCGGTTCTCACCGTTGGGATCGGCGGACTCGAAGTGCAGGCACAGGAAGTCGACGCCGGGCATGGTCTCAGCCTTCTTGGCGTAATCGGCCATGGTGGTGCAGCCCGCGTAGAATTCCTTCAGAGCGGGAGCGTCCCAGTTGGCTGCCAGATCGGAGATTTCTACGCCGATCTTGGGAGCGTTCTCGATGGGAGCATCGAAGGTGTAGAACGGCATCACGTTCTGGCCGCCGATGACGATTGCCTTGTCACCGATGCCCAGCGTCACGGCATTGATCTTGCCGCTGAAGGGAGCCGTCTTGGGTGTGAAAGCCATAGTGTTTTTCCCCCTTGATTGATTTTGAATGGTTTATATGGGCACGGAATCCGAAGAGACCGCGTCACTTACAGAGTTTAGATGTCATTGCGAACCAGTCCGCAGACTGGTGTGGCAATCCGTACCCTATAAAAAGAGAACGGATTCCCACGGTCGCTTCGCTCCCTCGGAATGACATTGGTTTATTACAGCCCGATGGACTGCATGATGCCCTTCAATGCGACCTTCATGGGGTCGTTTTCGGGGAGGCGGGCGGAAGGCTCGCCGTCGCAGTCGCAGCGGTACACCGCCTCATCCTGAGGCAGCACGCCGAAGAGCTTGAGGCCATGCTTTTCAATTTCGACCTTCACGCCGTCGTCCAGCTTGCCGCCGGGCGCCCGGTTGATGATCAGGCCCATCTGGCCGGGGTTCAGGTCCATTTCCTTCACCATCTCGGCCACTCTTGCCACGGCCTGAACGCCCCGGCGGGAGCAGTCGGAAATCAGCAGCATGGTGTCCACATGAGGCAGGGTGCCCCGGGCGATGTGCTCAAGGCCGGCCTCGTTGTCCATGACAACGTAGGAATAGTTGGGAACATATTTGGCAACCTGAGACTGCAGTACGCCGTTGACGTAGCAGTAGCAGCCCTTGCCCTGGGTGCGGCCCATGACCAGCATATCGAAGTCGTCGTCCTCAATGAGGGCCTGACTGAACTTCATCTCGGCGTAGTCCGCCTTGGTCATGCCGGAGGGGATGGTGCCCTTCAGCTCGGCCTGGGCCATTTCTTCCCGAATCTGGCCCAGAGAGGTCTCCACCTCCACGCCAAGAACCTCGTTCAGGTTGGAGTTGGCATCGGCGTCCACCACGAGGACGGGGCCGTTCTTCTTTTTGCACAGGTAATCGATCAGCATGCCGCAGGTGGTGGTTTTGCCCACGCCGCCCTTACCGGCAACCGCGATGGTATGAGGCATAATTTTTCACTCCTTTGTCACTTGGGAAAGATGCGAATTGACAATTGACAGTTGACAGTTGACAGTTGACAATTATGGGCCATACCGTCAGCTGAGTGGTTTCTTAATAAGCATTGGCATGAAAATCAGGGCGCATTCCGTATGCCGGATTCTCTGACAATCAGGGCCGTGTCTTCAAAACGGTTTCTGGTGAGCAGATGAATACCATCAACGCCGCAGTCCAGATATTTCTGAATCTGGGTGACGGTGTATTCCAGCCCCGCCTCGCGAAAGTCCGCCTTTTTTCGCTCTGCGTTGGCATCAAAGGGATCTTTCACGAAGGGGCTGGGGAGAATCCAGTTTTCGGAAATGATCCCGCACAGAGACCGGGGAATGGTGCCGCCGCTGTGGGAGAGCACCTGACCGACGGTTTCCGCCTGATCCACCACGGGCATGACACCGGCTTCAACAGGGAGCATGATCCCGGATGACCGAATGGCATCCAGCCAGTAGCGGAAGGCGTCCATATCCCAGCACAGCCGGGTGACGATACAGTCCGCGCCGCAGTCCTGCTTTTGTTTCAGCAGCTCGATCTCCGCTTCCAATGGACGGCTGTCGGGATATCCCTCGGGAGCGCCCGCCACCGAGATGGCGAAGGCATTGCCAAATTCCTGCCGGATGAAGGCCACCAGTTCAGCGGCGGATGGAAAATCACCGTTGTCGGCACGAAAGGCGGATGGGTCGCCCCGCAGTGCCAGAATGTGGCGGATTCCATGATTCAGATAGGTCTGAAGCTGCCGCCGGGCACTCTCTTTTGTGTTGCCCGCGCAGGTGAAGTGGGTCACTGGGGCGCAGCATCCGTCCTTTTGGATTGCGTCCAGAACCGCCAGATTCTTGCCGGCATCGGAGCCGCCGGCGCTGTAGGTGCAGGAGATGAAATCGGGATGCAGGGAATACATTCGGCGCAGAATACCGTTCTCACCGCACAGCTCGGTCATGCCCGCATCGGTTTTGGGAGGGAACACCTCAAACGAGAGCAGGGCACGTCTGTTCAAAGTATCCATGACAGACATACCTGTTACCTCCGGGTTCTGCTGACCATGAATTTCGTATCGTCGGGTGGGCAAACTGCCCCCATATCGATACAACGATATCGTATCACATATCCCGCCTAAATTCAACCCATAATTTGATAGAATTTACAAAAAAATGCGTCTGGGGAGGGCTGTTGTCATTCAGTTGACACAGACGAAACGGTGAGTTGACAGATGACGCAAAAAACGCCTGCCGCGCAAATGCGGCAGGCGTTAGCTTTTTACACTTCCTTGCTCTTGGAGGCGATCTCCAGAAGGCACTTGGCGGTGAACTCGGCGGGAGTCATGGCACCTAAGTCGTCGCCCTTGCGGGTGCGGACGGACACGGTGCCGTTCTCCATATCCCGGTCGCCGACCACCAGCATATAGGGGATCTTCTGCATCTGGGCCTCGCGAATCTTGTAGCCCAGCTTTTCGGAGCGGTAGTCGCCCTCGGCGTGGATGTTAACGCTGTTCAGGTCTTCCACCAGCTTGCGGGCGTACTCGTGGGCCCGGTCGGTGATGGGCATGACTTTGACCTGGGTGGGCATCATCCACAAGGGCAGGGCACCGGCGTACTTCTCAATCAGGTAGGCCAGGGTTCGCTCATAGCAGCCCAGGGAAGTGCGGTGGATGATATAGGGCCGCTTCTTCTGACCGTCGGCGTCGGTGTACTCCATGCCGAACCGCTCTGCCAGCAGCATATCGATCTGGATGGTGACGATGGTGTCCTCCTTGCCGAATACATTCTTATACTGAATGTCCAGCTTGGGGCCGTAGAAGGCGGCCTCGTCGATGCCGATGGTGTAGTCCACGTTCAGGTCGTCCAGAATCTGCTTCATGACGGACTGGGCGGTTTCCCACTGCTCAGCGGTGCCTTCATACTTATTCTTGGGGTTGGCGGGATCCCACTGGGAGAATCGGAAGGTGCAGTCCTCCAGCATACCCACGGTATCCAGGCAGTACTTTGCCAGCTCCAGGCAGCCCTTGAACTCCTCCTCCAGCTGGTCGGGACGGAGCACCAGATGGCCCTCGGAGATGGTGAACTGACGCACCCGGATCAGGCCGTGCATCTCGCCGGAGTCCTCGTTGCGGAACAGGGTGGAGGTTTCGCCCAAGCGCATGGGCAGGTCACGGTAGGAGCGTGCCCGGTTCAGGTAGACCTGATACTGGAAGGGGCAGGTCATGGGCCGCAGGGCGAAGCACTCCTTGGTTTCGTCGTTGGGGTCACCCAGCACGAACATGCCGTCCAGATAGTGATCCCAGTGGCCGGAAATCTTATAAAGATCGGACTTGGCCATCAGCGGGGTCTTGGTCAGAAGGTAGCCCCGCTTCTGCTCCTCGTCCTCTACCCAGCGCTGGAGAGTCTGAATGACCCGGGCACCCTTGGGGAGCAATATGGGCAGACCCTGGCCGATGGACTCCACGGTGGTGAAGTATTCCAGCTCCCGGCCCAGCTTGTTGTGATCCCGCTTCAGGGCTTCCTCCTGCTTTTTCAGGTACTCGTCCAGCTCGTCCTTGCTGGGGAAGGCGATGCCGTAAATTCTCTGGAGCATTTTTCGCTTGGAGTCGCCCCGCCAGTAGGCGCCGCAGGACTTGGTCAGCTTGAAGCCGTTGTGCTTGACCCGGCCGGTGTGATCCAGATGGGGGCCGGCACACAGGTCGGTGAACTCGCCCTGGGTGTAGAAGGAGATTACGGCATCTTCCGGCAGGTCGTTGATCAGCTCCACCTTGTAAGGCTCGTTCTTGCCCTCCATGTAGGCGATGGCTTCTGCCCGGGGCTTTTCGCTGCGCTCCAAACGGATGCGCTCCTTGCAGATTTTCTTCATCTCCCCCTCGATCTGGGTCAGGTGCTCGGGGGTGAAGGAGAAGGGAGCGTCAAAGTCGTAGTACCAGCCCTCGTCAATGGCGGGGCCGATGGCAAGCTGCACCTCGGGCCACAGCCGCTTCACGGCCTGGGCCATGATGTGGGAGCAGGTGTGCCAGTAGGTCTTGCGGTATTCGGGATTGTCAAAAGTAAATTCGTTTTCCATAGTAAAACCTCCACAATTTTTAGATACAGAGATACAAGATAGAAGATACAAGATATTGTCTTTCAGAGTCTGCAAAATATCTTGTATCTTGTATCTCCGTATCTCGTATCTTCCTGCTGGGGAGGGTAAAAAAATAGCCCATCCCCTGAAAAATCAGGGGTGGGATACAGTCAGTATTCCACGGTTCCACCCTGGTTGCTTCGCTTTCGCGGAGCCACTCATTGACGCCGTAACGGGCGCACCCGGCGGGACATTTCCGACCCGCGGCTCGGAAGTGGTGACGCCTGCGGCAGGGATACGGGTGCCTTTCACCAAAGCGGCATCCTCTCTGGGAATCTTACCGGGGCGCGTGTCTTCGTCAAAGCCTTTCTGTAACAGAGAATCTAGCACACTTTTTTTCAAAAGTCAATGATTAGGACGAGAAAAACCTGTGCCAAAATCACCAAAAAACCGAGGCGGAATCGACTGGCAGCTTGCGCTTTTGTCAGGCCGCGAATTGTGACGGAAAGAAACACAACCTGACTTAGTTCGTAATTACTTGTTACTTTTCGACACGAATTATCGTGAGGAATCGACAGAAACCGACGAAAAAATGAAGTTCGCATGATGCAAATATCTGACTTTTATAGCAAATAAAGTGCAAAAAACTACTGATTTTAATGTGATTACTTGACAAAATATCGATATTTGATATAATGTGTCCGTGCAAAACAGAAACGGAAACGAAATGTAAATAGTTGATAGATTTCCGATTACAAACTGCTTAAAAAAGATACGTTCCCCCGGAGGTGCCCCTATGGCAAAGACCAGATCAAAAATCCTCAGAAGGAAGATTCTGCTGATGCGCCTGTATGTGCTGACGCTGACACTGATTTTGGTGCTTGCCATGACGGCCCTGCTGTCCCAGACAGCCCTTGCCCGAACCTACGTTATCACCGATGGGGAGCGGGTGGTGACCTACACCACCTTCGCCACAGACCCGGAGGAGGTTCTGGGGCAGGCGGGAGTCACCCTCAGCGAAGACGATACCTTCACCACCCAGGCGGTGGAGGGCGCGGCATCCATCACGGTTAGGCGCGCCCAGAAAATCATAGTCCAATACCATGGGCAGACCAGATTGGCGACCACATTCGGCGAAACGGCAGGGGAGCTGCTGAGTCGGCTGAATCTGGAGGTGTCCGGAGAGGATCTGGTCTCCCATGGTTTGGAGGAAGAAACCTATGACGGCATGGTTCTGCGGATTGACCGGGTGCAGACCTTGTGCCAGAGCTATAGCGTGACCATGCCTCACGAAACGACCCGGTGCAGTGACGGCACCCTGCCCCAGGGCACGGAGGAGGTGCTCACGCAGGGACAGGACGGGGAGCTATTGTGCACCGCCGAGGTCACCTACATAAACGGCGAGGAGACCTCCCGCCGGGTGCTTTCGGAAACCGTCACCCGAATGCCTGTCACCGAGGTCATCGGTGTGGGCGCGGGGCCGGTGAGGCAAAAGCGTGAGGCCCCTGTCATCAGTGACGGCTACATCACCCTGCCCACCGGCGAGGTGCTGACCTATACCCACAGCGACACCGTCCGGGCCACAGCCTATACCCACACCGACCAGGGCTGCGACGCGTTTACCGCTACCGGCACCGTGGTGCATTGGGGTACCGTGGCGGTGGATCCCCGGTATATCCCCTACGGCACCCGAATGTTTATTATGGCCAGCGACGGCTCATACGTCTACGGTATCGCCACGGCGGAGGACTGCGGCGGCGATATCAAGGGCGACCGCATGGATCTGTATATGCCCACTTATGAACAGTGCAGGGAGTTCGGTCGGAGGAGATGCACGCTCTATTTTTTAGGGTGAAGAGTGGAGAGTGAAGAGTGGAGAGCGAGGAGCTAGATTTTTTAATCATCGCCGAAGGCGATACCATCACTCCACTCTCAACTCTCCACACTTCACACTTTTCTGTTGACTTCTTTCAGTCCGGTGCGTAAAATGTTGGAAAACCACTGACGGAAAGAATGTGATTCCAATGAAAAAGCTCGCGCCGGTATTTGTGCTGTCCGCCGGAACCCTGTGGGGAATCATGGGGATTTTTGTGCGGAAACTGGGGACATACGGCTTTTCTTCCCTGCAAATCGCCTGCCTGCGGATTCTGTTCGGGGCGGCACTGTTTTTGGTGATTACCGGCGTTTTTAATCGGAATTTATTGACAATTCAGCTCCGGGATGTGGGGCTGTTTCTGGGCATGGGGTTACTCAGTCTGCTGCTGTTCACGGTGTGCTATTTTACCACCATCAATCTGGCGTCCCTGTCTGTGGCGGCAATTCTGCTGTATACATCCCCGATCTGGGTAATGCTGATGTCCGCGATCTGCTTCCGGGAGAAGATCACCCGGCGGAAGCTTCTGTGCGCCGCCATGGCCTTCGGCGGCTGCGTGCTGGTGTCTGGCATTGGGTCAGCGTCAAGCCTTTCACCCATGGTGATTGTCACGGGCCTGATGTCCGCTGTGGGCTATGGGCTGTACAGCATCTTCGGCACCTTCGCCCTGCGCAAGTACCAGCCCCTCACCGTTACCACCTACGCCTTCCTGTTTGGCGCGGCAGGTGCCGTGGTATTATGTAAACCGAATGAGATTATTACAGTCATCTCCTCGGCCCCGAATCCGGCGGGTCTGGTGCTCCTGCTGATGCTCACCGCCTTTGTCACCGCGGTGCTGCCGTACCTTCTGTACACCGTGGGCCTGAACCATATGCGGGCCAGCGCGGCAGCCATCATGGCCTCCATCGAGCCGGTGGTGGCAACCGCTGCCGGGGCACTGGTGTTTGGAGAAGCGTTGACGCTTTCCGCCTTTACCGGCATCGCACTGGTGCTGTGTGCCATTGTATTGCTGAACGCCAAGGGGTGAAATGCCCTTGTCAAACCGCCTTTTTTCTGCTATGATAGCGGTCAGAAAGGCGGTTTTCGTTATGGTAAACGTGTGCGATATTCAGGTGATGAAGCCATTGCTTTCCCAGCACGGCTTTCACTTCTCCAAGGCCAAGGGCCAGAATTTTCTCATTGCTCCCTGGGTGCCTCAGTCCATCGCCGAACAGGCGGGGGTGGACGAGACGGCGGGGGTGCTGGAAATCGGCCCCGGTATCGGCAGTCTTACCCAGCAGCTTTGTCTGCGGGCAAAAAAGGTCTGCGCCGTGGAGCTGGATGAGCGGCTGGAACCGATCTTAGACACCACGGTGGGAGAATTTGACAATCTGGAAATCATCTGGAACGACGTACTGCGGCTGGATCTGCCCGCGCTGGTGGCGGGGGAGTTTGGTGGGCTGCGGCCCATGGCCTGCGCAAACCTGCCCTACTATATCACCTCCCCCATTCTGACGGCCCTGCTGGGAGCGGATTGCTTTGAATCCGTCACCGTCATGGTGCAGAAGGAGGTGGCCCAGCGGATTGCCGCCGCCCCCGGCAGCCCGGACTACAGCGCCTTTACCGTGTTCTGCCAGTATTATGCGGTGCCGGAGCTGCTGTTCGACGTGCCCGCTCACTGCTTTCTGCCCCAGCCCAAGGTGACCTCGGCGGTGATTCAGCTGAAGGTGCGGAAAAGGCGGGATTGGGGCATTCTGGACGAGAAAATTTTCTTCCGCGCCGTCCGGGCAAGCTTCGCCATGCGGCGCAAAAAGCTGTCAAATGGCTTGGCCTCCGGCTTCCCGGAGCTGGGAAAAACCGGCGCGGCGGAGGTCATCGCGGCGGCGGGCTTTGACGCGGGGATCCGGGGCGAGACTCTGGGCATCCCGGAATTTGCCAGAATTGCCAATGAAATCGTAAAATGGAGAGAAAAATGATCGAATTTTTATTGCTTGATCTGGACGACACCATTCTGGACTTTCACAAGGCCGAGCGTATTGCCCTGAGCAAGACCTTCCGGGACTTCGGCCTGGAGCCGAGGGAGGAAGTGCTGGAGCTGTACCACAAAATCAACAAGTGGCACTGGGAGCAGCTGGAGCTGGGAGTCATGACCCGGGATCAGGTGCTGGTGGGCCGGTTTGATCGGCTGTTTCAGGAATTGGGTATGGAGGTGGATGCCGCCGCCTGCATGAAGCGGTATGAGCACAATCTGTCCATTGGTCACTACTTCCTGCCCGGGGCGGAGGAGGCGGTGAAGAAGCTCCATGAAAAATACCGCCTGTTCCTTGTGAGCAACGGCACTGCCACTGTCCAGCATGGCCGCCTGACCAGCGCGGGGCTGTACCCTTACTTTGAACAGGTGTTCATTTCGCAGAATATCGGTTACAATAAGCCGGATAAGGCCTATTTTGACCGCTGCTTTGAACGGATTCCGGGATTTGCGCCGGAAAAGGCCCTGATGGTGGGCGACAGCCTGACCTCGGATATCAAAGGCGGCATCAACGCCGGGCTGAAAACCGTCTGGGTGAACCCCGCCCATAAGCCGTGCGGCGACATCCGCTCGGACTATGAAATTGAGGGGCTGTCACAGCTGGAAGCGCTATTGGAGGAATTATAATGGAATACGAACTGGTGCATGAAATCAAGAACCTCTGCCGGAACAACCAGATGCGGGACATTTTCTTTGAGGAAGTGGAATGCGACGACCCGGTGGAATACCTGAGAGGCCAGCTTAAGGGTAAGGCCGTGGAGCTGTCCGTGGAAGAGGGGGCCGGCGGCGCCCTGACCGTCCACGCGGTGGTGGACGGATTGATGCAGAAGTTTGTCTTCACCCCCATCTGACACGCACCGTAGGGCGGCTTGCCCTCAAGCCGCCGCCCTGAACGGTATCAATTTAGCTTCGCAGACGGCGGCTTGAGGGCAAGCCGCCCTACAGAAGGCTATCATCATTCGGAGATACTATGAAACACATTCACATCCTGCCGTGGCTGATCATCGCAGCGCTCTGCGCGGCGGCATTTTATCTGCGCTTCGTTTTGTGGGGCTACAGCTTTTCCGCGCTGGTCTGCTGCTGCCTTGCGGGAATCATCGCCTTTTATGAGGTTACGGGAATGCTCCTGCCTCACTTTCCGGCGGCAATACCAATCCTCCGCCGGGTGTTCACGGTGTGCCTCGCCATCGGCATCGCGGTGGTGACGGTCACCGAGGGCATCATCATCAGGGCCAGCTTCGGAAGTCCTGATGAGGAAATCGACTACCTGGTGGTACTGGGGGCCAAGGTTCGGGTCACCGGCCCGTCGGCTTCCCTGTGGGATCGGATCTACGGTGCCTACGACTATCTGGAGGCCCACCCCGATGTGATTGCCGTTGTCTCCGGCGGACAGGGAGAGGACGAACCAACCGCGGAAGCCTATTCCATGTATGAGGAACTGGTAGCCCTTGGCATCGCCCCGGAGCGTATCTGGATTGAGAATCAGGCTACCTCCACCTGGGAAAACCTCCATTTCTCCCTCGACCTGATCGAGGAGAGAACCGGCAAGCGCCCGGAGAAAATCGGCGTGCTTTCCAGCGAATACCATCTGTACCGGGCAAGCCTCTTTACCAAGGCCTGCGGTGTGGAATTTGTGGGCGTGCCCGCGAAAACCAGCCGGGTCACCCAGAAAATCAACCACTTCATGCGGGAGGTCGCCGGGGTCTGGCACTACTGGCTGCTGGGCGGACAATACGGGCCGTAGGACGGCCAGCCAATGCGTGACGAACGCTGCTGGTCAACGTACATCCTCTGGGCCCCTCGACCATAACCGCTGTAAAAATATGGAATCTTCCAAACATTACCGTAGGGGCGGCCATTGGCCGCCCGCAACGAAAGGAAGCGGTATGCGTCCTGCTTTTGACGGTCAGGCCCGAAATATCGAAACGTTTCGGGCACCCAATGGGCGCCCCTACGGTACTGGGTAACGATACCGAGCAGTACCCAATGGCGTTGCGATGATAGACCACCTGTGCACGCATTGGCTGCGGGCCCTGCCCGCCAAATTCCTATCTATGCAGGGCCTTGCGCAGGACGGGGACGATCAACAGGGCGATGCCGCCGCCAATCAGGGCGGTGAACAGCTGGGGCAGGGCGAACATCTTGGGCAGAGCCTTCAGCATCGGCTCCTTCAGCATACCGTTTGCCAGCAGCGGAGCGGCAGCCAGACCGCAGATGATCTTCACCACCAGAATATACAGGGTGGCAAATTTCGCGGCGGCAGCCACCAGCCACGCGGCGACCCGCTGGCCAATGCCGTTATTCTTACCGGCGATGAAGTGCAGCAGCACCACGAACACGGTGTTGCCCACCATGATGGCGGGGACGGTGACCAACTGGGGCGCGATGCCCAGCAGGAAGGCCAGCACAGGAGAAATGACGGCGATGGTGATGCCGCTGCCAAGGCCTGCCAGCAGCACGCTGATGGCGAGGACGGCGTTGACACAGGAGCCGGTGACCAGCTGGCCCAGGGGCTTGGTCAGGGCCTGCAAGGCGATCAGCAGCGCCAGCATGACGGCGGTTTCGGTGATCCAGCGAACGTTTTTACTCATGGGAATACCTCTTTTCATTCACTCTTTCCAGTGACACTGGAATAGGCGGTTTTGACACTGACACCGGACAGGCCGCCCAATTTCCCGGAGAGGGTGGAGATGGTGTTCTGAGGTGCGTCCAGCGCCACGGTGATGATGCTGACGTTCCGACGGGGGTAGGGGATGCCCATTCTGCCGATGATGAATTCGCTGTATTCGTGCAGAAGGCCATTGAGGGTCTGCACCATTTCCGGGTTTTCCACAATGATGCTGATGACAGCCACTCTGGTTTCCATAACAACACTCCCTCCAACAAAAAATTGCCGCGACCCTGACGGTGCGGCAACAGCCAATGCAGCCCCGTATAATACGCGGCTGAAAAAAACTATGCACACCTTTCACGCAGGGATTTTCCCTTAATGTCAGGATCATGGGGAAAGCATACCATAGGAAACGGTGTTTGTAAAGAGACGATGTACACGAAAAATGAAGGGATATTTTGGCAAAAAATCCCCGAAAAAAGTCATTGCGAGCCAGTGTGCGCACTGGCTCGCAATGAAACGAGTATTCGAATTACTTGCTTTTCAGCGCCTTGCGTTCAAACTTGTCCCGGCTGAGATGCTCCAGATTGGGCACCAGGATAATGCAGATCAGCGCCGCGGTGAAGCCGCCGTTGTACAGGCAGAAGCCGCCGTGGAGGGTAGGCACAGAGGTCACCAGCAGGTAGTGCATGATCGCGGCCAGGAAGCCATAGCGCCAGCCGTACTTGTCGGCAATGGGGCTGAGGCCGTTGGCGTAGCACAGGCCGACGCAGATGGCCTGGGCGTTGACGGCAAAGGTGAAGGTGCCGCCCACCAGCGGAGAGACCAGGCCGCAGACCGTGGAGGCCACCACATAGCCCAGCATAATGGGCCAGACGTTGCCGGGGTGGGAGCCGGAGTTGCAGGTGGAGAGCATACAGAAGATGATGCCGAAGGTCACGCCGTTGAAGGAAGCGCCGATCAGGTTGTAGTAGCCCAGAATGAACAGGCCGAACACACCCACGTTCATCAGGAACACGGGATTGCCGTAGGTGGAGGAGAAGTTGGTCACCAGCGCCGGGTCGATGATCAGATTCCAGTAGTCCTTGGGACGGCAGCCCAGTACAAAGGCAATGACAATGCAGGCGCCGAACAGGGCGATACAGAAGGCATTCACCGTCAGCCGGGAGGCCACCTGCAGCTGGGCCGCGTCGGCACCGGCGGGCAGGGCAACGCCCAGGGTCTTAAACAGGGTGGCGTTGAGGAAGAAGGCGGTCATGCCGATGGGCAGGGCAGCGGAGTACAGGTCAAAGCCCTTGTGAACCTTGGGGGAGTTGGCAAGTCCGGCGGGCAGGAAGAAGCCGATGACGAAGCCCACCACCAGCGCGATGAGAATGCCCTCCAGGTTGAAGCCAACGGCCTCCGCGTTGGGATAGCGGATCATCAGGTCGGTGATCAGAGGCGCGATGCCGGTGGAGAACAGCATGGCGTTGACATTGGCGGAAAATTTTACTTTCTTCACGATGCAGTAGATCAGAACGCCAAAAATGGTGGGCCAGATGTTCAGAATGTTGATGCCCCAGGAGCCAAAGCCCAACGTCAGCACGAAGGCCAGGGTGGACACGTTGGTGGGGGTGGCCCCAAAGACGATGTACAGAAGCAAACAGATCAGCGCCACCAGACCCATATTCAGGAAGGTGGCAGAATAGCCGCCGACGGCGAAATAGTTGGTACTCAGCTTGCTGGGCTGGCTGAGAATCTGCCACAGGCCGGGAAGCATACTGCCCCGGTCGGGCATGATGACCGCGGCGATCAGGAACGCGGCGGTGAAGAAGGCAAAAAACAGCTTCAGAAATTCGCCTTCGCTGAGAGAACGGATCTTTTTCATAAGAACACCTCTGTTTTCTGATTTTTGAGGCTGGAAAACAAAAAACGGACAATCCAGCCCCAAACTGAATTGCCCAGACGGTCGGCACCTTTTCCTCCACACTCCACCGCAGTCATCTGCGAAATCCGTCAGTCATGTAAGAGGTCATGTACATTGTACGAAAGCATCCCGCGTTTGTCAATGGGTACTTTCCATATAAAACGATTTTTACCTTTTGGCACTTTTAACATGGAGGCGGCACAAAACCTGTCGGAAATTGTCTTTCTGCCGCCTTGACGCTTTTTTTTGCCCGTGGTATAATTTTATCGTAAAGAGAGAAACCCTTATGACTGACGGATTCGTGGAGCACCACATGGAGTAAGGGCATATGTTTTTTTGCCGACCGTCTGGGCACACTTTTCCTGATCGCAGGAGGAAGTGCGCCCATTTTTTGTTGCTATATTGGAGGTAACACATGAAAAAAGTTGGTATTGTCATGGGCAGCGACAGCGACCTGCCCATCCTGCGCAAGGCCATGGACACCCTGGATTCTTTGCATATTCCCTACGAGTGCCACATCTATTCCGCCCACCGCACCCCCGAGGAAGCCCGCCAGTTCGCCCTGAACGCCCGGAAAAACGGCTTCGGCGCCATCATTGCCGCCGCCGGTATGGCTGCCCATCTGGCCGGTGCCATCGCCGCCAACACCACCCTTCCCGTCATCGGTATCCCCTGTAAATCCGCCTGCCTCGACGGCATTGACGCTCTTCTTTCCACCGTTATGATGCCCTCCGGAATCCCGGTCGCCACCGTAGCCATCAATGGAGGCGTGAATGCCGCTTTGTTATGCGCCCAGATCATCGCCGTGGAGGACGCAGAGCTTGCCGCCCGGCTAGATGCCAAGCGGGCTGCCGATTCCGCCAAGGTGCTGGAAAAGGACGCCGCGCTGCAGGCAGAACTTAAGAATTGAAATAAAGAAAAATGTAGAGAAAAGATGTCATTGCGAACCAGTCCGCAGACTGGTGTGGCAATCCGCAACCCCATACGACGTTGGATAGTCGGTATGCTTTAGGAGAACGGATTGCCACGTCGCTTCGCTCCTCGCAATGACAGGGTATGTTTGACGCGCACCCCACAGGGCCTGGTCCCCCTGTGATCCCTATATAGAATCGCTTTATTTGGCAACTAATTATGAAAGAGGTATGTGAATTATGGAGAACCTGAAGCTGCTGTACACCGGTAAGACGAAGAATGTTTACGCTCTGCCCAATGGCAACTGTTTGCTTAAATTCAAGGACGACTGCACCGGCAAGGACGGCGTGTTCGATCCCGGCGAGAACTCCGTTGGCCTGACAATCGAGGGCGTGGGCGATGTGAACCTGCGGATGTCCATCTACTTCTTCGAGAAGATCAACGCCGCCGGCATCCGCACCCACTACGTTTCCGCCAACCTGGACGACACCACCATGGAGGTGCTGCCCGCGAAGGTCTTCGGCAAGGGTCTGGAGGTCATCTGCCGCTACAAGGCTGTGGGTTCCTTCTACCGCCGCTACAACCAGTACTGCACCGAGGGTCAGGATCTGCCCGCCTATGTGGAGACCACCTTCAAGAATGACGCCCTGGGCGATCCCCTGGTCACCAAGGACGGCCTGGTCACCTTGGGTGTCATGACCGCTGAGCAGTACGATTCCCTGAAGGCCCAGACCCAGGCCATCACCAAGATCGTCGCCGACGATCTGAAGGAGAAGGGTCTTGACCTGTACGACATCAAGTTCGAGTTCGGCTACGACGCCGAGGGCAAGGTCATGCTCATCGACGAGATTGCCTCCGGCAATATGCGTGTCTACAAGGACGGCAAGTACATCGATCCCATGACCCTGAACAAGCTGTTCTTCGCATAATCATATCGTTCCTGCGGCGTAGGAGAGGGAAATTTTCCCTCCCCTGCGTTGCTGTTTTCCAAGTTATTCATTTCAAGGAGGATTCCAAAATGGGTGGTTTCTTCGGGGCTGCGTCCCGTAAAAGCTGCAAGTATGACGTATTCTTCGGCACGGACTATCACTCCCACTTAGGCACGAAGCGTGGCGGTCTGGTTTTTTACGACACGGACAAGGGCTTCCAGCGTCAAATCCACAACATCGAAAACACCCCCTTCCGCACCAAGTTTGAAAGCGATTTGACCAAATTCGAGGGCTGCTATGGCCTGGGCTGCATCTCCGACACCGACCCCCAGCCTCTGCTGGTGCGCAGCCACTTAGGGCTGTTCGCCATCTCCACCGTGGGTATCATCACCAACGCCGAGGAACTGGTGGAGAAGACCTTCTCCGGCCCGGGCCACCAGTTCATGGCCATGTCCTCCGGCGCGGTGAATGCCACGGAGCTGACCGCGGCCCTCATCAACCGCTGCGACAATCTGGTGGACGGCATTCGCTACGCCCAGGCTGCCATCAAAGGCTCCTGCACCATCCTGATTCTGAAGGCTGACGGCCTGATCGCCGCCCGGGATCAGATGGGCCGGCTCCCCATCGTCATCGGCAAAAGCGAAAACGGCTACTGCGCCGCCATGGAATCCTTTGCCTGCCAGAAGCTGGGCTATCAGCCCTGCTATAACTTAGGCCCCGGCGAAATCGTCCAGGTGACTCCCGAGGGCTACAAGCAGCTGTCCGCTCCCGGCGAGAAGATGAAAATCTGTGCCTTCCTGTGGAGCTACTACGGCTACCCCAACTCCAACTACGAAGGCGTCAACGTGGAGGTCATGCGAAACCGCAACGGCGAGATCATGGCAAGAAACGAAGAACAGAACGGCACCATGCCGGATGTTGACTACGTTGCCGGTGTGCCGGATTCCGGCCTGCCCCATGGCATCGGCTACGCCAACTACTCCCACAAGACCTTCGCCCGGCCCTTTGTCAAATACACCCCCACCTGGGCAAGATCCTTCATGCCCTCCAATCAGGAGATGCGCAATCTGGTGGCGGAAATGAAGCAGATTCCCGTGCCCGAGCTCATCGAGGGCAAGAAGCTGCTGCTGGTGGACGACTCCATTGTTCGCGGCACTCAGCTGCGGGAGACCGTGGATTTCCTGTACAAGAGCGGTGCCAAGGAAGTGCATATGCGTTCCGCCTGCCCGCCTATCATGTACGGCTGCAAGTACCTGAACTTCTCCAGCAGCAAGTCCGAGATGGAGCTGCTGACCCGCAAGACCATTCAGGATTTGGAAGGCGCCGTGGGACAGCAGCACCTCGCCGAGTACGCCGACCCCAACACCGAGCGGGGCAAGGCCATGCTGGACTCCATCTGCAAGGAGATGGGCTTCGACTCTCTGGGCTATCAGTCTCTGGACGGTCTGCTGGAAGCCATCGGCCTGGATCGTGACAAGGTCTGCACCTACTGCTGGACCGGCGAAGAATAAGCGGCGAGTCGCCGCAGACAATGCGTTACGGTCCCTGTCAGTAGTCGTTACACCATTGGGCACCGCTCGATTCGGTCGGCAGGGCCGACAGCCGATGCGTGACGAACCCGATCAGTAGTCGTTACACCATTGGGTACCGCTCGATTCGTTACCGCTTGCAAAGAGTTGACAGGAAAAGTTGCCGATAACTGTCAACTGTCAACTATCAACTGTCAACTATAAAAGCGACAAAGGAGCTTATATCTATGGATCACAAGAATTCCTTCTCCGCCAGCTACGCCGCTGCCGGCGTGGACATCACTGCCGGTTACAAGGCGGTGGAGCTGATGAAAAAGCACGTTGCCCGCACCCGCAATGAAGGCTGCCTTGACGATGTGGGCGGCTTCGGCGGCTGTTTTGGTCTGCCTATCGCGGGCATGGAAGAGCCTGTGCTGGTCTCCGGCACCGACGGCTGCGGCACCAAGGTGAAGCTGGCCATTCTCATGGACAAGCACGACACCATCGGCATTGACGCCGTTGCCATGTGCGTCAACGACATTATCTGCGTGGGCGCAAAGCCCCTGTTCTTCCTGGATTACATCGCCTGCGGTAAGAACGTGCCCGAGAAAATCGCCGAGATCGTGGGCGGTGTGGCCGAGGGCTGTGTCCAGTCCGGCGCGGCCCTGATTGGCGGCGAGACTGCCGAGCACCCCGGTCTGATGCCTGTGGATGAGTACGATCTGGCGGGCTTCGCCGTGGGTATTGTGGATAAGAAGAAGATCATCGACAACACCCGGATGAAGGCTGGTGACGTGGTTATTGCCCTGCCCTCCACCGGCATCCACAGCAACGGCTTCTCCCTGTGCCGGAAGGTCTTCGATATTGATAACAATAACCCCGAGCTGTATATTGCCCGGGAGGAGCTGGGGGGCAAGACCATCGCGGAAAGCCTGCTGGTTCCCACCAAGATCTACGTCAAACCCGTGCTGGCCCTGCTGGAGCAGGTGGACGTGAAGGGCATCAGCCACATCACCGGCGGCGGCTTCTACGAGAATATCCCCCGTTCCATCCCCGACGGCCTGTGCGCCAAGATCGACAAGGCAAAGATCAAGGTGCTGCCCATCTTCGATGTCATCGCCAAATGGGGCAACATCCCCGAGCGGGATATGTTCAACACCTACAACATGGGCGTTGGTATGAGCATCGTGGTACCCGCGGCGGAGGAAGCCAAGGCCATTGAGATTCTGAAAGCGAACGGCGTGGACGCCTACACCATGGGTGTCATCGTGGAGAATGAGGAAAAGGTGATTCTGGAGTGAAAACCAAAATCGCGGTGCTGGTCTCCGGCGGCGGCACCAATTTGCAGGCCCTGATCGATGCCCAGGGGAGCGTGTTAACCAGCGGCGAAATTGCACTGGTGGTTGCGAACAACCGGGATGCCTATGCTCTGGAGCGGGCAAAAAAGGCCGGCATTCCCACTGCTGTGGTGCTGAAAAAAGAGTGTGGTTCGCAGGAGGCTTTCGAGGAAAAGCTGAAAGAGGTTCTGACGGAATACGGCATCGAGGTCATCATTCTGGCGGGCTTTATGACCATCCTCACGGAACAGTTCACGTCCTGCTATCCCAAGCGGATTCTGAATGTCCACCCCTCCCTGATCCCTTCCTTCTGCGGCGAGGGCTTCTACGGCCTGCGGGTCCATGAGGAAGCCCTGAAATACGGCGTAAAGGTCACGGGAGCCACCGTACATTTTGTCAACGAAATTCCCGACGGCGGCGAGATCATCGCCCAGAAGGCTGTCTACATCGAACCCGGCGACACCCCGGAAACCTTACAGCGCCGGGTCATGGAGCAGGCGGAATGGATCCTGCTCCCGCAGGCGGCGGAAACCGTCTGTGCCGGACTGCAACAATAATGGAGGCATTTGCATGAACGTCTACGAAACCAAAACCATGGCGGAGCGCCTTTCCGGCAACACCTACCCCGGCCGGGGCATCGTGCTGGGCGTGACCCCCGACGGTAAAAAGGCCGTCGCCGCCTATTTCATTATGGGCCGCAGCGTTAACTCCCGGAACCGGGTATTCATTCAGGAGCCGGACGGCATCCGCACCGAGGCCCACGACCCCAGCCTCATGAAGGATCCCCATCTGATCATTTACCACCCTGTGCGGGAGGCCGGCTGTGGCCTGATCGTCACCAACGGCGACCAGACCGACACCATCTGGGAATTCCTTGCCAAGGGCGAGAGCTGGGAAGCCGCCCTGCGTACCCGTCAGTTTGAGGACGACGGCCCCAACTGGACCCCCCGGATCTCCGGCATTCAGGCCTTCGATGGCAGCTATAAGCTGTCCATCCTGAAAGCCGCCGATCCTGAGGGCAATGGCTGCGCCCGGTTCTTCTATGAGTACCCCGCCACCGCCGGTCTGGGCCACTTCCTGCACACCTATGTCTGCGACGGCAATCCCGTGATCCCCACCTTCCAAGGGGAACCCGAGCGGGTCACCATCCCTGCCGACATTGACGCCTTCACCGCCGAGCTGTGGGAGAACCTGAACGAAGACAACAAGATTTCCCTGTTCGTTCGCTATACCGATCTGGAAACCGGCAAGTACGAGCAGAGAATCATCAATAAGCACGCATAAGCAGGAGGACTTTTCATGAACGAATTCGCACTGAAATACGGCTGCAACCCCAACCAGAAGCCCTCCCGCATCTACATGGCGGACGGCTCTGACCTGCCCATCACCATTCTGAACGGCCGTCCCGGCTACATCAACTTCCTGGACGCTCTGAACTCCTGGCAGCTGGTCAAGGAACTGAAAGAGGCAACCGGCATGGTGGCGGTCACCTCCTTCAAGCACGTTTCTCCCACCTCCGCCGCCGTGGGCAAGCCCCTGAGCGACACGCTTAAGAAGGCCTGCTTTGTGGACGACGTGCCCGAGCTGGATGAAAGCCCCCTTGCCTGTGCCTACGCCCGGGCCCGGGGTACTGACCGCATGTGCTCCTTCGGCGACTGGGTGGCCCTCAGCGACGTCTGCGACGCCACCACCGCCAAGCTCATTGCCCGGGAGGTTTCCGACGGCGTAATTGCCCCCGGCTACACCGAGGAAGCACTGGAAATCCTGAAAACCAAACGCAAGGGCAGCTACAACGTGGTCGCCATCGATCCTGCCTATGTCCCTGCTGAGCAGGAGACCAAGCAGGTCTTCGGCATCACCTTCCAGCAGGGCCGGAACAACTTCAAAATCAACGCTGATTTGCTTAAGAACATCGTCACCGCCAACAAGGAGCTGCCCGAATCCGCCAAGATCGACCTGATTGTGGCCCTGATCACCCTGAAATACACCCAGTCCAATTCCGTCTGCTTCGCCTACGACGGTCAGGCCGTGGGCGTGGGCGCGGGCCAGCAGTCCCGGATCCACTGCACCCGGCTGGCAGGTTCCAAGGCGGATACCTTCTTCCTGCGCCAGCATCCCAAGACCCTGAGCCTGCCCTTCCGGGCCGATCTGGGCCGCCCCAACCGGGACAATGTGATCGACGGCTACATCAACGGCAACGAAGAAGACGTCTGCGCCGAGGGCATCTGGCAGAATTACTTTACCCAGCAGCCGGAGCGGCTGACCGAGGAAGACAAGAAAGCGTTCCTCGCTACCTTCGACGGCGTGGCGCTGGGTTCTGATGCCTTCTTCCCCTTCCCCGACAACATCAAGCGGGCCAAGGCTTCCGGCGTCAAGTATATCGCTCAGCCCGGCGGCTCCATCCGGGACGATCTGGTCATCGAAGAGTGCGATAAAAATGGCATGGTCATGGCCTTTACCGGCATGCGGCTGTTCCACCACTAATTTCAAGATACTTAAGATACAAGATACTAGATACAAGATATTTCTTGTCAGGAGATTTCTATGTCTAACGATAGTGTTATCAAAAAGAAAAGCATGGAGTTTGCGAAGCGTATTGTTGGATTGTATCAGTATTTATGCCGGGAGCAGCGCGAGTTTGTGATGTCGAAACAGGTGCTTCGCAGTGGCACGAGCATTGGTGCCAATGTTGCGGAGGCCATTTACGGAAGCAGCCGGAAGGACTTTGCGGCAAAGCTGCAAATTGCCAGAAAAGAATCCGCTGAGACATTGTACTGGCTGGAGTTGCTGCACGAATGCGCCTACCTTCCAGACAAGAACTTTCAGTCGCTGTATGGAGACTGCAAAGAACTGATGGCACTGCTAACCGCAACGATTAAAGCCTGCGAGGAATAACGATATCTTGTATCTTCTATCTTGTATCTTGTATCTACACAAAAGGGGTATTGTTTTATGAAGCTTTTAGTTGTCGGCGGCGGCGGGCGGGAGCACGCCATTATCCGCTGCTTAAAAAAGAATCCCGAAGTCACCGAAATTTTTGCTCTGCCCGGCAACGGCGGCATCGCCGCTGACGCAACCTGTGTGCCCGTTGGGGCTACCGATATTGACGGCATTGTGAACTTTGCCGTGGAAAACGCCATTGACTACGCCGTTGTGGCACCCGATGATCCGCTGGTTTTGGGCTGCGTGGACGCGCTGGAAAGCAAAGGCATTCCCTGCTTCGGCCCCCGTGCCAACGCCGCCATCATCGAGGGCAGCAAGGTGTTTTCCAAGAACCTGATGAAAAAGTACGGCATTCCCACCGCCCGGTATGAGGTGTTCGAGGATATGAACGCCGCGCTTGCCTATCTGGACACCGCGCCCATCCCCACCGTGGTCAAGGCCGACGGTCTGGCACTGGGCAAGGGTGTTATCATTGCGAGTACCCGGGAGGAAGCCAAGCAGGCCGTCCGGGACATGATGGAGGGCGGCATGTTCGGCAAGTCTGGCAGCCGGGTGGTCATTGAGGAATTCCTCACCGGCCCCGAGGTTTCTGTGCTGGCCTTCACCGATGGCAAGGTGGTAAAGCCCATGGTATCCTCCATGGATCACAAGCGCATCGGTGACCACGATACCGGCCTGAACACCGGCGGCATGGGCACCGTGGCGCCCAACCCCTACTACACCGCCAAAATTGCCGACGTGTGCATGAAGGAAATCTTCCTTCCCACCATCGCCGCCATGAATGCCGAGGGCCGCACCTTTAAGGGCTGTCTGTACTTCGGCCTGATGCTGACGCCCAACGGCCCCAAGGTCATCGAGTACAACTGCCGTTTTGGCGATCCCGAGACCCAGGTGGTGCTGCCGTTGCTTGAAAGCGATCTGCTCACCATCATGCGCGCCTGCACCGATGGCACCCTGGCAGACACCGAGGTCAAGTTCTCCGACAAGAACGCCTGCTGTGTGATTCTGGCCTCCAACGGCTATCCCACTTCCTACAAGAAGGGCTTTGAGATCACCATGACTGAGGACGCCGCCGCTCACACCTTCGTGGCGGGCGCCAAGCTGGAAAACGGCAAGCTTCTCACCTCCGGCGGCCGGGTCACCGGCACCACCGCCATTGCGGACACGCTGGAAGAAGCCATCAAGGAAGCCTATCGGCTGTCCGACGGTGTGCAGTTTGAAGGCGCCTACCGCAGAAGCGATATCGGCCAGCGTGCTTTGCAGGCTGTGGAGTAAATCAAGGAGGAATATCCCATGGTTTATCGTGTTTACGTTGAAAAAAAGGAAGGCCAGACCCATGAGGCGTCCAGCCTTCTCAAAGAAATCCGGGACTTTTTGCAGATTCACAGCCTCACCGGGCTGCGGGTGCTGAACCGCTATGACGCGGAAAATATTGACGAAGAACTGTTCCGCTACGCCGTGAACACCGTCTTCTCCGAGCCGCAGGTGGACAACGTCAGCTACGATGTTCCTCAGGGCCAGACGGTCTTCGCCGTGGAACCCCTGCCCGGTCAGTACGACCAGCGGGCCGACTCCGCCGCCCAGTGCATCCAGATCATCTCCCAAGGCAACCGTCCCACAGTGCGCACCGCCAAGGTCTACGTCCTCACCGGCGATGTAAGTGAGGAGGAACTGGCTGCCATCAAGAAATACGTCATCAACGCCGTGGAGAGCCGGGAAGCATCCCTGGACATGCCCGAAACTCTGGCAGTCCAGTATGCGATCCCTGAGACGGTGGCGACCGTCACCGGCTTTACCGCCATGGACGAGAAGGCGCTGGGTGAGCTGCTGGACAAGCTGGGCCTTGCCATGGATTTGGACGATCTTAAGTTCCTCCAGAACTATTTTGCAACCGAGGAGCACCGAGACCCCACCATCACCGAGATCCGGGTGGTGGATACCTACTGGTCTGACCACTGCCGCCACACCACCTTCTCCACCCATCTTGACAACATTGACATTGAAGATCCCGCTGTGCGGGCAGCTTATGAGCAGTATCTTGCCGCCCGAGTGGAGGTCTACGGTGAAGAGAAGGCCGCCAAGCGTCCCCAGACCCTGATGGACATTGCCACCATCGGCGCGAAAACGCTGAAAAAGCGTGGCCTGCTTCCCGAGCTGGACGAGAGCGAGGAGATTAACGCCTGCTCCATCCACATGGACGCTGAGGTCAACGGCGAAACCCAGGATTGGCTGCTGATGTTCAAGAACGAGACCCACAACCATCCGACAGAAATTGAGCCTTTCGGCGGCGCGGCCACCTGCATCGGCGGCTGTATCCGTGACCCCCTGTCCGGCAGAGCCTATGTCCATCAGGCCATGCGTGTCACCGGCGCAGGCGACCCCCGGAAGTCTCTGAAGGATACCCTGCCCGGCAAGCTGCCCCAGCGGAAGCTCTGCCAGACCGCTGCCGCGGGCTATTCCTCCTACGGCAACCAGATCGGTCTTGCCACCGGCCATGTTGCGGAGCTGTACCACGAGGGCTACATCGCAAAACGCATGGAGTGCGGCGCGGTGGTTGCCGCCGCTCCCGCGGAAAATGTCCGCCGGGAATGCCCCGCCCCCGGTGACGTGGTGATTCTGCTGGGCGGCCGCACCGGCCGTGACGGCATTGGCGGCGCCACCGGCTCCTCCAAGAGTCACAACCTGAAGTCCCTGACCACCATGGCTTCCGAGGTACAGAAGGGCAACGCCCCCGAGGAGCGGAAGATCCAGCGGCTGTTCCGTGACAGCAAGGTCACCCGGCTCATTAAACGCTGCAACGACTTCGGCGCCGGCGGCGTGTCTGTCGCCATCGGTGAGCTGGCCGACGGCCTGCGTATCGATCTGGATGCCGTGCGGAAGAAGTACGATGGTCTGGACGGCACCGAGCTGGCAATCTCCGAATCTCAGGAGCGTATGGCGGTGGTGGTTGCCCCCGAGGATGCCGACACCTTTATCGCCGCTGCGGAAAAGGAAAATCTGGAAGCCTACCGGGTTGCCGTAGTTACCGAGGAGGCCCGGATGGTGATGACCTGGAAGGGGAGCGAAATCGCCAACCTGTCCCGGGAGTTCCTGAACACCAACGGCGCGGTGAAGCACGCCAATGTGGCGGTTAGCGCAGGCTCCGTTCCCGCGCAGGCTCCCAAGAGCCTGAAGGAAATCGCTGCAGATCTGAAATTCGCCTCCCAGAGAGGCCTCGTAGAGCGGTTCGACGCCACCATCGGCGCAGGCTCTGTGCTGATGCCCTTTGGCGGCATGAATCAGTCCACCCCCGAACAGGCAATGGCTGCCAAGCTGCCGGTACTGCCCGGTCAGGAGACCGACGCCGCCAGCGTGATGGCCTGGGGCTGTGACCCCGACCTGCTTAGCGCCGATCCCTTCACCGGGGCGAAAATGAGCGTGATTTCCTCCATGGCGAAAATTGTCGCCGCCGGCGCGGACTACAAAAAGGCCTACCTCACTTTGCAGGAGTTCTTTGAGAAGCTGAGAAACGAGCCTACCCGCTGGGGAAAGCCATTCCAGGCCCTCCTTGGCGCACTGGATGCCCAGCTGGGCCTGAACGCCGCTGCCATCGGCGGCAAGGACTCCATGTCCGGCACCTTCCTGGATAAGGACGTGCCTCCCACGGTGATTTCCTTCGCCATCGCCCCTCTGAAGGCCGGTGATGTGATCTCTAACGAGTTCAAGGAAGCGGGCCATCCCGTCTATCGCTTCGCTCCCGCTTCTGACAGCTACGAAGACCTGAAGCAGGTGTGGGAACAGTTCCACGCTCTGTGCCGGGCCGGAAAAGTCAAGGCCGCCTGGGCTGTGGATGCCGGCGGCGTGGCGGAAGCTGTCATGAAGATGTCCTTCGGCAACGCCATCGGCTTTGCCGGTGAAAACGTGGATGCTTCCTATGGCGATATCGTGGCGGAGCTGACTGAGGACTGCGCCTTCGGTCAGCGCATCGGTGTTACCACCGAAGAAGCTGTCATCACCCTCGGCGCCGAGACCGTTTCCATTGGCGAGCTGTACGAGCTGAATACCGCCGTGCTGGAAAAGGTCTATCCCACCAAGACCGTGGAAACAGAGGAGACTGTTCCTGCCTTTAGTAGCTCCGGCGTATCTACGCTGGCCCCTGCCGTAAAGGTAGCAAAGCCCAAGGTGCTGATCCCCGTGTTCCCCGGCACCAACTGCGAGTACGATTCCGCCCGGGCGGTGATGGCTGCCGGCGGTGAGGCTGACATCGTGGTCATCCGCAACCTGACCGCCGACGATGTGGCAAGAAGCGTGGAGACCGTTGCCGCGAAAATCGGAAGCAGCCAGATGATTTTCATTCCCGGCGGCTTCTCCGGCGGCGACGAGCCGGATGGCTCCGCCAAGTTTATCACCGCCTTCTTCCGCAACCCCGCTATTAAAGAGCAGGTTATGAAGCTGCTGGAGGAGCGGGACGGTCTGATGTGCGGCATCTGCAACGGCTTCCAGGCGCTGATCAAGCTGGGTCTGGTGCCCTTCGGAAGGATCATCGACACCGACGACACCTGTCCCACCCTGACTTTCAATACCATTGCCCGGCACCAGAGCCGCATTGTCCGCACCCGGGTGGCTTCCAACAAGTCCCCCTGGCTGAGCCTGACCAATGTGGGCGATGTCTACAACGTGCCCATTTCCCACGGCGAGGGCAAGTTCCTTGCCAGCGCCGAGCTGGTTAAGAAGCTGGCAGCAAACGGTCAGATTGCCACCCAGTACGTTGACCTGGCGGGCAATCCCACCATGGACGCCGCCTTCAACCCCAACGGCTCCGTCTGTGCCATCGAGGGCATCACCTCCCCCGACGGCCGGGTCTTTGGCAAGATGGGCCACAGCGAGCGCATCGGTGCGGGCCTCTATAAGAACGTCCCCGGCCAGTACGATATTCAGATGTTCAAGGCCGCTGTCAAGTATTTTAAGTAATTCGTAAACAGCAAACGCCCCGGTGCAAAAGCACCGGGGTGTCGTTTATTGTAATGGATGACCGAGGGGGAACGATACCGAGCAAAAACCAATGGTGTTACGATTACCACCTGGCTTCGTAACGCATTGGCGGGCCGCCCTGCGGCCTAGCGGCTGCCTTTGTCGTAGGGGATGCCCTCGGCCTTGGGGGCACGGGACTTTTTCGACGTGAAGGCCAGCACCGCCAGCGTCACGAGGTACGGAAGCATCCGATACAGGTGGGAGCTGATGCCGATGTTTGCCAGGGTGAAAACACCGTCGCCGTTGAGATCAATGGAGCTGTAGGCCGCAGCAATGCACTTGAACAGGCCGAACAGCAGCGACGCGCCCGCAATGTTCAGGGGCTTCCAGTTGCCGAAGATCATAACCGCCAGGGCCAGGAAGCCGAAGCCTGCCACGTCGCCGTTGGCGGTGCAGTTGGCGGTGGTCAGGGAGTACACGAAGCCGCCCATGCCCGCCAGCGCGCCGGAAATGGTGGTACCTGCATAGCGCATTTTGTAGACATTGATACCCAGAGAGTCCGCCGCCTGGGGATTCTCGCCGCAGGAGCGCAGCCGCAGGCCAAACCGGGTCTTGTAGAGAATGATGGACAGAACGAGAAAGACCAGAATGCAGACATAGGTGGCAAGGTAGACCTTATGGATGAAGGTCTCGCCCAGGAAGCCGATATCCACATCCTTCTTGATGCCGAAGGTGGACTTCTTGATCATAAACCAGGAGGCAGCGTCGCCGGTGGTCATCTGCAGGGTGTTCTGATTGGCGAGGATACGGACAAGGAACAGCACCAGCGCGGGGGCCATCATGTTCAGGGCGGTGCCGCCCACGGTCTGGTCGGCCTTCAGATTGATGGAGGCGAAGCTCAGCAGCAGGGAGAACAGCGCGCCCATGGCGGCGGAGGCCAGCATTGCCAGCAGTTCCAAGCCCTGCAGGGTCAGCCAGTCGCCGCTCTTCGCGGCCTCAGTGAACACGTCAAAGCTCTGCATGGAGCGAACGAACAGCACGCCGATGAAGGCGCCGAAGATCATAATACCTTCCAGTGCCAGGTTGATGATACCGCTTCGCTCGGCAAAGACGCCGGCAAGGGCAACCACCATCAGGGGTACCGCGTACAGAAGGGTCTGCTGAATCAGAAAACTCATGCCTGCTCGCCTCCTTCTTTGGTGTTTTGGGGATTATTCATGGGAGGTTCCGCGTTGGCGTTGGACGCGCCGCTGCGGGGCTTGCCGGTGATCAGGGTGCGGATCACCAGAGAGAAAGCGCTGAGGTAGACGATGACGGAGATAATGACGTCGGTGATATACTCGTTATAGGCCGTCAGGCCGGTGAGCTGCTGACCCACGATGTCCAGCATCGCCATGAAAATGGCGGTGAAGATCACGCCGATGGGATTGCTCACCGCCAGCAGCGCCACGGGGATGCCGTTGAAGCCGATGGAGGGCAGGGACTGGTAGGTGGACCAGTAGAACTCGGTGTTGCCGGACAGCCAGTACAGCGCCGCGCCGCCGCCGGCAAGGCAGCCGGCAATGGCCATGGACAGCACGATGTTGCGCTTGTCGTTGATGCCCGCGTACCGGGCGGCATGGCGGTTTGAGCCGCAGGCCTTCAGCTGGTAGCCCATGGTGGTCTTGGTCATGAGTACGTAGACGCCGATGGCGATGAGGATGGCAATGAGGATGCCGCCGTTGACCTGAGAGCCGGGGAACAGCTTGTCAAGGCCCAGCTTGGGCGTTGCCACGCCGTTGAAGGAGGTTTTGTAGATATAGCCCGCCTTGGTGTTCTCCACCATGTTCTTGAAGTTGCTCACGTCAAAGGACCAGGTGACCAGGTTCGCCGCCAGCCAGTTGGTCATGATGCAGGCGAGGACTTCGTTGATGTTCAGGAAGGCTTTCAGCATACCGGGAATCGCGCCCCAGGCAGCGCCCGCCAGGCAGCCGCCAAGGAATGCCAGAATCCAGATCAGCCCCGCGGGGACAGAGGCGGAGGGAATGCCCAATGCGATCACCAGGGAGACCAGGGTGCCCATCAGGTACTGGCCCGGCGCACCGATGTTGAATAGACCCGTCTTGTAGGCCACAGCCACGGAAAGGCCGGTCATGATCAGCGGGGTCGCCCGGAAGAGCATATTGCCCAGAGACTGGGCGTTGTAGCCCCAGGCCAGCTGACCCGCGGCATTGCGGCCCTTGGACAGGATACCGGCAAAGATCAGCCGGACGCCGTCCCAGATACCCGCGCCGGAGATGGTGTCCTTGGTCAGGCCGACGATCACCACGACCAGAACGCCAACCAGCAGACCGATGAGGATGGAGATCAGCGAAGCAAGGACTTTCTTCGTGGCGTCCTTTTCGTAAAGATTCAGAAGGGAGTTTTTCATTCGTGCCGCTCTCCTTTCCCGCTGCGCTTGGCGCCGGCCATGTAGAGGCCCAGCTCCTGCACAGTCGTCGTTTTCGGGTCAAGCTCGCCCACAATCTCACCCTCGTACATGACGAGAATTCGGTCAGAGACGTTCATAACCTCGTCCAGCTCCAGGGATACCAGCAGCACGGCTTTTCCGGCGTCCCGCTGGGCGATGAGCTGCTTGTGGATATACTCGATGGCACCCACGTCCAGACCACGGGTGGGCTGAACCGCCACCAGCAGGGGATTTTCCCGGTCCAGCTCCCGGCCGATGATGGCCTTCTGCTGGTTGCCGCCGGACATGCTCCGGGTCACGGTGACGGGGCCCTGACCGCTGCGGACGTCATACTGGTCGATGATCTTCTCGGCGTACTGCCGCACCGCGTCCTTGCGGATGAAGCCCATGTGCTGGAAGCGGGGATCCTCAAAGGTCTGGAGCACCAGATTGTTTTCCAGCGTGTCATCCAGCACCAGACCATGCTTGTGCCGGTCCTCGGGAATGTGGCTCATGCCCGCTTCGCTGCGCTTGCGGACGGAGCCGTGGGAAATGTCGTGGCCGCAGAGGGTGATATGCCCGGAGGAGGCCTTTTCCAGCCCGGTCAGGCCGTAGACCAGCTCCGTCTGACCGTTGCCGTCGATACCCGCGATACACACGATCTCGCCAGCGCGAATCTGGAAGGAGACGTGGTTGACGGCGTTCTTCTTGCTGGTCTTGGAGGGGACAGTCAGATCCTGAACGTCCAGAACCACCTCGCCGGGATGGGCCGGGCCTTTTTGCACCTGCAACTGGACGGGACGGCCCACCATCATGTTGCTCAGTTCCTGCTTGTTCGTGTCCTTGATGTCCACGGTGCCAACGTACTTGCCCTTGCGCAGAACGGTACAGCGGTCGGCTACCGCCATGATTTCGTTGAGCTTGTGGGTGATGAACAGAATGGACTTGCCTTCCTTGGCAAAGGAACGCATGATCTCCATCAGCTCGTCGATTTCCTGGGGGGTCAGCACGGCGGTGGGCTCGTCAAAAATGAGAATTTCATTGTCCCGGTACAGCATTTTCAGGATCTCCACCCGCTGCTGCATACCCACGGTGATATCCTCCACCTTGGCGTCCAGATCCACAGAAAGCTTGTACTTTTCGGACAGGGCCTGCACCTTCTGGCGGGCGGTTTTCCGCTGGAGGAAGCCCATTTTTGTGTCCTCCGCGCCCAGAATGATGTTGTCCAGCACGCTGAACACATCCACCAGCTTGAAGTGCTGATGCACCATGCCGATGTGGAGGGCTGTGGCATCATTGGGGTTGTTGATTTTTACAATCTCGCCATTTTTCTTGATGACGCCCGCTTCCGGCTGATAAAGGCCGAACAGAACGCTCATCAGCGTGGATTTTCCCGCGCCGTTTTCTCCCAGCAGGGCGTGGATTTCGCCCCGGCGAAGCTGGAGCGTGATGTTGTCATTGGCCACAATGCCGGGGAATTCTTTCCTGATGTTGAGCATTTCAATAATGTAATCGGATTGCATTTTTGAAGCGCCCTCCTTTCCCGGATAAATAACGATAACATTATATACTGAAAAACAGCAAAAAGCAAGAAGCGGTTTAGGGCAATTGCACAGTCGGCGAGCTGCTGAGGATGACAGAATACGCGCACTGCACGATTGGGTCAAAATCCCCCGCCGAATCGCCTTGCACCATTATGCGGTGTTGCCTTAAGGCAGCACCGCACAATTGCGTCTGCGGATCTCAGCGGATATTTTGCACCAGTTCCGCAGTTCCAAAAACGGGAAATACATACAGTATTCCCGCGTTTTCGGAGCTTTGAACCGGCACAAAATCTCTCGCTGAGCTTCCTTGCCGAATTATGCGGTGCTGCCTTAATATTCTTTTAAGAATTCTCCCTCTTTCTTCTTAAGAAAAAGGATGGTATAATACGAAACAGAAAGAGAAAGAGGGGCGAGGAACGTGTATAATGTTCTGATTTGTGACGATCAGCCGGATATTGTCAACGCGCTGAAAATTTACCTGACGCCGGAGGGATACCATCTGTTTGAAGCCTACACCGGGCAGGAGGCGCTGGATGTGGTTCGGAAAAATGATATCCACCTGATTCTGCTGGACGTGATGATGCCGGTTATGGATGGGATTACGGCAATCTCCAAAATCCGGGAATTTTCCAATGCCCCCATTATTCTGCTCACCGCCAAGTCCGAAACCGAGGACAAGGTGCTGGGCCTGAACGTGGGTGCGGACGACTATATCACCAAGCCCTTCGTGCCGGTGGAGGTGCTGGCCCGGGTTCGCTCTCAGCTGCGGCGCTATGACCGGCTGGGCAGCAAGCCGGAAACCGTGGACGGCAACCTGACCGTGGGCGGCGTGACATTGGATGACCGCACCAAATCCGTGACGGTGGACGGGGAGAATGTGTCCCTGACCCCCACGGAATACGCCATTTTGCATCTTCTCATGGCGAACCCCGGCAAGGTGTTCTCCACCAAGGTGCTCTATGAGTCCGTGTGGCAGGAGACGGCCCTGGGCAGTGAAGGGGCGGTGGCGGTGCATATCCGGCACCTGCGGGAGAAAATTGAGATCAACCCCTCAGAACCCCGGTATTTGAAGGTGGTCTGGGGACAGGGCTACAAGATGGAGGCTGACCGCAAATGAAAAATCATATCGCAATCAAATTTATCGCCATCGTCCTGTGCGCCCTGTGTCTGCTGGGCGCGGCGGGGGGCATTGGCTGTATTATCGGCCTGTCGGAAATGGACCTGTACAACAAGACCGTGGAGGAATACCGGGCCGGACAGGAGCGGGACAACGCGAGAAATTACGCCACGCAGGTGGCCATGTCCTATTCCAGCAAGATTTTGGGCGGCTGCCCCGAGGAAATGTTCCGGGCCTATTATGGGGATGTGGACTGGTTTTTCCGCAGCTACCCCAACCACGCCTACTCAATCACCGACGCCGAGGGCAAGGTGCTTAGCTCCTATAATCTGGACGCGGCGGAATCTCAGAATTGGCTGACCTACGAGTTCCCCGTCAGCGGGAACTATCTGTATCTGGTGGGAACCAACTCCGCCGAGGAAATGAAGGATCCTGAGATTACCCGGACGGTGCCGGAAGGGGAAACTTACCTCTATGATGCCATTCAGCCCATGGGCAGCACGGTTTATGGCATGACCACGGGCTATCCCGGCGGCAGCTCCAGCTTTGGCGCGGACAACAGCATCGGTTTTATCTTCAAGGACGAATCCGGCAGGGTGATTTTCCGGGGGGTTGAGCCCGGTGTGACCCCTGACAGCACGGAGCTGAATTATTTTAAGTGCGTGGATGCCGAAGGGGAGATTATCTACGAGGTGTCCGCCCCGGATACCGTGGGCCGGATGACCGTGGACGAAAACGGCTTCCCGGTGTTTACCGGCAACCTGCCTCAGGCCGAGGAGACGGTCCCTGAGACCACTGCCGCCACCGTCCCCGAGACCATGGCGGAGGAGACTACCCCGGTGGAGGAGCCGGTTCCCACCGATGAAAACGGCAACCCCATTGGGACGGAAGCCCCGGCGGAGGCAACCGAATATTATGAGGGTGAAGGTGAACCCTCCAACGCTTCCGCCGTCCCCGAGGAAGGGGTAACTCCCGAGAACGTGGAAGAAACCGTGGTCAGCTACACCGAGGAAACCGCCGCCCCGGAGACGGTGGCGGAAACCGTTCCGCCCACCACGGTTCCCGTGGAGACGGTGCCGGATATCCCGGTTACGGAACCTGTCATGGTGGGCGACAAGCCCCTGAGCAGCTATCAGATCAATCGAATCGGCTATTATGACAGCACCACCGGCGAGGACGTGACCGCGAAATATGTCTATGTCCCCATGCCGGAAATGACGGTGACCATGTACATTGGCGACAATGACAGGGACGCCGCCGCGTGGAATCTGGTGAAGCTGGTTCGTGATTCCCGGCAGTATCTGCTGCCCCTGGTGGGGGTGTGCCTGTTAGGCATCGCCGCCACGGCGGTGTACCTGTGTGGCGCGGCGGGCCGGAAGCCCGGCATCCCCGAGGTAAGGGCCGGCGGCCTGAACCGCATTCCCCTGGATGTGTATTTGGTGGGCGGTGGCTGCCTGATCGCGGGCTGCATAGCCGGCGGGATGGAACTGATGCAGTATCTTCTGTCCAGCGATGTGCTCACCGCCCTGTGCGTGGGCATTGGACTTTGCTACTTGGGCTGCCTGATCTTCGTGGGCTTCTGCTTTGCCTTCGTGGCCCAGCTCAAGACCCCCGGCGGCTTCTGGTGGCGCAATACCTTCTGCGGCTGGTGCCTGCGGCTGTGCGTGCGGTTTGCCGTGTGGCTGGAGGGCATCCTCAGCACCAAGACGCTTCCCTGGCTTGTGCGGTTGACGAAAAAGCTGTGGAAGATTGTTTGCGGCAGTGCCAGCTGGCTGGAAAAGCGGGTGAACCGCTTCATTTCCTACCTGCCGCTGGTGTGGCAGTGGCTGCTGGCAGGGGCGGTGTGCCTACTGCTGGTGTATGCCAGTGACGGAGAACTGTGGGCTCTGGTTCTGTGGGTCGCGCTCATCTGCTACGGCGCTTACTGCTTCGGCAAGCTCATGGACAGCGCCAGCCGCATGAGCAAGGGCGATCTGGACATTAAGGTGGACACGAAGCACATGGTGGGGGCCTTCTCCCAGTTTGCCGAGAGCCTGAACAATCTGGCGGGGGTCACCATGGACGCCGCCCAGAAGCGGCTTAAGTCCGAACGGATGAAAACGGAGCTGATCACCAACGTGTCCCACGATATCAAGACCCCGCTGACCTCCATCATCAACTATGTGGATCTGCTGCAACAGGCCCAGACCGAGGAGGAGCGGAAGGAGTACCTTGAGGTGCTGGATCGCCAGTCTCAGCGGCTCAAGAAGCTGATTGACGACCTGATGGATATGAGCAAGGCCAGCACCGGCAACATGAGCGTGGACATAACGAAGGTGGACGCGGTGGAGGCCGTGAATCAGGCGTTGGGCGAGTTTGCCGACAAGCTGGATCGGGCCATGCTGGTTCCCGTATTCCGGCACGACGACGCTTCCTTGCCCATGATGGCCGATGGAAGACTGGTCTGGCGGGTGCTGAGTAACCTTTTGGGCAACGCGGTGAAGTACGCCATGCCCGGCACCCGGCTGTACATCGACCTGTCGAAAATGGGCGGCAAGGTGATTTTGTCGGTGAAGAACATCTCCCGGGAGGAATTAAACATCGACGCCGACGAGCTGATGGAGCGGTTCGTCCGTGGGGACGATTCCCGGAACACCGAGGGCAGCGGCCTGGGCCTAAACATCGCCAAGAGCCTGATGGAGCTGCAAAAGGGCGAGCTTCAGCTGCTGGTGGACGGCGACCTGTTCAAGGTCACTCTGATTTTCCCCGGAATCTGATAGGTAACCCCCGGAACGGCATCCGTTCCGGGGGCTTCGGTTGCAATTCGGAAAAATTGCGGTATAATAAAGAAAAAAGGGTTACTAAAAGGAATGTCATTGCGAGCCAGCGCGCAAGCTGGCGTGGCAATCCGTTTTTCTTACACGCAGAGGGGGGACGGATTGCCACGTCGCTGCGCTCCTCGCAATGACAGTGATAGACGGTGCCCACGCGTAAAACAACAGTATTTCCGTAATGGGAAGGCATAAAAGGAGGACCCCCTATGCTTGACATTTTATTCCAATTTCTGAAAAGCGGCCTATTTAAGAAGCTTTCTGCCGCTGTGGTGATTCTGGTCATCGGTGTGCTGATCATCCGGGTCATTATGCGGCTCATCGAAGCGTCCCTCAATAAATCCCGGCTGGAAAAGGCGGCCCACAGCCTGATTATCTCCCTGTCCAAGGCGGCCATGTACATTCTGCTGTTCCTGATTGCCGCGTCAACCCTGGGCATTGACGTATCCAGCATCGTGGCGCTGGCCAGTGTGCTGACCCTGGCGCTGTCCCTGTCCCTACAGAATATGGTGTCGAATATCATCGGCGGCTTTACCCTTCTCTACACCCATCCCTTCCACTCCGGCGACTATGTGGAGATCGCTGGACAGGCGGGCACCGTCCGGGAGATCAACATGACCTACACCGTGCTGGCAACCTTTGATAACCGGGTGGTATCCATCCCCAACAGCGCGGTGGTGGCGGCTCAGATCATCAATTACAGCAGCGCGGACAGCCGCCGGGTGGAGATTGACGTGTCCGCATCCTACAACGCGCCTACCCAGAAGGTGCTGGACGCGCTGGTGCAGGCGGGCACGGTTGATAATGTGCTGCTGGAACCGGCCCCCGCCGCGGTGATCACCGGCTACGGCGACAGCGCCATCGGCTACAGCCTCCGCGTCTGGGTAAAGCCGGATAACTACTGGGACGTATATTTTCTGGTGATGCAGCGGGTTAAGGAGATTTTCGACCAGCAGGGCATCGAAATGACCTATCCCCACTTGAATGTCCATCTGGATAAGTGATTTTGTAGGGCGGGCTCATGAGCCCGCCGACCAGCTGACCCGTTTTGCGTGGTGCGATGAAAGGTAAATGGATAAAAATAGCCTGTTTGATGACGGAAAACCGATGGTTCATCCCATCCAACGAAGCTATTCCACATCGGAACGTAGTCGGCGGGGTCATGACCCCGCCCTACGAAAGAAGTGGCGTATTGTTATGGAAGTACTGCCAGCAGGGCCAGAATTCCGATGCCCGGCAGACCAAGGATTCCGGCGGTCAGCACCGTCACGGCGTTGATGGGGAAGAAAATCCCCGTGAAGCCCGCGATGCTGTTCAGCAGCCACAGACAGAGGAAACCACAGGCGGAGTGGATCAGCAGCTTGAAAATGAACTTCATGGGCAGCAGAAGCAGCCGCACGGCAATCAGCGCCAGCAGCGCGGGAATCAGCAATGTCACAAAGCTTTCCATAATTTACCTCCGTATGATTTCTGCGATTCGGCATATACTGCTCACGGACAGCAAGGGAAGCACCAATGCAGCCGTGACGACGGATGGGTGTTACATTGTCTGTCAAGTGTATCGCCGCAAAGCGCAGCGGTGTGATGCGAGAGCGGGAGAGCAGGGAACGGCCCTCCCGTATACATCATAGCCAATTCAGACGCAAAAATAACGGGAACCGGGGGAGCGTCCCCGGTTCCCAATCATTTTTTCTGCTTGCAGGCGTAGAGATAGGCCTGCTTGTAGTCCCCCAGCTCCCGGTAGCAGTGCTCCAGCCGGGGAATGACCTCCTCCGGGAAGGCATCCTCGGCCCGGCGAAGGCACAGCACGGCGTTCTGATAGGCGTTTTCCGCCAGATAGGCCTCCCCGCGCAGGAGCATCCATTTCGGGCTGTCCCGCCGCTGCATGGCTTCCAGCAGGTGGGTGCCCCGGCGCACGTCGCCCTGACGGATGGCCTCCGCGGCCCGCAGACTCAGTTCCTCGTCCAGACTGGGCAGCTGACAGCACAGCCGCCTGTTGCCGCCAAGTCGGCCCAGCAGCAGAATGCGCTGCCGGTTCAGGGCTTCCCCGCAGTAGATGCCGTTGGTATCCGTTTGTTCCAGAAGTTCCCGGGCGTACTGGTTTTTGTGCTGACCGATGGCCTGTTCCGCCAGTGCCAGCCGAACCAGCGCTGTCAGCAGCGCCTTCTCCCGGTCGTATACCGGGTCAGGCTCCGCATAGCTTTTTAATGCTTCCACGGCCTGATCAAATTGTTTCAGATCGTACAGCTGCCGGGCGGACTCCATGACCTTCTGATTGGAGGAAACCACCGCCTGTTCATCCAGAAAGCAGCTCATGGGCTTGCCCAGCCGGTCGGCAAGGTACTGCAAAGTGCGCATGGAGGGCTGCGCCGCTCCGTTCTCGATGCGGGAGAGCATATTGCGGGTGATTTCGTCACCGCATAATGCCCGCTGGCTCAGGCCGGCTTCCAGCCGGGCCTGACGAAGCGTCTCTCCAAGGGACATGGGAAGGCCTCCTTAGGGTAATTCAAAATTACCTTCAGTATAGCACATTCGCCGCCGGTTTTCCAGAGTAACAAAAAATTCATTTGCTATTTTTGCCGCGTTGGTTTATAACTGTAGGTAGAATTTTGTGATTTGGAGAAGACTATGGATATTTGCAATACAAGTGAAATCAAAGCAGCCGCTCTGCGGCGGCTGACGGATGCGGGGCAAGCCAAGCGCATCGCCGCCATTTATGCCGGTGTGACGCTGGGCTTGTCCGCGCTGGTGACGATTCTGGGGTTGGTGCTGGAAGCAATGATGTCCGGGGCCACGGGCCTGGGCGGTATGGGCCGCCGGACGATTCTGTCCTCGGTCCAGTCCATGCTGCCCTGGGTGGTTGGGCTGATTACCATGTGCGTGGAGCTGGGCTATCAGGCCGCCATGCTTCGGGTGGCTCGGGGACAGTATGCCTCACCCCAGACCCTGCGGCTGGGCTTTGACCGCTTTTGGGTTCTGCTGCGCTGCATCCTGCTGGAGGGCGTGATCCTGTTTGCCATTGCCTTTGGCGGCATCTACATCGCCACCATGCTGTTTATGCTCACCCCCTTTTCCGGCCGGGTAATGGAAGTGCTGTCACCTGTGCTGGAGGATGTGACGCTACTGAGCCCGGAGATGGTGCTGGATGAAGCCCTGTATGACCAGCTGATGCAGGCCATGATCCCAGCCTTTGTGATGTGCGCCATCGTGGTGGCGGCAGCGGCAATCCCGGTTCTGTACCGCCTGCGGATGGCCCGCTTTGTCATCATCGACAAGCCCGGTATCGGTGCGCTGGCGGCCCTGCGGGAGAGCCGAAAAATGATGAGGGGCAATTGCCTGAGGCTTGTGAAGCTGGACATAAGCCTGTGGCCATACTACATTGGCTGTGTTTTCGCCAGCCTTTTGTGCTACGGCGATGTGCTGCTGCCCATGATGGGGGTGCGCTTCCCCTGGAGCGATACGGTGAGCTATTATCTTTTCTTTGCGCTGTATCTGGCGGTTCAGTTCGCGGTGTACTACTTCCTGAGAAATCAGGCGGAAGTTGCCTATTCCATTGCCTACGATTCCATCCGCCCGAAGGAACCGAAGACGGAGGGCGTGGCATTGGGCAGCATTTTCGGAAACTGACAATTTGTTTTATGCGAAATCATCGCAGGTAGGGCGGCTTGAGGGCAAGCCGCCTTACCGTAGGTGACTATATTGTTCTTTAGCGGGGAGCCAGCGCGGGCAATGCGTTACAAACGCTGGCAATCGTCCAACATCCTCTGGGCCCCTCGACAGGGACTGCCCAGCTAAATTGATCTTTTGTTGATTAACCGAATGTCATTGCGAACCAGTGACCGATGTCACTGGTGTGGCAATCCGCATCCCCTTTCGCACTCTGATGACGAACATTTCCAAAAGAAGAACGGATTGCCACGTCG
>JALFUW010000041.1 GCA_022786995.1 Clostridiales bacterium
GACACCAGGCCCGGACGGTCATACCGCTGCTGCGGCAGGCCATGATCCGGGCTGTCCAATTCTCCAAACGCTCCTGCTTGGACATTACTTGCAGACTTTGCTCCATTTTTGACCATCCCCCAATATGACAAATATCTCCCTTAGACTGCATGGGAGATATTTGCGTTTTGGGATATTGTCTCATGCTGCTGCCTCGCTACGCAAGCCGCGGGGAGATTTTACGCTTACAAATAAACAGCGGTGGACAGGAAGATGCCGTTGATGATGAAGGTGGCGACAAATACAGAAACGGTAATGTAGAAATACTTGGTTCGCAGCAGCGCGGAGATTCCGGCTTTCATATCAGGAGTACCCTGCTTTGCCTCGTTTTTTTCATCGAAGCAGGAAATCTTTTTTTCACGCCAAAGTAGCAGATGCCCTCGAAGACCAGGCACAGAACGCCATAAATAAGAGCTACGGTGGTCCAGGAAGCCTGGACCTTCTCACCACCGTTGGCAGCCAGCAGCTTGGGGGTCAGAATCGCCAGCGCCAGACCGGCGATGAAGGAGAAGATACCGCGCAGAGAGCTGACTTTGTTCCGATCCGCGCTGTCCAGACTGAATCTGGGAAGCATATTTTGAACCTGCGTATGAACACATGCGGAGGATTCTCTGTTTACGGACACCGTCTGATGACTGCACCGCCTTTGTAAAATTATTTGGACGATATTACATAAATCAAAATGATATTCCCTATCCTTTTTGAGGATTGCCGATATAATAATAAGCAGAGGAAACAAATTTCCTTCCGAATTTAGAGATAATTTGTGCAATATGCAGAAAGGATGATGGTATGCTTCTTGCGGGACTGGATATCGGCACAACCGGGTGCAAGGTTGCGGTGTATTCGGCCAATGGAGACTATCTTGGAAAAGTCTACCAGGATTACCCGGTGCAGCGCACAACCTCAGAGCATGAGGTGGACGTGAAAGCAATTTCCGACGCCGTGAAATCGGTTATCAGGCAGGCGGCGGCACAGTACCCGCAGATCGGGGGCATTGGTGTTACCAGCTTCGGGGAAACCTTCGTGCTGCTGGACGAAAAGGACGAGCCCCTTTTGCCCGCCATGCTGTACACCGACCCCAGAGGCGCAGACCAGTGCGACCGCATTGCAAAGCTGGTGGGGTCTGAGCGTATCATTCGCCAGACCGGCGTGGCGCCTGCTCCCATGTACAGCCTGCCGAAGCTGATGTGGGTAAAGGAGAACCGCCCGGAGATCTGGTGCCGGGTAAAGCGTATCTGCCTGATGGAGGACTACATCGTCTATCTGCTCTCCGGCACTGCCCAGATTGACTACTCTCTGGCAACCCGCACCATGACCTTCGATATCCATAATCTCTGCTGGGCAGAGGAGATTCTGCGTGCCGCGGGGATTGACAAAGGCCTTCTGAGTGCACCTGTTCCCACGGGAACCAGTGCGGGAGCTATCCGTAGAGAACTGGCTGCGGAATTGGGACTGAACGAAAGCACCCAGATCGTCTCTATCAGCCACGATCAGGTTGCGGCAGCGGTTGGCAGCGGTGTTTTTGATGAAACCTGCGCCGTGGATGGAGCGGGTACCGTGGAGTGTATCACGCCGGTATTTGAAACCTACGATCCTATGGAAATGGCGGCCTCCGGCTATGCCATCGTTCCCTACATAACACCGGGGAAATATGTGTGCTACGCGTTTTCCTTTACCGGCGGGGCACTGGTGGATTGGTATACAAAAACCCTGGCAGGCTACGCAAGGCAGGAAGCGAAGATGTCAGGGCAGGATATCCACACCATTCTGGAAACCGGCTATGCCGATGTTCCCACAGGACTGCTTGTGCTGCCCCATTTTGCCGGCGCGGCAACACCCTATATGGATCCCGGAAGCAAGGGCGCAATCCTCGGGCTTTCTGTGGAGAATACCCAGCAGGATATTTACTTAAGCTGCATGGAGGGCGTTGTCTACGAAATGCGGCTGAACATGGACGCTCTGGAAGAAGCCGGCGTCGTGGTGAAAGCCCTCCGGGCCACCGGCGGCGGAGCCAGAAGCAAGGTCTGGCTGCAGATGAAAGCGGATATTCTGAACATTCCCGTAACCGCGCTGCGCAGTGAAGAAGCGGGTGCCGCAGGCAGTGCGATGCTGGTAGGCGTTGCGGTTGGTGTCTTTGCGAACCTGGAGGAAGCGGCAAAGGTGATGGTGGCGCCGATGGATACCTACTATCCCAGACAGGATGTTCATGAACAGTACGAAAGCACCTATCAACGTTACACGAAGGTATACAACGCGGTTCGTCCGCTGGTTTAGGAGGAAAGAAAATGCTTGTAACCCTGAATGAAATCCTGAAAATGGCAGAGGAACGGGGCTGCGCCATCGGTGCCTTCAATACCCCGAACCTGGAGTGTATCCGTGCGGTGATCGATACCGCGGAAAAGTACAACGTCCCCGTGATCATCAGCCATGCCGAACTCCATGAGGAGGTTGCGCCTCTGGATGTCATCGGCCCCATCATGGTACTCTCTGCTAAAAACGCAAAGGTTCCTGTATGTGTCCATCTGGATCACTGCGAGACCCTGGACTACATGGCAAGAGCCTTGGAAATCGGCTTCACAGGTGTGATGTACGATGGCAGCCTGCTGCCCTATGAGCGAAATGTAGCCAATACCATACAGGCGGTGGCCATGGCCAAGCCCTACCGCGCCGGTGTGGAAGCCGAAATCGGTCAGCTTGCCAGCCGGGAGGGCGGAATCGGTGAGAATGCAGGAGGCCCTGTCTATACCGATCCTGATCTGGCTGTGAAGTTTGTGAGGCAGACCGGCATTGACGCGCTGGCTCCCAGCTTTGGTACTGCTCATGGAATTTACAAATCCAAGCCCGTGCTGGATCTGGAACGGGTAGCTGTTATCAAGGAAAAAGTTGGTCTGCCCCTGGTTATGCACGGCGGCAGCGGCGTTTCTCCTGAGGACTACCGCACTGCCATCCAAAACGGCATCCGAAAGATCAATTACTATTCCTATATGTCCAAGGCCGGAACCACCGCCGCGAAGGAGCTGCTGGCGGGCGGAGACGTGACCTTCTTCCACGATGTGGCAATGGCTGCGCAGAAGGCAATGGCTGCCGATGTGGACAAGGCTTTCCAAGTGTTCTATAACCTGTAATAAAGGAGAAATCACAATGAAGAAAATGACTTTCGCGCTTTGCTTCTGCAACCGCGGCTTTATGCCCGGTGAACTGATTTACGGTGCCCGTGACGACATGGTCAAGGCAGTTACCGACGCGGGTTACGACTACATCATGATGGATGCCGAGCTGACCCGGTACGGTGGCGTGGAGACCCGGGACGAGGGACTGCTGTACGCCAAATGGCTGGCAGAGCACAAGGGACAATACGATGGCGTGATTTTCTCTATGCCTATTTTCGCAGACGAGAACGGAGCAATCACCGCTCTGCAGGATGCCGGCGTGCCCATTCTGATGCAGGCTTATCCCGACGAAATCGGCAAGATGGACTTTGCCCACCGCCGGGACGCGTATTGCGGCAAGTTTTCCGTCACCGATGTGTTCACCCAGTATGAGGTGCCCTTCACTGTTCTGAAGCCCCATGTGGTGCACCCGCTGTCTGCCAAGTTCCAGGAGAACCTGCGGGACTTTGCCGCCATCTGCCGGGTTGTGGGCGGTATGAAGCGTTTTAATTTGGGATGTATCGGCGCCCGTACCACCGCGTTTAAGACTGTCCGCTTTGACGAGATTGCCATGCAGAAAATGGGCATCAATGTGGAGTCCTTTGACTTGAGCGAGCTGTTTGCCAAGGTGGAGGAAAAGAAGAATGACGATCCCGTTGTCGTGGCTAAGCTGGAGCATCTGCGGGGTTATACGGATTTCTCTCAGGTTCCCGAAGCCAATGCCTATACCCTGGCAAAGGTAGCTGTTGTTATTGATGAGTACATTGCGGAATACCATCTGGATGCGCTGGCCCTGCGGTGCTGGAATGAGATGGAGACCTATCTGCGGATCTGTCCCTGTGTGCTGCTGAGTGAGCTGAATGACCGGGGCATCGTCGCCTCCTGCGAGATCGATATGTGCTCTGCCATTTCCATGCGTGCCATGGCCCTTGCCACCGAGGGCAGCACTGCGGTTCTGGACTGGAACAACAATTACGGCGACGACGAGAACAAAGTCATCCTCTTCCACTGCGGCCCTGTGGCGCAGAGCCTGATGACCTGCAAGGGCACCGTTACAGAGCATAAAATGTTCGCTAAAAACGATCCGGGCAGCGGCTGGGGCTGCAATGAAGGCCGCATTAAGCCCATGCCCATTACCATCTCCAACTGCCAGACCAAGGACGGAAAAATCGTAATTTATGCTTCCGAGGCCAAATTTACCGATGACGAGATCGAGGATGGCTACTTTGGTGTTGCGGGTGTCGCAGAGATTCCAGACCTTCAGAACAAGCTGATCAAGCTGGCGCGCGGCGGCTTCAAGCACCATACCGCCATCTGCGAGGGCCATGTAAAGGAGATTCTGAAGGAAGCCTTCACCACTTACCTGGGTTACACTTGGGTGGATATTGACTGAGGAGGTTCTCTATGAATCCTTACATCGGCTGTGAATCCCAGCTCTATGGGATTGAAGAACACCGTCTGGTGGGCGGAAAGGGCGACGGCATGCGCCTGCTGCAGGTGAGAAACGGTCATGGAATGGAGGTGACGGTTTCTCTGGATCGCTGCTGCGATATCTCTCGCCTGACATATGACGGGGTGAACATGAACTATTTTTCCCCCTGTGGTTATGTAGCGCCCAGCTACTATCAGCCCACTGGTACGGATTGGCTGAAATCCTTTACCGCTGGTTTCCTGACCACCTGCGGCCTGAACGCGGTTGGCTCTCCCTGCGAGGATGATGGCGAAGTTCTGCCGCTCCACGGCAGCATTGCCAACACCCCGGCAAGCGATGTGTGCTGGTACGAAGAAAATGGGGAATTGGTTGTTCGGGCAATCATCCGGGATGAGCAGATTTTTGGAAGAAAGCTTCGGTTATACCGCCGGATTCATGTGAGTTTGCAGGAAAATACGTTCCGAATTTGCGATACCATAGAAAACACCGGGGACAGACAGGAGCCTTTTGAAATCCTCTACCATATGAACATGGGCTACCCGCTGCTGGATGAAGACAGTGTGGTTACCATTCCTTCTGAAAGCGTGCTGCCCAGAGATGACCATGCAGCGCAGGACATTGCCAACTGGATGCACATGGAAAAGCCCCAGGCAGGCTATCAGGAACGGTGCTACTATCACAAATTCCCGGATGCCAATGGCAACGCTTCCATTTATCAGCCCAAGCTGAAGAAAGGACTGACGATTTCCTTTGACGCGGGCCTTCTGGACGGGTTCGTGGAGTGGAAGATGATGGGTGTGCGGGATTATGTGCTGGGTCTGGAATGCGGCAACTGCTACCCGGATGGACGGGATGTTATGCGGAAAACGGGAATGCTGAAATTCCTGAATCCCGGTGAAACGATCCAATATGAAGTAACAATAGACCTAAGATAACCTCCTCCTCTTCTTTCTATGCGAGCACCCCGCCGGTCTGTCCGGCGGGGTGCTTGTAAATACATCTGGACGATTTTACAATCTGTGGTATACTGATGATGAGGTGATTGGGATGAAGCTGGAATTCAACCGGCAGCAGCTTTTGGAGCTGATGCGGGACTTTCACACGCTGTCCGGCATTCGGATCGTTCTGTTTGATGATGAGTATCATGAGCTGCTCTCCTACCCGGAGAAGCCCTGCAAATTTTGCAGCCTGCTGAAATCAAACCCGGAAACCAAGGGATTATGCGATGCGTCGGACGCCCGCTCCTTCCGGGAAGCGGAAGCGAAGAAAAAGCTGATTCTTTTCCACTGCCATGCCGGGTTGATCGAGGCCACAATCCCGTTGGAAGATAACCATGTGACCATCGGATATCTGATGTTTGGTCAGATTTCCGATTTGCAAAACAGAGAGAATCTGCATACGCAGCTTCAAAATGTGTTGTCACAATATGCAATACCATGCAGCAACGATATCCTGGAAGGGATCCCGCGAAAAACCAATGACCAAATCCAAGCCGCGGCAAAGATTATGGAAGCCTGTACCCATTACGCAATATTGCGTCAGGCAGTCGGCTTGAAGCGGCAGCAGTTCAGCCGGATGCTGACGGCATACCTTCTGGCACACCTGAGCGAGCCCATGCAGGCCCAGGACATTGCGGATGCGCTGGGAATCAGCCGGAGCAAACTCTACCTGCAGTGCGATCAATATTTGGGCATGGGAATTGGTGAGTATCTGAAAAAACTCCGACTGGAACAGGCGCAAGCGCTCCTGACCGGCACGGAAATGTCGATTACCCGGATTTCCGATCAGGTTGGATTCACAGACTACACCTACTTCTGCCGGAGTTTTAAGAAGGAATTCGGTCTGTCCGCCCAGAATTATCGAAAACAGCGCAAAACGTAAAATGCTGGCTTCTATCTTTCTACATACATTTGTTCAAAAAACTGAAAACCGCCTCAGAATAGGTTTCTGTGTCCACAATATAGCTCAGACCGTGTCCGGCACCCGGAAGGGTGAAAAAATGAAACTGACAACCATTCTGTTTGACTTAGACGGAACACTGCTCCCTATGGACAACGATGCCTTTACCAAACGACAACGCCGTTAGGCGGTGTCTTCTTGATAAAATTAAATAATTTTATCAAGAAAGAGTATTAGAAGCAGGTCCAGCCGCCATCACAGGTGATGATGGTGCCGTTTACGAAATGGGAATCGTCGCTGGCAAGGAACAGCGCGGCATTGGCGATGTCCTCCGGCATACCCATTTCCGGGGAGTGCGCCAGCAGAGAGCTGGTGCGTTCAAAGCCAAATTCGTTTGCCTGCGGCATGACCAGCGGGATATCGGTCAGAATACCGCCGGGAGAGATGCCGTTGCAGCGGATACCCTTGTCAATATACATGAATGCGGTGTTCTGAATGGCGGAGACAATCGCTGCCTTGGAGGCACAATAGGCGACACCCGCTGTGGGATGGCATGCGCCAACGGAAGCTACATTGATAATGTTGCCCGCATCCTCGCCCTGCGCCAGGAATACCCGGACTGCCTTTCGCATGGCATACAGGGGACCATAGGTGTTGACATGGAACAGCCGTTCGATCATCTCATCGGACACATCACCGATGGCGGTATTGTCATCCATGATGCCGGCATTGTTCACCAGCACATCCAACCGGCCGAATTCCTTAACGGCCGCATCGATCATGCCTTCGCACACGGCAGGATCGGATACATCACCGGCATAGGGTACCACCTTGCCGGGGGCATCCTTCAATTCTTCCGCCAGTGCATCCAGACGTTCTTTTCTGCGGGCAACCGCAATGATATTGGCGCCTTCCTGGGCAAACAATGTCACAATCGCCTGTCCCATACCGGCAGAAGCGCCGGTGACCACGATGGATTTTCCTTCCAGTTTCATAGTTAAATCCAGCCTTTCTTCACAATGATGGCGGGAGAATCGTTGCAGCCCACCGTAACCCGATTGCCTTCCATCGCCTTGCGGGCGTCGATTACCGCGTAACCGATATTCTTGTCCACGGTATAGCCGTAAATCGCTGTTTTCACTCTGCCGCAGGGGACACCCTTACAGTAGACGATCTCCATCTGGGCAATGTCCTCATAGGATTCCGCCAAATACTCAAGACCCACCAGCAGCTTTTTGGGCCCTGCCTCCTTTGCCTTCACAAGGGCATCATGACCAATGAAGTCCTTGTTCAGGTCTACAGACCAGTCAAGCCCACACTCATAGGGGGTCAGCAGGTACATATCCTGACGCAGAGCGAATCCCTTTTCTGTCGGGAGGCTGCGGACATAGACCTCCAGCGTGGTAATCTCAGGGGCGTTGTGGGCATCACAGGCATCTCGAATGGCAGCCTTCACCGCGGCGGTATCTGCCATGTCACAGTATACCTCGAAGCCGTTTTCGCCGGTGAAGCCGCTGCGGTGGATGATGATGGGAATGTCGCCGATCTTACCGTCGGCAACCTGAAAACGCTTCAGACCGTCCACAGGAGCGGACAGCAGCGTGTTCATCACAGCAGGGGAATTGGGACCCTGAATGGCATACATATCCATCTCGCCGGTCATATCCCGGTAGTCAACCTCGCTGCCGCCCTTATGCCCATCCATCCAGCTCACCATCTGGGGGGCGTACAGGGTGGAAACCCAGTACAGATTTTCACCCATGTGCATGACAATGGTATCGTCGATGATCTTCCCATCCTCATTGAGCATGGTGGTATACTTGGTGCGTCCAATATCGGCTTTGGCGATGTTGTTCACAAACAGGCGATCCAGAAAGGGAAGTGCATCCTTTCCTTTGACTTCCACCAGGTCGTGGGTCCAGCGATACCAGCCGGCGTTTTCCCGGACAGCCTGATGCTGGGCGCGTGCGACGGAATCTTCGCGGAATAACATTTTGGTTAGCCTCCTTCCTTATACCATGCGCTTGTCGATCTTTCTGCCGACAACGATGGTCATTTCTTCTTCATCCTTATCCTCAAACCAGCAGGACCATTCCGGCGAAACCAGGGTTTTGACCATGTTGTGCCACAGCGTCTCATAG
>JALFUW010000084.1 GCA_022786995.1 Clostridiales bacterium
TCACCTCCGTCATGATCGACGCTTCCTCCAAGCCCTTCGAGGAGAACATCGCCCTGACCAAGAAGGTCGTTGAGTACGCCCACGATCACGGTGTGGTGGTCGAGGCTGAGCTGGGCACTCTGGCCGGCGTTGAGGACGAGGTTGCTGTGGAGCACGGCAAGGAAAGCTATACCCGCCCCGAGGAAGTCGAGGAGTTCGTCTCCCGCACCGGCTGTGACTCTCTGGCCATCGCCATCGGCACCAGCCACGGCGCTTACAAGTTCAAGGCTTCTCAGTGCACCCGCAATGCCGACGGCATTCTGGTTCCCCCTCCGCTGCGCTTTGACGTGCTGCACGGCGTCATCGAGCGTCTGCCCGGCTTCCCCATCGTTCTGCACGGCTCCTCCTCTGTGCCTCAGGAGTTCGTGAAGATGGTCAACACCTACGGCGGCAATATGCCCGACGCTATCGGCATCCCCGAGGATCAGCTGCGTGAGGCTGCCAAGCTGGCTGTCTGCAAGATCAACATCGACTCCGACATCCGTCTGGCTATGACCGGCAACATCCGCAAGTACTTTGCCGAGCATCCCGATCACTTCGATCCCCGCCAGTACCTGAAGCCCGCCCGTCAGGCTGTCAAGGACATGGTTGCTCACAAGATCATCCACGTTCTGGGCTCCGACGGCAAGGCCTAATCGGATACATCCCCAAAGGCTCCCGAGTTTTCGGGAGCCTTTTTGCGGCGAGTCGCCGCTGACAATGCGTTACGAGCCCGAGTGATCATCGTACATCCTTTGGGCCACTCGAATGGAACTGCTCAGGGATGTTGTTCTTTAATTGACAATTGACAGTTGACAGTTGACAATTAAGAAGTCCCTGCGGGACAATTAAATACCACAAATGGAAGATTTCTTTGGAAGAACCAATGGTTTTCGTTCTTTTGAATTATTTTTATTCATCCCGAAGGGATACCACAATTGTCAATTGTTCATTGTCAATTGTCAATTAAATCCTTCTTTTGCTGATTAAAAGAATTTCATTGCAAGGAAACCGTGCGACGTGGCAATCCGTTTTCCTTGACAAAGGTGCAGGGCTATCGTTAATTGTCAACCTTTTTTGTAATTTATGGTTGACAATTTATCTCTAACGTGCTATACTCCGGGCAAAAAATGAGTTTGGAGGTATTTTCCATGGAAAGTAAGACAAAGCTGTCCGTCCGGGATATGGCCTACATCGCGATGTTCGCGGTGGTCATGGCAGTGTGCTCCTGGATTTCCGTCCCCTATGTGGTTCCCTTCACCCTGCAAACCTTCGCGGTGTTCCTGGCCGTGGGCGTGCTGGGGGGCAAGCGCGGTACGCTGGCGGTGCTCATCTACATTCTTCTGGGCTGCGTGGGTCTGCCGGTATTCGCTGGCTTCTCCGGCGGCATCGGCGTTGTCCTGGGCAGCACCGGCGGCTATATCGTGGGCTTCCTGTTCACAGCCCTCGTCATGTGGGCCATGGAGAAGCTGCCCGGCAACAAGACTGTAATTTCCATCGTGTCCATGCTGGTGGGCCTGCTGGTGTGCTACGCCTTCGGCACGGTCTGGTTCGTGGTGGTCTATGCCCGGACTACCGGCCCTGTGGGTGTGTGGACGGCACTGGGCTGGTGCGTGTTCCCCTACATCATCCCGGATCTTGTGAAGATCGCCCTGGCGCTGGTGCTTCAGAAGCGTCTGCGCGCCGCCATCCGCCTGGCATGAGGGTGTACAACCTCCGCGCCCACCACGGAATGTGCCTGTATTTCTTCCGTGGAAAGGGCTACAGCGGGCAGTTCGTGGAGAATATGGGCAAAATGAAGGCGGTTCTGGAAGAAAATCCGACAATTCGCCTGATGGACAGTCCCGACGATATCTGCGCCGCCTGTCCCAACAAAGTAACCGCACCTTGCGCCGAAAAAGCCTCCCGGTATGACCGGGAGGTTCTGCGGCGTTGTGGGCTTTCCGTGGGAGATACTCTGTCCTACGAGGATTTTTCCAAAAAAGTGGTGGAAACCATCCTCCGTCCGGGTGTTCGGGGGGCAATCTGCGGCGACTGCCAGTGGAGCAGTCTGTGCCATTGGGAGGAGAACCCATGACCACAAAAGAACGACTTTTCGCCCTGCTGGATGCCCAGCGGGGAAGCTTTGTCTCCGGCGAGGAGCTGGCGACAGCGCTGAATCTGTCCCGGGCGGCAGTGAGTAAGGCAATGAAAGCTCTGCGTCAGGAGGGCTACGCCATTGAGGCCGTTACCAACCGGGGCTACCGCCTGTCCGGGGAATGCGACATTCTGTCAGAGCAAGGTGTTAAGAAGTACCTGAATCAGGACTATCAGATCACCTTTGCCCCCAGCGTCGGTTCTACCAATACGGTGCTTCGCGCCCTTGCGGAGCAGGGCGCCCCGGAGGGCACCGTGGTCATCGCGGGGGAGCAGACGGCTGGGCGGGGACGCATGGGGCGGGCCTTCTACTCCCCGGCAGGCAGCGGAATCTACCTGAGCCTGCTGCTGCGGCCTGTCAACGCCGATCCCCGGCAGACTGTGACCCTGACGGCGGCAGCCGCGGCGGCCCTGTGTCAGGCCATAGAGGCCGTCAGTGGGAAGAACCCTCAGATTAAATGGGTCAACGATATTATTCTGAATGGCAAAAAAATAAGCGGCATCCTGACGGAAGCCGCCTTTGGCTTAGAATCCGGCGTGCCGGAATATGTGGTGGTTGGCGTGGGCATCAACGCCTGCGCCCCGGAGGGCGGCTTCCCGCCGGAGCTGGCGCAGATCGCCGGAGCCTTGTGGGACAGCCCTATGCCCGACGGCAAAAGCAAGCTGGCGGCGGAATTTCTGAATCGGTTCTGGCAGCTTTACACCACCGGCGGCCCTGCCGCCTTTCTGGAGGACTACCGCCGCCGCAGTCTGGTGGTCGGAAAGGACGTCACCGTTATCGCGGGCGGCAGGGAAACCCCGGCCCATGCCCTGGGCATTGATGAAAACTGCCGTCTGCTGGTGCGCTACGAAAGCGGTGAAACCGCCGCCCTGTCCTACGGCGAGGTACGGATTCGGGTGTAGGTTTTGATTGACTTTTCCTGATTTTTGGCGTATTCTGACAGTGGTGCCTGTTTTCGGCACCGGGCGCTGCACAAATCGGCAGGCGGTTCGCCACACCACCCATAGATGGGAGGTGATGGTCATGCCAATTACATTGACCTTTCACGTTCTTCACTGGACCGTGACGATCAGAGTAAAAAGCAGAAACCGCCACTCGGCCAAGTGACGGTTTCAAGGCTTTAGCTTTGTAACTCAAACTTACCCGGGCTAACCGCTTGTCGCAGCGCCCTTTCTATGCTTAGTATAGCCCAAACAGGGGCGTTTGTCAACGCTGTCGACTGCTAAATTTTTGTTCATTTTTCCTTGACATTTTCTCCCTTGGTTTTTATAATATTTCCCATATAGGAAAATGCGGTGAAGGAAAGAGTACTTTGCACATCCCGCCTTTCAGAGAGCCTCCCGGATGCTGGAAGGGTGGCAGGCGGCAGCGAAGGAACATGGCTCCAGAGCAGCGCGGCTGAATCTTTAGGCCGCGACGGGTCTGCCCGTTACAGCGGAGGATGCTGCTGGGCATCCGTCGATGAGGTTTCCCTTTGGGAGCGAAGAGAAGTGGTACCACGGACAATGACGCCCGTCTTCTATTGATTTAGAGGACGGGTGTTTTATATTGTAAGGAGGATCTAACATGAAAAAGAAAAAATCCCTGAACATTACCCTGGCGATTTTCATCGGACTGATGCTGGGCATCCTGTTCGGCCTGTTCATGCCCGGACGGTATGAATTCGCCCTGCCGGTGATCCAGACCGTCAGCAGCCTGTACATGAACGCCCTGCGCATGATGGTCTACCCACTGGTCTTCTGCAGCCTGGTCATCGGCATTCAGGGCATCGGCTCCGTCAGCGCCACCGGCAAGGTGGGCGGCCAGTCCGTGCTGTACTTCGTTTCCACCACCCTCATCGCCAGCACCCTGGGTCTGTTCCTGCCCCGTCTTCTGGGCCTGGGCAAAGGCGTTTCCATTCAGATGATGGATTCCACCGTGGAAGCGGCGAAATTCACCAACCTTCTGGACACCGTGAAGAACCTGATTCCCGCCAATCCCGTGGCCTCCTTCGCCACCGGCGATATGCTGCAGGTGCTGGTCTTTGCCATCATCGTGGGCATTGCCTGTCTGACTCTGGGCAAGAAGGCGGAGCCGGTGGTGAAGCTGTGCGAGTCCTTCCATTCCATCTGCATCAAGGTGGTGGGCTGGGTCATGTACTGCACCCCCGTGGGTGTGTTCTGCTCCATCGCCGCCGTGATGTACGCCAACGGCGTGCAGACCATGATCGCCCTGGGCGGCGTGCTGGTCGCCATTTACGTCACCTATTTCTTCTACATCCTGCTGGTCTACGGCGGCATCGTAAAGTTCCTGGGTAAGTACCCCGCCGGGAAATTCTTCAAGTCCGTGCTGCCCGCGGCCATGACCGCCTTCGGCACCTGCTCCAGCGCCGCCACCATCCCCATCAGCAAGCGCTGCGCCGATGAAATGGGCGTGCCCAACGAGATTTCCTCTCTGGCTCTGCCTCTGGGCGCCACCATCAATATGGACGCTGTGTCCATCATCATGTCCTTCATGGTCGTGTTCTTTGCCAACGCCTGCGGCGTGGAGATCACCTTCGGCATGATGGTTGTTGTGATGCTGTCCAACACCCTGCTTTCCATCGGCGCTCCCGGCGTCCCCGGCAGCGCCATCGCCTGCTTTGCCGCCCTGTCCACCATCGCGGGCCTCCCTGCCGGTGTCATGGGCGTGTACATCAGCGTCAATACCCTGTGCGACATGGGCGCCACCTGCTGTAACGTCCTGGGCGATATCGCCTGCTCCGTCGCCATGAAGAACACCGTCAAGCTGGATTCCGTTTCTGCCGAGGAAAAGCAGTAATCGCTCGTCATACGCAACGGCAGGGCAGGGGTAAGCCCCCGCCCTGCCGAAAACACGGATATGCGTTTTGGGGCTGTTAAAATAGTCTGTCATTGCGAGCCAGCACGCGCCGGTTCGCAATGACAGACTTTCTTAACAGCCCTTTTTCTGCTTGTTGAGGCGCTGCCCCAAGCCCCGGTGAACGCAGTCTTTCAATCTGCGGCTGCGCGATTCTGACGAATCGCTATTGTAACTCCAACACGGAAGCGGCAGACTCACGAATTGTCGGAATGTGATTGTATCTGCACACTTTCCGCAATCGTCAGAAGCTCCTCTACGGCGAAACTGTTACTGTACAACTTGAAAGAGGTTCCCTTCTCAGGGGTGCCGATCAACCATACTACGGAGGCACTTGCACCATTCTGTAGTGTTGCACCTGTGCAGCCATGGATGGTTTTCATCTGAACCGAGTTCTCTCCGGTGCCGATGAGCATACTAACCACATCTTCCATA
>JALFUW010000085.1 GCA_022786995.1 Clostridiales bacterium
CGATGGTTAAGAGCCATCCAAATAGTTGGTATTGATTGTCATGAGGGTCCACCTGTTCCCATCCCGAACACAGAAGTTAAGCTCATGTACGCCGACAATACTTGGCGGGTGACTGCCCGGGAAGATAGGTAATGCCAACACGGAAGCCTCCTACAGTTGTAGGAGGTTTTTTGTATTGCCGAAATCTTTGCATGTTGTAGAATTTAGAAGGGAGGCAATTATGCGAAAAATGGAAAGCGATTGGTATCGCAAGATCTGGACTATGGATATTCAGGATCAGTCCTGGGTGGAGGACACGAAACGGCAGGTTGATTTTATCGTAAAAACACTGAAGCTGGCAGGAAACGAGCGAATTCTTGACTTGGCCTGTGGCTTTGGACGGCATTCTTTAGAACTTGCCCGACGCGGATTTGAGGTAGTCGGCGTTGATATTACACCTGATTATGTGGCGTTTGCTACGGAACAAGCGGGGAAAGAGAAACGAAACGCGAAGTTCTATTGCTCCGATATTCGCGAATTGGGGTTTCGGAATGAATTTGACGTTGTCTTGAATATGGCGGACGGCGCCATCGGGTATCTGGAAAATGACACTGAAAACCGCAAAATTTTTGAGGTGATTTCTGCTGCGTTAAAGCCCGGAGGACAGCACTTCATGGACATTATGAACGCTGATTATGCACGCTCTCACTTTCCATGCAAGCATTGGGATTCCGGCGAAAAAGGGCTTACGCTATCCCAGTTTGCGTGGGATGATGCTTCAAAAACCATGATCTACGGGCAAATTGATTACCATTTTGGAGATATTCTTAGTAAGCCTGAATTTTTGGAGGGAAATCCAATCAGACTATATACTTTGGATGAAATAATTACTGAATATGCATCTCTCGGCATGCAGGTGAAACAGAGTTTTGCTGATTTTTCCGGCAAATGTCTGACGGAGAATGACATTCAGATGATTGTCTGCTCTGAGAAGCAATCGTGAATAGGAAATCCGCATGGCGCCGCCATGCGGATGCTTTTACGATGGGGTTACCTCTGTAACTGTCAAGGTGTCATCGTTCACGGTGAAACGGATGTTGCAGCCGGCGAAGGTCAGCCCATAAACCCGGACAGGATCACGTTGGTAGGATGGGCGGGGGTCGTGGGACAGCACACCCAGCAGCGCCTGACGCTTATCATGTGGAATCCGATTCAGCAGATTATCCGGGAAATTCACATGCAAAAGGAAATCTCCGGCGTGATCGGTAAATCCGCCCAGCGCTTCGGGATGGGAGTCCCCATAGGCGATATAGGGCTTGATGTCGAAGATTGGTGTCCCATCCATCAAATCCGCGCCGCCGACGTGGAGCACAGTCCCGAATTCCGCCGTATCCTCGACACCCAGCAGCCGAACGCAGGACAGGCCCAGAGAATTGGGCCGAAAGGGGGAGCGGGTTGCGAAAACACCCATGCGGGTATTTCCGCCCAATCGGGGCGGCCTTACAGTAGGGGACCAGTCCTTTCGGACTGCCTCAGAAAACTGCCAGATAAGCCACAGATGGGAATAGCCTTCGATGCCCCGTAAGGCGTCGGAATTGCGAAAATCCGGCTCAAAGACGATAGTCGAGCGCAGCTCCTCTACCAGACCGCTTTGCCGGGGAATCCCGAACTTTGTTGGAAAATCGCTTTTCATTCTGGCGATAGCCTGTATTTCAGCTTTCATTTATGCGTTTCCTTTCCGCAGCGCGAATGTAACGGCGAAGATTACAGCGAGGATCAGGCTGATGGCCGCTCCGGCGGAGCAGCCCAGATAATAGGACACCGTCAGGCCTCCGATGCCCGCCAGCAGCGCAAACAGAACGGAGAAGCCATGATACTGCCGCAGATTTTTGGAGACATTCCGGGCGGAAGCACCGGGCAGAACCATGAGGGAATTCAGAATCAGCAGACCCACGCTGGAAATGCTCAGGGTGACGACTACGGCAATGGCTACCGTGAACAGTGTCTGAGACAGACCAACGGGGATACCCCGGGAAGCTGCCAGCTGGGGATGAATGGCGGTCAGCGTTAATCTGTTGGCACACAGAACCCAGAACACCAGCACTGCCAGCAGTACCAGCGCCAGCAGACCAATTTCTGTTGGCGTTACTGAAAGAATATCACCGATCAGATACTTATTGTACTTTGTGAAGCTGCCGCCGCCAATTGTTGCAATAAAGATGCCCAGTGCCACGGCGGTGCTGGAAAAGACGCCGATTAACGTGTCGGCGGCCTGATTGGAGCGGCTGCGGACGTAGGAGAAGATCAATGCGAATACCACGCTGAACAGCACCGCTGCCCAAGTGGGAGCGGACATGCCGCAGATGGCGCCGATGGCGATGCCTGTGAAAGCGGAATGCCCCAGAGCGTCAGAGAAGAAGCTCATGCGTCCGGTGACGATCATGGTGGACATGAGGCCGAACAGGGGAGCCATCAAAAGCAGCGCCAGCAGGGCGTTTTTCATAAAGTCCCAGCGCAGCATTTCGATGGGCAGAATATCACAAAACCAGTACCAAAGGCTCATACGCTGCCTCCTTTCATATGGAAGGCCTGGGCAAATTCGGGAGAGCCTAAAACCACATCCGGCTCGCCCTGAATCAAAATGCCCCGGTCGATAAGCACCACCTGATTGGCGTACCGGGGGAGCATGGAGAAGTCGTGGGTGGTCATAAGAATCGACAGGTCGTAGTTCTTTCGAATTTCGTCGAGCATGTCCATCAGGGTTCCCATACCCTCCACATCCACGCCGGAGAGCGGCTCGTCCAGAATCAGAATGTTGGGCAGCGGCTCCAGGGCCAGTGCCAGAAGTACCCGCTGCAATTCGCCGCCGGACAGGGTGCCCACCCGCTTGTCAATCAGATCTTCGCCGTGAACCCGTTCCAGACATTCCAGAACCAGCGCCCGCATGGATTTGCCCAGCCCCAGAAAGGCAGGACGTTTACTCATACAGCAGGCGAACAGATCGGCCACACTGACCGGGTCGCTGGGGTCGAAGGCGGGGCTTTGGGGCACATAGCCGATTCTGGGCTTTTTGCTCCGCTGTCCCGGCTCAGAAAAGGCGATGACGCCCTCATACTCCCGCTGACCTAGAATGGCTTTTAAGAATGTGGATTTTCCCGCGCCGTTGGGGCCGATCAGCGCTACCAGCTCGCCGCAGTGAACGTGCAGATTGACATCAGACAGAATGCAGTCACTGCCGATTTTTACAGAAAGATTCTCCACCCGCAGGCAGCAGGAGTGCCCGCAGGAGCCGCCGTGCATATCCAGATTCATCCCAATGCCTCCTTGATGGTGTCGATATTATGGTACATGGCATCAAAATAACTGCTGCCCGACATGGCCATGTCCAGTGGGCATACGCCGCAGCCTGTCTCCCGGGAAATGATGTTGGCGGCGGAGCTGCTGCCGCTGGTTTCTGTAAAGACGGCGGGAAGGGCGTTTTCTTCCACCAGTGTAATCAATTCGATCAAATCCCGGGCGGAGGCCTCACTGCCGGATTCCTCTTCCACCGCCTTGACGATGGTCAGATCAAAGGCATCCGCGAAATAGGAAAAGCCGTTGTGGAAGGTGATCAGTTTCCGGCATTTCAGCTGCGATAATGTGTCCTCACCGTATTGCTGAAGAACCGTCAATTCATTCAGAAGCTGGCTGAGGTTGGTTTCGAAGGTCTGGGCATATTGGGGATACCGGGCAGACAGCCCATCGCAGATATTCCGGGACATGATTTTCGCGTTTTCCGGCGCGAGCCAGATGTGGGGGTCTTCCTCGTGATGATGGTCTTCTTCGTGATGATGTTCTTCCTCCTGTTCTTCCCCGCACAGCAGGGGAATTCCTTCGGAGGCATCAATGATGGAAGCGTTTGCCAGCAGATCGTCCAGAAAGTCCTCCAGCCCCGCGCCGGAGATGACAATGGTCTCGGCGGCTTCCGCGGCTTTCACCTGCCGGACGTTGAGGGAGTAATCGTGCAGGCAGCTGACCTGCTCCGTTATCAGCCGGGTAACGGTGACCGGCGTCCCGGAACACAGCCGGGAAGTAAATTCCCAGACGGGCAGGGTAGTGGCCGCAATCTGCGCCGGTGCCCCGGCGGAGGCGCAGCCGCACAGCAGAAACGACAGAATCACGGTGATGACGATTTTCATATATTTCATGGGAACACTCCAATACGGGAAGAATCACTTACCATCATTTTATCACAGTTTGTCAAGAAAAAAAGAGCCTGCGAAACACAGGCTCCTTCTTCGTTTATGTATGGTGAATTAGTGGTTCTCCATCCATTCCTTGACCTTGGTCTTCGCCATTCTCTGGATATCCTCAGTAGGATACTTGGAGGTCTCGCCGCCTACGCCGTACACGAAGTACAGACCTTCGGGAGTCTGGAACAGATCTTCCTCATAACCGGCAGGATCGCCCAGGGCGCCGGAGGTGAACTTCTTGACCAGGGTAGCGGTCTCGGTGTCATACTCCTTCTTGCAGATGATCTTCTTCATGGATTGAACCTCCTTTCATGGGTAATCATTTGTACGCCTAAAATTATACACTTTTTTGTGAGGAAATCAAGAGGAAAATTAGAAAATTCTCAACTTTTTACCAAAGTTTGGACGATGCTTCAATTTTATCACCCAAAGAGCAGGGGCTTCTGTGTGCAAACTGCACAAAATTGAATCACTTTTTGTCATATTTCCGTGTTGCGGGAAAGGGCGCAATATGCTATTATGTTGCAAAAGGAGGGGGAAAAATGAAGGATTTTCCGTTTTTTACCACGGAGCATGGCGTTGCAACACTGATTCTGAAGGAGATTCCCTATCAGGAGACGGCGTATATTATTCTTCGGGATTCTCAGGAACCCCTGGCTCTCGCGGGGGAGTGCGTGGACTTCTGCCGAGTCTGCGGGGCGGAGCGGATTTACGCCACAGGCCACGATGTACTGGCGGCGTATCCTTTGTACACGGCCATGTGGGAAATGTCCTGCGTCCGGGAGGCCATCCCGGATACCGACGCGGCCCTCTTTCCGGTTCAGGAGCAGACGCTGGAAGTGTGGCAGAAACTCTATAATGAGAAGGTGAAGAAGGTACCCAACGGGGCGTGGATGAGCGGAACGGACGCAAAACAGATGCTTGCAAAAGGCGACGGATACTTCATCCACCGGGGGGACACGCTGCTGGGCATCGGCAGAGTCTGTGCCGATCGCATTGACTGGGTGGCATCCATCACCCTGGGTGCCGGTGCGGACGTTGTCAAAGCCCTTGCCCACGCCGCAACAGAGGACACCATCTCCCTGACCGTGGCGTCCACGAACCAGAAAGCGGTGGATTTGTATGAGCATCTTGGTTTTCTGAGGACTGCTGAAATCTCTAAATGGTACAAAGTGAGATAGAAGAGGCTGTTTTCGATACATCACACCTCCAACTGTCAACTATCAACTGTCCACTTTCAACTATCCGCTCCCTGTTCAGGAAAAATACTTGACATCCCTTGTGACTTGTGCTATAATGCCCGAGGTCAAGGAAAAGACCTTGACAGAGGGAGGCTCCCATGGACGCGCTGGAGATGACGCTGCTGCTGGATTATTACGGCGGTATGCTTACGGACAAGCAGAGAGAATGCTTCGATATGCGCTACAATCAGGACCTTTCTCTGGGAGAAATTGGAGAAGCGCTGGGTGTCAGCCGTCAGGCGGTCTGCGACAACCTGTCCCGGACGGAAGCGTTGCTGCGGCGGATGGAAGAAAACATTGGCTGCATCCGGCGTGGCCTGACCGCCCGAAAAGCGGTTCAGGAGATTCTGGAAGCTGCTGAGGAGCTGAAAAAATCCTCCGATCCCACTGTTTCGCCCCTTGCTGGTCGGATCATTTCCGCGGCACAGGCACTGAAGGAGTAAAGCATGGCATTTGAAGGCTTAACTGAGAAAATTTCCGCCACCTTCAAAAAGCTTCGCGGTAAGGGCCGCCTGAAGGAAGCCGATGTGAAGGAGGCTATGCGTGAGATCCGCATGGCGCTGCTGGAAGCGGATGTCAGCTACAAGGTGGTCAAGGACTTCACCAAGGCTGTGACGGAGCGCTGTGTCGGCACCGACGTGCTGGAATCTCTCACCCCTGCCCAGATGATCGTTAAGATCGTCAACGAGGAGCTGGTTAAGCTCATGGGCAGCGATACCAAACACCTGAATATCAATCCCAACGGCCCAACGGTTATTATGCTGGTGGGTCTGCAGGGCGCCGGTAAAACCACCAACGGCTCCAAGCTGGCAGGCCTGCAAAAGCGGCAGGGGAGAAACCCCTTGCTGGTTGCCTGCGATATCTACCGTCCCGCCGCTATTCAGCAGCTGAAGGTCTGCGGCGAGAAGCTGGGCATTCCCGTCTTCGAAAAGGGCACCCAGGACCCGGTGCAGACGGCAAAAGAAGCGGTTCTCTACGCCCGTCAGCGGGGCTATGACATGGTGTTCCTGGACACCGCCGGTCGCCTCCATGTGGACGAGGCGCTGATGAATGAGCTGAAAAACATCAAGGCCACCGTCAAGCCTGACGAGATCATGCTGGTTGTGGATGCCATGACCGGCCAGGACGCGGTCAACGCGGCCCAGAGCTTCAACGAATGGCTGGACATCGATTCCGTCATGCTAAGCAAATTAGACGGCGATGCCCGGGGCGGCGCGGCCCTGTCTGTCAAGGCCATCACCGGCAAGCCCATCAAGTTTGCCGGTATCGGCGAGAAGCTGGAGGACATCGAGCCCTTCCATCCCGATCGGATGGCCAGCCGGATTCTCGGCATGGGCGATGTGCTGACCCTTATCGAGAAGGCGGAAAAGGCTTTTGATGCCAAGAAAGCCGCCGAGATGGAGAAGCGGCTCAAGACAAACAAATTCACCCTGCAGGACTTCTACGACCAGATGGTGCAGATGAAGTCCATGGGTTCCATGGAGGATATTCTGGCTCAGATGCCCGGCGGCGCCAACCTCAAGGGCGTGAAGCTGGACGAAAAGGCCATGGCCCACACCGAGGCCATCATCCTGTCCATGACCCCCAAGGAGCGGGAAAAGCCCGAGATCATCGGTGCCAGCCGGAAAAAGCGCATCGCCGCCGGCGCCGGCGTCCGTGTGGAGGACGTGAACAAATTGCTCAAGTCCTTTGAACAGATGCGCAAGCTCATCAAGCAGTTCTCCGGCCCCGGCGCGGGGAAGAAAATGAAGCGTATGGGCCGCATGGGCGGCTTCGGCGGAGGCTTCCCCGGCTTTTAATCAAAGATGTCATTGCGAACCAGTCCGCAGACTGGTGTGGCAATCTTTGGATAATAGCAATTGGTACGAATCTCGTGCCAGTGACATGGTTCGCTGAAAGCAAATTGCTTTGCGATATAGATTAAAAATTTTTTGGAGGTGAACTCTCATGGTTAAGATCAGACTGAGAAGAATGGGCGCGAAGAAGGCTCCTTTCTACCGTATCGTTGTTGCTGATTCCCGTTCTCCCCGTGATGGCCGCTGCATCGAGGAGATTGGCACTTACAACCCCCTGACCCAGCCCGCCACCATCACCGTGGACGCCGAGAAGGCTCAGAACTGGATCAAGAACGGCGCACAGCCCACCGACACTGTCCGTGGCCTGCTGAAGAGTGCTGGCGTTCTGTAAGATCCCAAAGGAGAATCCCGAATGAAAGAACTTTTGCTGTACATGGCAAAAAATCTGGTGGATGATCCTGAAGCAGTAACCGTAACCGAAGTCGATGGCGATGACGGGAAGGTGCTGGAGCTGCGTGTCGCGGAGGGCGACATGGGCAAGGTGATCGGCCGCCAGGGACGGATCGCCAAGGAAATCCGTACCATCATTAAGACTGTAGCCCAGCGCACTGGCGAAAAGGTCACGGTCGAAATCGTGGATTAAACGAGGATGCGTGACAGTATGTCACGCATTTTTCGTGCCCGCAGTGCGGGCGGACAATGCGTTACGGAGATGACGGTAATCGTTACACCATTGGGGGGCACTCGGTATCTGTCTATTGTTAGACGATTGTGAAGAGAAAATGTTTGAATTAGGAGCGTGAGCGACTATGAAACTGAAATATATAGAAGCAGGAGAAATCGTCAATACCCATGGTGTCCGGGGGGAAGTGAAGGTGCTTTGCTGGCTGGATGCCCCGGAGATGCTTTGCGAGTTTGACCGCTGCCGGATCGCCGGAAAGGATTATGAAATGGAATCCGTCCGGGTGCAGAAGACCTGCAATCTGGTAAAGCTCAGAGGCGTTGACACCATGGAGGATGCCCAGAAGCTCCGGGGGAAGGTGCTGGAGCTGTACCGGGAGGATATCGACGACGAAGTGATCTTTGCCGCCGAACTGGTTGGCGTGGAAGTCTATGCCGACGGTCAGTGCATTGGTACCATTCGGGAGGTGCTGGACTATCCCGGAAACGCCGTCTATGTGGTGCGGGGCGAGCATGAATATATGATCCCTGCCGTGAAGCAGTTCATCCTGTCCACCGACATGGAGAAAAATGTCATGGAGGTTCGGCTGATCGAGGGGATGCGCAGCGATGAGAATTGACATCATGACCCTGTTCCCGGAAACGCTGGGGGATGTATTGAGTGAAAGCATTCTGGGTCGGGCCCAGGAGCGGGGCTACATCCACATCGACACCCATCAAATTCGGGACTACACCGCCAACAAGCAGAATCAGGTGGACGATTATCCTTATGGCGGGGGCAGGGGAGCGGTGATGACCGCGGATCCTCTGTACCGCTGCTGGGAGGCGGTCTGCGACGAGGCTGGCGGCCCGGTGCATACCATCTATCTGTCTCCCTGCGGCCACACCTTCCGTCAGGCGGATGCCATTCGCTTAAGTAAACTGGACAACCTGATTCTGGTTTGCGGCCACTACGAGGGCATTGACCAGCGGTTTATTGACGAGTGCGTGGACGAGGAAATCTCTCTGGGCGACTTTGTGCTGACCGGCGGCGAAATCGCCGCCATGGCGGTGACGGACGCGGTGTGCCGTATGGTGCCCGGGGTTTTGGCTGACCCGGAGTGCTTTGAGGACGAAAGCCACTTTAACGGCCTGCTGGAGTATCCTCAATATACCCGTCCCGCTGTCTGGCACGGCAGGACCATCCCTGAGATTCTCATCTCCGGCAATCATGAGAAGGTGCGCCAGTGGCGCAGAAAGCAGTCCCTGCGCCGCACCCGCTCTCGCAGGCCGGATATGTATGAAAAGCTGGATTTGTCCTCCAAACAGGATCAGAAGCTTCTGAAGGAAATGGAGGCGGAGGACGCGGTGGAGGATAGATGAATACAGAAAAGATTCTTACAGTCGCCCAGGTCGTTACCCCGATTTTTGTGACGGTATTCCTCGGCGTGCTTGCCAGACGCAGGAAAATCCTGACGCCGGAGCAGGTGCAGGGACTTCAGCAATTCGCCCTGAAATTTGGAATGCCCTGCGTGGTGTTTACCTCCTGCCTGACGGCAGATATGGGCGTGGAATCCTTAAGCAGTATGGGGCTGGTGCTGATCGCGGTGCTCCTGTCTACACTTTTGTCGTTCCGACTGCGCAAGCAGCGCTATCCCTATCACAACCTGCCCATGCTGTTCTGTGCTCAGGAAACGGGCATGATGGGAATTCCCCTGTTTATCATTCTGTTCGGCGCTGGACAGGCTTACCGCATGGGTGTCCTTGACCTGATTCAGGCCGTGACTGCCTACCCGGTAATCGCGATATTGACAACGGATACCGGCGAAAATCCCACGGTTTCCCGGATGCTCCGCAAAATCCTGTCCTCCCCTTTGATGATTATGAGTATGCTGGGCTTATTTTTCAACCTTTCCGGCATCGGCGCCTGGCTCAATCGTGTTGGCGTGGGCGGCATCCTCACGGCGAGTACATCCTTCCTGTCCCAGCCCATCAGCGCCCTGATGATTTTCAGCGTGGGCTACAACTTTTCGCTGGCGAAGGAGTGCCGGAGAACAGTGCTGGAAGTCGCGGGCATCCATTTCGGGCTGTTCGCCCTGTTCTGCGTGGTCATTCAGGGGGTACTGCTTTTGCTCCCCAACGTGGACAGCCTGACCCGCTGGGCGGTGCTGCTTTACTGCGCCCTTCCCGCCAGCTACCTGTCCCCGGGACTTGGCAGAAGCGCAGAGGATTATACCATGTCCTCCGGCGTATGTTCCATATTGACTGCCACCTGTCTTATGGTGTTCTGCGTCATGGCGGCAGCGGTTGCATAACGAAAAAGGAGGAGCGAAATGCTCCTCCTTGCGTTATTTTGCGGACAAATCCACGCTTCTTCGAATCATGGACAGCGGCGGTACGGGTTTGGGCAGCTTCATGGTAAACCGCATCTGGGGCGTTCTGGCTTCGTCTATGGGCGTGCCCTCCATATCCGCCATTCCCTCGGCAGTAACGGGGAAGGGCCGCAGATCGGGGCCTACGACCTCCAGTGCGTCCCCGGAGCGGAACTTGTTATTCAGGCTGCAAACCGCCGTCCCGGTTTCATCGCAGGCTTCCACCTTCGCCACAATCTGCCACTGCCGGATATACCGGGAGTTTTCTGTGTACTGCCCCGGCTGGCCGTAATAGAAGCCGGTGGAATAGATGCGGTGGGAGACGTGCTCTACCTCGTCCCGCCAGATGGGGTCGATTTCCCTTCCGACGGCAATATCGTCGATGCAGTGGCGGTAGGCCCCGGTGACGATGGCGGCATAGTAGGCGGATTTGGCGCGGCCTTCGATTTTGATGCAGTCGATGCCCGCGTCCATCAGGTCTTTCAGGTGGTCAATGGTGCACATATCCCGGGAATTGAGGATGTAGGTGCCCTTTTCGTCCTCGTAGACGGGGAAGTATTCCCCGGGACGTTTTTCCTCCATCAGGGCGTACTGGTAGCGGCAGGGCTGGGCGCAGGCGCCCCGATTGGAGTCCCGGCCGGTCATGTAGTTGCTGAGCAGACACCGCCCGGAGTAGCTGACGCACATGGCACCATGACCGAAGGTCTCAATTTCCAGCTGGGGGTCAACCTTCTGGCGGATGGTGCGGATTTCCTCAAGAGAGCATTCTCTTGCCAGCACCACCCGCTGTGCGCCCAGGTCAAACCAGCTCTGGGCACATTCGTAGTTGGCGATGGACTGCTGGGTGGAAATGTGCCGCTGACAATGGGGGGCATACTTTCCAGCCAGCATGAAGGCACCCAGATCCGCCACAATCAGTGCGTCCACCCCGGCGTCGTCCAACTGGGAAAGATAGTCTGGCAGAAGGGCAACCTCGTCGTTTCGGGGCATGGTGTTCACGGTGACATGGCATTTGACCCCATGCTCGTGGGCGAACTTTACCGCTTCCGGCAGCTCCTCCGGGGAAAAATTCCCCGCAAAGGAGCGCATACCGAAGCTGGTGCCCGCTAGATATACCGCGTCCGCACCGTAGAGAACGGACATTTTAAGCCGCTCCATATCCCCGGCGGGGCTGAGTAATTCCAGTTTTCTCATTGACCCTCCGCATAGGCTGCCACGTTGGCGGAATGCTCCTCATAGGTGGTGGAGAAGGTGTGCATGCCGGTTTCGGGGTTCAGCACATAGTAGTAATAGTTGTGGCTTTCGGGATTCAGCGCGGCCCGCAGACTGGAAAGGCCCGGATTGGAAATGGGCGTGGGAGTCAGGCCGGTGTGGGTGTAGGTGTTGTAGGGGGAGTCCACCTGCAAATCTTCCTTCGTCAGATCGCTCTTGCCGTTCAGGGCATAGACAATGGAAGCGTCGATATTCAGATAGGCGGGGGTTCCGTCCCATTTAAACAGACGGTTGTAGATGACACCGGCAATGGCAGGGGCTTCCGAAGGCGCGGCAGCTTCCTTTTCAATCATGGACGCCACAATGACGACTTCCTGGACGGTGTAATTGCCGCCGGTAACGTTTGCGTTCAGCGTCTCGATCTGGGCACGCATTTCTTCGTCGAACCGATGGTCAAAGTTGTCCAGCAGCTTTTCCAGCACCTCTCTGGGGGTGGAATTCTTGTAGAAGTCGTAGGTATCCGGGAACAGGAAGCCTTCCAGACAGTATTCCTGCCCACGCTCCACGTTTTCCAGGAACCAATAATCCTTTAGTTCCCCGTTTGCGGCATAGGCGGCCAGATCCTGAGCGGTGCAGATGCGCTTTTCCTCCAGCATGGCAAAAATCTGACGGCAGGTGTAGCCCTCGGGAATCAGCACGCCTTCCACAACGGTACGGCTGGAGCTGGTGGACATCATATTCACCAGCGCGTGGTAGTCGTAGCGGGTGTTCAGGTCCCAGATGCCCGGGCGAATCTCCCCCTCGTCCACGGCCAGACTGGCGTAGAGCTTGAAGAGGCCGGGGTAGCGGATCAGGTTCGCCTTGTGGAGCTTGGCGGCGATATCGTCAATGGTGTCGGTTTCGTAGATGGTGATGGTGACGCTCTTGTCCTCCCGGCCGAAGGCCAGCACGTCCGCCGCGCAGACCCACAGCATCCGACCCAGGGTCACGCCGATGGCCACGGTGATGGCCAGCCAGATGACCGTTGCCAGAATGTTGGGGATGCCCAGCAGACCCTCCCCCTTCTTCCGGCGGGGACGGCCCTTGCGGACGGGCCGCTCCGGGGCGGGCTTGCGCTGCCGGACAGAGGGCTCCGCGGGCTCCGTCTGGGATTCGGGCTCCTGAGGCTCAGCGGATGGTTCGTCCAGAAGCTGGTTAAGCTCCATCAGCTCCTGATCCAGAGGATCTCCGGGCTCCTCCTGAGGAAATTCCTCGGGAAGAATGCCCTCCTCTGCGGGATCTTCGGGGGGGCATTCCCCATCGGAAAGCGGGGCCTCCTGCTC
>JALFUW010000092.1 GCA_022786995.1 Clostridiales bacterium
CGATGGTGGACTTTCCGCAGCCGGGCATCCCGATGAGGATGATATTCTGCATCTGATGGGACAGCGTTCTGTAAATCGGCTCCATGACGTTATCCGGGATGGAATTTCCGGTAAAGTATTCCGCCGCCTCTTTGGCCTGCGCTACAAGCATCCATAAACCGTTGGCGTAGGGAATCCCAAGACGCTGCGCATCCAGCAGCAGCTTGGTTCTGGCCGGATTGTAGATCACGTCCAGCACACATTCCAACTTGGGGAAATCCTCCAGGCGGACGGGGGATACGCCGGTTGCGGGATACATTCCCACCGGAGTGGCGTTGACCAGGATGGACGCGTCCGCGTGAAGATATAGGTTGCCATAATTGTTCTCACCGGAGCGGGAAATCACAACCACCCGGGCTCCCAACTCCTGAAGAACCGAAACTGCCGTATTGGAGGCTCCGCCGCTGCCCAGCACAAGGGCCTTTTTCCCGGAGACTTGAGCTCCAGCCCGAAGGATCAGGGAGCGGAACCCGAAGTAGTCCGTATTGTGCCCGAAAAGCGTGCCGTCGGGTCTGCGCACCACGGTATTTACCGCGCCCAGCCGGCGGGCCACTGGAGAGAGGTCGTCCAGAAAGGGAATGACCGCTTTTTTATAGGGAATTGTGACGTTGATCCCGGAAAAGTCTCCGGACCGGAGGAAGGCTTCCAGCTCCTCCGGCTCCTTTTCGAAAAGACAGTAGTCATAGGAGCCCAGCATGGAATGGATTTGGGGAGAATAGCTGTGCCCCAGCTTTCTTCCGAGCAATCCGCATTTCATCAAACCACCTCGGTATAGCTGCCCAGATACTTGAACTCCTCGCACAGCTCGTCCAGTTCGCACATGAGCTGCACATATTCCTCGGAATAGATGGAGGTGTCCAGGTCGAAATAAAACATGAACTCGAATTCCCGGTCGGGAATGGGACGGGATTCCAGCTTGGTCACATTGATGCCCAAGGTGTACAGCCGGGCCAGCACCTTGTAAAGCGCACCGGGCTTGTGGGGTAGAACCATCATAATGCTGGTTTTGTCGGAGCCGGGGTAGATTTCCAGATTCTTGCTGATGCAGATAAATCGGGTGCGGTTGTTGCCCTTGTCCTGCACCGAGGCAGCAAGGCAGGATAAACCATACAGCTCCGCGCAGGAGCGGCTGGACAGGGCGGCAACATCCTTCTGGCCGGATTTTGCCACCATTTCCGAAGCGATTGCGGTATTCTCCACGGCAACCACGTTCACACCGAGCAGGCCGCGCAAGAAATCCGTGCACTGGTTGATTGCCTGTTCGTGGGAATAGATGGTCTTGATGTCAGAAATAGAAGAGCCGGGATTTGCCAGCAGATTGTGATCCACCTTCAGTCGGAAGGTGCGGACAATGGAAAAATTGTGCCGGATCATCAGATCGTAGACCTTTGTGACGGAGCCTGCCGTGGAATTTTCAATGGGTAGGATGCCGTACTGGCACATACCCTGCTCAATGGCGTTGAAAACGCCGTCAAAGTTCTTAAAGTACATGATGAAGGGGCTTTTGAAGATCTTTTCACAGGCAATCTGGGAGTAAGCACCTTCCACGCCCTGACAGGCGACAATGGGAGTCTGAGGGAACAGCTTGGGTGTTTCCTCAATGGCCTTGGAAATGGTCTTGTACAGCTCACTCATTTCGCCGTTTCGCTTACTCTGATAGCTGCGGCTCAGCTCAAAGAGCATGGAATACAGCACCCGGGTGTAGTTTTCCATTTCTGGGCCTGCCAGCTCCGCTACCTTTTGCAGAATTGCCCGCTCCCGTGCGGGCACGAAAATCGGCAGATTGTTGGCCTTTTTATAGTCGGCAACTTGGGCGGAAAGGTTCATCCGCTGGCAGAACAGCCGCACCAGCTCCTGATCGATCTCATCGATTTGCTGACGGATTTCCGATAAATCCATGACGTTACTTCCTCCTGTCTGTCTGTGTGTTCCCAAGAAGCAGATCGAACAGGGCAATGGCTGCTGCCGCCTCGATGACGGGAACCGCTCTGGGGACGATACAGGGGTCATGGCGGCCCTTTACGACCAATTCCTGTTCCTGTGCATTGCGCAGAGAAACGCTCTGCTGGGGCCGGGCAATGGACGGTGTGGGCTTAATGGCGGCCCGGAAAATCAAGGGCATTCCATTGGTAATTCCGCCTAAGATTCCACCCGCGTTGTTGGTCACCGTGCGAATCTGCCCGTTTTCCACAGTAAAGGCATCGTTGCATTGACTTCCCCGCAGATCAGCGGCCTCCCGGCCAATACCAAATTCCACGGCTTTCACTGCGGGAACGCCGTACACGATCTGCGCGATCCGGCTTTCTACACCGCCGAACATAGGCTCGCCCAGTCCGGCGGGCACCCCGGTGATATAGCACTCGATGATCCCGCCTACACTGTCGCATTCCGACCTTGCCTCAGCAATTTTCTCCCGCATCCGTGCTCCGGCATCCGGGGAGAACACGGGAAAATCCGTGCCAATCAAATCCAATTGAGGATTCAGCGTATTCACTTCAAAGTCGTCAGTCACTCCCGCAATGGAGGCGATTCTGCCCGCGACACGGATGCCCCGTTCCGCCAGCCATTGTTTGCACAGGCCGCCAGCAATGCACAGGGGTGCTGTCAGCCGCCCGGAGAAATGGCCGCCGCCTGCCGCGTCCTGAAAGCCGCCGTATTTCATTTGGGCGGTGTAGTCTGCGTGTCCCGGACGGGGGCAGTCTTTCAGGTTGGCGTAGTCGCCGGAGCGGGTGTTGGTGTTATGGATGACGGCGGCAATCGGTGCGCCGCAGGTAAAGCCGTCCAGAATGCCTGCCAGAAACTCAGGTCGGTCTCCTTCCTTCCGGGGCGTGGACCAGCTGTTCTGCCCCGGTGCGCGGCGGCTCAGAAAGGTCTGTAATTCGTCAAAATCCACGGGAAGCCCAGCGGGAATACCGTCCAGCGTCATGCCGATGGCGGCGCCGTGGGACTGCCCGAAAATAGTCAATTTCAAATTTTCACCGTAGGTACTGCTCATAGTTTCCTCCTAACCGGCGGTATTCTTCAAAAAATTTGGGATAGGATTTTTTGACGCATTCCGCGCCGAGAATCGTCACCGGCTCCTTGCAAACCGTGGCAGCGATGGCGGCGGACATGGCGATACGGTGGTCGTTTACGCTGTCCACGGTTCCGCCTGTCAGACCTGTTCCGAAAACAAAAAGGGTATTTTCGTCCGCTTCCGCTTTTCCGCCCATAGCTGTAATCATAGCGATCACGGAAGCTACCCGGTCGGATTCCTTCAGCCGCAGCCGTCGGATATTCGTAAATTCCGCACCATGGTAGCAGGCAGCGACCACAGAGAGGATCGGTACCAGATCAGGGATATCCCTAGCGTCGATGACCGGCCTGCCTTTCCGAAGCATTGGAAGAAGCTCCGCCGCCGCCCGATCTCCCTGGGGAGAGTCTGGGTTGAGGCCCTGGATATCCAGCCGGCTCCCCAAGGTGTTGGCCGCGAGGAAGAAAGCACCGTTGCTCCAATCTCCTTCCACGGTCAGGTTTCCCGGGGAATGGAACCGCCGGGCGCCGGGATGCTCCGGGTCCGCGCCAAACAAAGAAATGGCATCTTTTGTCATGTGGATATAGGGTTTGGATTCTACAGACCCCGTGATTTCCAATTCACTTGGTTCATCCAACAGAGATAGAGCCAGTAATAGCCCGGTGATATACTGGCTGGATACACTTCCGTCAATGCTGTAGTGCCCGGGCTGCAATTTCCCGGTACAGCGGATGGTATCGGTGGTGGGCCTGGTCAGCCTACAGCCCATCCGCTCCATCTCCTCCCACATGGGGGAGAGGGGGCGCTGGGGAAGCCGGCCTTCCATAAGAAATGTCGTGTCCACCCCCAGTGCACCGGCAACCGGCAGCATGAACCGCAGGGTGGAACCGCTGTCGTGGCAATTCAGCTCCGCCTTTTCGGGGAGGTGTTCCACAGGCCCCACAGCATAGCCTGTCTGTGTTTTTTCAATCTTTGCACCCAGCGCATTCAGGCATCCGGCGGTCGCGTCCATGTCCCGGTTGGTTTCCGGGCAATGAAGAACGGTTGGGGCATCGGCGAAGGCGGCGCAGATCAGCAGACGGTGGGCCTGGGATTTGGAGGGAATCACCGTCAGTTCGCCTTGCAAAAGCTGGGGTTGAATGGTAATATCCATGGTTACAGTCCTGCCTGAATAAAGGATTTAAGTCTATCTACCGGGGTTGGGACGATGGAGCAGTCGCCGATGGCATTGGGAAGAATCAGCTTTACAAGATCGCCGGAGCGCTTTTTGTCGGACAGCGCGTAGGTGAAAATGTCCTCGGCGGAATCATCGGTTGTTGTCGGAAGACCAAACTTACTGAGAATCGACAGAATTCTGGGGGTATCGGGGCAGCCGCAGGCCCGGCTGACGATGGCCATGCCGATGGCAACGGATTTGCCGTGAGACAGGGTAAAATTGCTCTTGGCTTCCACGCCATGACCGATGGTGTGGCCCAGATTTAATTTCATTCTTGCGCCGGTATCGAATTCGTCTTCCATGACCACATCCCGCTTTAACTCCACACAGCGGGTAATGACGGCCTCCCGGTCAAAGTCCAATCCCTTATCCTCTAAGTGAGAGAACAGCACAGGGTCATAGAGAATGCCGTACTTAATGACCTCCGCGCACCCGTCCCGGAAGATATCGGCGGGAAGGGTATTCAGGGTATCGGTGTCGCACAGCACCAGACTGGGCTGGCAGAAGGCCCCGGCCAGATTCTTGCCCGCGGGCAGATCGATGGCGGTTTTTCCGCCCACTGAGGAATCCACCGCTGCCAGCAGGGTCGTGGGCACCTGAACAAAGCGGATGCCCCGAAGGTAGCTTGCCGCGGCGAATCCGGCCAGGTCGCCGGTGACGCCGCCGCCCAGAGCGACGATGATGTCGGAACGGGTCAGTCTGTTTTCTGCCAGATAATTCAGAAGCTCCAGAAATACGGAACCGTTCTTGCTTTCCTCACCGGCGGGGAAGACGAAGCTGACCACAGAGAATCCGGCATTTTCCAGACTTTCCGCTACTGCTTTCCCATACAGGGGAAACACAGTGGTTTCGCTGACCACGCAGACCTTCTGCGCTTTTCCCAGCGCTTTCACCCGTTCGCCCAACTGGGTAAGCAGGCCGCTGCCAATCAGAATGTCATAGGTTTTGGATGCGCTGACGGTTACGGTATTCATCCGTCCACCTCTTCCTTTCGCTTTTTGCCCTCGTCCAGAAGCTCCACCAGCTTGTCCACATCCTTATCCCGGATGGCCTGCTGGTATTGCCTCAGGCTTTCGATATAGTAATCCAGCTCAAACAATACGTTATCCCGGTTTTCCAGGAACAGCTCCGCCCACATTTGCGGATTCAGCCACGCTACTCTCGTCAAATCCTTATAGCTGCCTGCCGAGAAGCCCTTGTGCTTCAGAGCGGTAGGGGACTTGATGAAGGCGTTGCTCAAAATATGGGGCATCTGAGAGGTGAAGGCGATCAGTTTGTCGTGTTCTTCCGCTGTGGTCACAGAGAAGAATCCAAAATGGCAGGGATCAAGTGCATCCTTTACCCGCTGAAGCAGGGCAATGTCATCAAACACCGGGGGCACCAGAACCATGGGCGCGCCGCTGAACAAATCCGCCCGGCTGTACTTAAAGCCGGAGAATTGAGAACCGGCCATGGGGTGCCCGCCTACAAAGGTGAAACCGTACTGCTCCGCCACAGGGAAGCATCGAGCACAGATTTCCTGCTTTACGCCGCAGCAGTCCAGCACCAATGCGCCTTTGGAAATCAGATGGGCGTTCTTTTCCAGCCAGCTGGCGCTGCCGTCAGGGTAGATTGCCAGCAGAATCAGGTCACATTTGGGAATCGTTTCTTCATTCAGCTTGCCATGCACCGCGCCTGCCAGCATGGCAAAGGACAGCATGGCCTCGTTTCTTTGAATCGCGTAAACGGTATGTCCTTCCAGCGCGTAGGCTCTGGCCAGAGAACCGCCGATTAGGCCGAGGCCTAGAATACCTACATTCATACGAGAACCTCACGAATTCTCTGCACTTTCCGGCTCAGATCATCGAACTGGGGCGGGGTCAGAGACTGGGCGCCGTCGCACAGGGCGCAGGCGGGATTGTTGTGAACCTCTACCATGATACCGTCGGCACCGGCAGCCGCGGCGGCATAGGCCATGGGAGCCACCAGATGGGCCTTGCCGGTGGCGTGGCTGGGATCGACCACCACGGGCAGATGGGTCAGGTTGTGCAGTACAGCCACAGCGGACAGGTCCAGGGTGTTGCGTGTAGCGGTCTCAAAGGTGCGGATGCCACGCTCACAGAGAATGACATTTTCATTGCCTTCGCTCATGATGTATTCCGCGCTCATGAGCAGTTCCTGAATGGTGTTGGCCAGACCCCGCTTCAGTAAGATAGGCTTATTTGTCTTGCCCAGCTCCTTCAAAAGATCAAAATTCTGCATATTCCGGGCGCCCACCTGAATCACATCCACATCCGCGAACAGGTCCAGGGTGGAAATGTTCATCAGCTCCGTCACGATGGGAAGACCTGTGGCTTCCTTGGCTTTCAGCAGGAGCTGGATGCCCTCGCCCTTCATGCCCTGAAACGCGTAGGGAGAGGTACGGGGCTTGAAGGCGCCGCCCCGGAGCATGGTAGCGCCGGAAGCCTTTACCGCCTGGGCCACCTCAATGATCTGCTCCTCGGATTCCACAGAGCAGGGGCCGGCGATCATGGCAAAATAGCCGCCGCCGATTCTGGCATTGCCAACCTCCACAATGGTGTCCTGGGGATGGAACTTTCGGTTTGCCTGCTTGAAAGGTTCGGAGACCCGCTTGACTGTCTCCACCATTTCCAGGCTTTTCAGCAGATCCATGTCCACCCGGCTGGTGTCGCCGATGAGGCCCAGGACGGTGACCTCAGCGCCCTGAGAAATATGCACGTCCAGATTCATGGTTTTCAGCCAGCTTACCAGATGCTGGGTCTGCTCGGGGGTAGTGCCGGATTTCAGAATCGCGATCATAATTTACATCTCCTAAAAAATAAGCGCCGCACGGGCAATTCGTGCGGCGCTCAAATACTTGATTTTGCCTTGGGATTCTTTGCAGCACAAATCGCTATTACTTTTTCAGGCGAAAAAAGTAATAGTAGCAATAAAAGAAAGCGCTGCTCATACGATCCGCGACCATGGAACGTACCTCCAAGTCCCTTAGCTGCGGACATTATACCACGGCAGGTGGAATTATGCAAGAGAAAAATGTGGAAGAAAAGCTGATTTTGACAGATACTTCAATGATGACCGTTTTTTGCGAGGGCACCATGATCGGCTTTTCAAAAATCATCGTCGCTTACGCAACCGGGCAGATGGTGGTGCAGCGCAGAGCTGTAAAGGCAATTTATTCAACGGGCTGCTTGCCCAAAGCGGCTGCCGCATATTTTAACGTCGGATCAGCTGCCAGACAACCTCAGCCAAAAAGGGCTGCACCAGAAACATGACCGTAAAGGTTAGGCCAAACACAATCGCAAGCTCCCAGGTTTTCCAGCTGGGCCGGATGGAGGGAAACAGCTTCCCGAAGAGCCGCCCAAGGCACCAGCCGAGAATCGTTCCAACTGTGTTGGTTATCAGGTCGTTGATATCCGTTGCCCGGAAGGTGAACAGCTGCAAAAGTTCAATAGACAGGGAAAAGCCCAGTCCAAACAGCACCGTCCAAAGAAAGGAGCGAAACCGCTTCCAAAGCACCGGCAGGAAAAAACCCAGTGGCACAAACAGCAGTACATTCAGCAGACTGTTCCGATAATCGGAAAACATATACGCAAAGGGCACCAGATTGATATTCTGGTCGAAGCGAATGTACATCAGGCTGGGAAGCCCCACCACTGCGTCTACGGCGGCAAGATACAGCGACATCAGAAGATACCAGACGGCCCGGCGTGAATTGCGGAAGCAGTACCTGTTCAGCACCCAGAACGCGGGAATCAGAATGATTGCAGCGATTCCCGCTTCAAGACACATGGCAAACACACGATACATGGTTACCTCCGGGTTTAGAATACGGGCTTCAGGCACAGAATGGCCAGCACGCAGCAGCAGGCATTCAGAGCGAACCGGGAATCGTTGTGGATGTTGGATTCCGCCTGTTCATATTCCTCATGATAGCGGGAAATCGCCTCCATAATGGTGTGGGCAGAGGGAATTTCAACCTTCGGGTTGCGCTCCATGAACCGCAGAAAATGCTCCTGCAGGGCATCCTCGTAGGCCTTGTGCTCCTTGAGCTGAACAGGGAAGGTATCGTTGTGGGCAAAGGTGAAGGCATCGGTGGTGTAGTGGATCAGCTTGCCCAGGGTGTAGTAGTCAAACAGGTTCAGTTTTTCCTTTCGCTCCAGACGGGCGGCGATGGCACGCATGAAATGGCGGGCGTTCTGATAGTTGTGACCCCGAAGCCACTGGCATCGGATGGAGCCTTTCAGGTATGTAGCCGGGTTTCGATCCGGCTCAATACAGCCGATCCGAAAAGCGGTCTTGCAGTGCTTCGGTACATCCGGCATGTAGTGCTCCACCAGATACTGCGCAATGCGTAGATGACTTTTTCCGCGCATAGAATTACCTCATAAATCGTAGTATGGGGTAATTATAGCATATTTCTCGAAGAAATTGTGAATATTCGGGAATTTCATAGGAAGTTATAACTTTTAGAAAATTGCATGCGCTGCCTTTGTGGCAAATAACGAAGCCGTCCCGTTGGGTGGGACGGCTTCGTGCCGAATATGGAGATTACTGGATGGTAAAGGGAAGCTTTGCCAACGCCATGCCCTCAATGAAGATGCGTAGCTCATAGCTTCCGGCTCCCTGTGGAACCTTGGGAATGGTCAGCTCGCCGCATCTGGCGTCGCCGCCTGCCCAGATGTTCTTCCAGACCACCTTCTGGGCAGCCACATAATCCGGCAGAACATTGCCGTAGGCGTCCCGGATAACGTAGAGGATTTCGACTTCCGTGCCGGGCAAATAGAAGCTCTTACTGTTGCGGATCGCGACAGAAATGCTTTCGCCGGAGATAAAGGTATCTGCGTAGGCGCTTTCCTCGACAGTTTCACAGTACCATTTGGACTGCGTCGGCGTCCGCAGCAGCTTTGCCTCCGCGTTCTCGGCAGAGAACTCAAACTGATTGAATACAGGGGCATCCGGGCAGTCATAGCTGTATACGCCGCCCAGAACGGAGGTTCCGTCTGCCGCCTGAATGGTCATGGCATATTTCGCGCCCGGAATCTTTGGCTCAATCACAGCCTGGGGCTGGTCGCATTTGACAACGCTTCTGCCGGCACCGTCTACGGTGTAAATCAGAAGCCAGCCGCCCTCGGGTTTGTTGCCGGTGTACTCCCAGTTTACCGTCAGATTTCTGGGCTGGGTGTCATCCACAGACAGCTTGGAGACCCGGATGGGATTGGCGGTGATACTGGTTCTCGCAGGCTGAGTCATGCCGGCAGCCACCACCTCCACAGTATAGCTTTCGGCGGGATCGATGCCAACGAAAACGGCTTCGGTGTCCGTGACGGTCTTCTTTTCGTCATATCCATTGCCGTTGTAGCACCGCACGGCCCAGCTGTCCACCAGAACATCGCCGGGTGTGTCCCAATGAACCGTGATTTCGTTGTCGGAAGCGGAGGAGAGAGTCAGATTGTCGGCAACGATCAACCTTGTGGCGACGAACTGCAAAGACTTTTCACCGCCCAGTGTCAGATTGCTTCCGGCATCCAGCGTGAAGGTATACAGCTTGCCGACGGTCAGGTCGGAGATGGAAACGGAGTGTCCCTCAAAAGTTTCCTCGCGGGGTTCCTCATTTTCCGCGGAATAGCGGATGGACCACGTTTCGGGCTCTTCACCCTCCACCGAGAACTCCAGCACGACGGAGCCGTCCTCAGTGCCTGCAACGGAAGTAAAGGACAGGATATTGGTCGTTGCGTCTGTGGTAAAAATATCGGAGGTTTTACCCACCAGCTTATGGAAACCGTCAATGTCCAGCTGGATATTGTACAGCGTGCTGGGCTGAAGCCCTGTAAAGACCGCCGTGCCGTCGCTGAGGGGCTGACTCTGGCTGTTGCCGTGGTTATCGGAGCAGGTAACAGACAGCAAATCTTCCATGGCGTCCGTATCTACAATGACCGTCAGCTGATCCCGGGTGCCGCTGATCAGAATGCGGTTGATAGCCTGCAAGTAAATATTCTGATAGTACCAGAATCCGGCCAGACCCGCCAGGCACAGAGCAAGCAAAAAGGTCAGGGTGGCAATCAGACGCTTTGTTCTGCGCTTGTACTTGGGATCGGCGTATTTCTTCTGACTTTTCTTTTTCTTTTTGGGCTCTGACTCTTCATCTTCCATGACAGGATCCAGGGGAATGCCGGAGTCATCAAGTTCCTCAGAATCCTCCTTTACAAAAGCGAAGGGATCGGGCCGTTCCGGGATTTCCGGCACGACAACCCCCACGGGAGTCTCGTGCTGAATCAGATTTTCTGCTTTGGCGAGGATGCCGCTAAAGTCGTCATACGCGCTTTCTGCAGGCTCCGATGCTGCCGGTATTTCCTCCGGCTGTTCGCAGACATTGGCAGGATCAGCTGAGGAGAATTCCTCTGACTCCGCTTCTGGGGATGGCACCTGCGCGGCAGATTCTGAAACAGCTTCCGACGCAATTTCCTGAGACGTTCCGTCATGCGCTTCCTGTTCCGCATCACCCACCGCATCTTCGTGGGAGAGCGCGTCCTCTTCCTCAGCCTGTTCGGACACGTTTTTAGCATCGGCGGATTCGGCGGGTGTATCTTCCATGGGAGCTTCCGAATCTCCGCTGGAGACGGTTTCTACCGGGGCGGAGGGGGCATCCCTGACAAGCATCGGTTCCACAGTCTCCAACGGCATCACTTTTGTAATGGTTACATCATTGACTGCGTTGCGCTGCATATAGGATGCCAGTGCCTTTCCTAATTCCGCTGGGTCATTCCAGCGTTCGCCGGGATCTGGATGAATGGCCTTCATGATAATTTCTGCCAGTTCATAATCCGCGTTTGCCGGCGAGGGCAGCGCTTCCTCAGGGGCCTTGTCCCGGAAGGGCAGCTGACCATCGTTATATAGCTGATACAGGATCATTCCGACGGCATATGTGTCCGCGGTCAGATTCAGCGGCGCCATGGGGTCGAACAGTTCCGGGGGTGTGTAGGGACTCTGGTATTTCTTGGGCAGAGCCGTGTAGCTCAGAGCGTCCAGCGGGATAAAGCCCAGATCGCCGATACGGTACTGCTTCTTATCTGAAACGAAGATATTCGCGGGCTTCAAAGCGACGTACAGAGAACCGGCCTGACGACATTTTGTCAGCGCGGCGCACAGATCCATACCCAGATTCATGGCTTCCAGCTGGGTTACGGGATTGCGGCGCAGGTATTTTTCCAGAGAACGCTTGTAGCTGCCTACCAGATAAACCTGATAGCCCAGCCGTTTGCGGGTGATGGGAGCCATCTGCCAGTTTATGTAGGACAGAAAGCCCTCCTGATCGGATAGCTGTTTTAGCAGCTCCGCTTCCTTTTGAACATCTTCACCGACTGTGCGGTAGTATTCCATGGCATCGGCAGGATCCTTATAGGCACCTGCCAGCAGCAGGGCGTCAAACTGCGTCTGCGTTGCCGGAATCGTGATGATTTTAATGATGTATTTGTTGTCTGTGTCTTCCTTGATGGCCGGACAGCAGCTGACACCGTCATGCTCACTGATGGGCTGACCCATGGTGAAGCCGTCCAGCAAGGGGGAGATCAATGTGGGTTCTGACAATGCTATCGCCTCCTCTTACTCCGATATCATAATGGAAAAGGCGAAAAAAAGCAATACTTTTGTTGTTGTAATTCCCAGAAAAACGTGGTATAATGTCACGCAGTATTGACACAGAGTCGTTAGACAACTGGAGGCATCAGAATGAGTAAGATTATTTGTGACATTTGTGGGACTTCTTATCCGGATACCGCGGATTGCTGCCCCATTTGTGGCTGTTCCAGAGACGCGGCTGACAGTTTGCTGGGAGAGGATTTGCTGGATAGTGCTGCCGATGAAGGTGTTCAGGAACAGGACATCCCCAGAAAACGCAAGGAAATTTTTGATTATGATGAAGTGAACTCGGAGCCCGATGAGGAACAGGTTACATACGCCCAGACGGAGTATGACGAGGAAGAGGAGGAAGAGGAGGAAGAACCCCGGCAGAATACGCTTCTGGTGATCGTACTGACGGTGGTGATTGCGCTTCTTCTCATGGCTGCCGGCTTTATTTTCGTGCGGTATTTTCTGCCGAATATGGGCGGTAAGGCAGATGCGGCGGCTCAGACCCCCCAGGAAACGACGGCTGCTTCCGCGGAAACTACAGAATCGGGCATCCCCTGCCAGGAACTGTACATTATCAGCGGTAAGACGGTGGAACTGAATAAGGAAGGCCAGATGTTCCTGCTTCATGTGAAGGCAAGCCCGGAAAATACCACAGACGAGATCACCTTTGCTTCCGGCGATGAATCCGTTGCCACGGTTACCGAGGACGGAAAGGTTACCGCTGTGTCTGAGGGCGAGACGGTCATTACCATCCGCTGTGGAATCAGCACCATGGAGTGCCCGGTGACGGTGAAGTACGTTGAGGAAACCACGGCAGCCACTACGGAAGCGATTGAAACTGTGGCAGCCGGTGAGACCGGCCCGGAGGAAACAGAAGCTACTGCCGCGGAAGGGACGGATACCACCGAAGCCCCGGAAGCCACGACTGCTTCGTCAGCTCCGGCTCAGACAAACCTGAAAAACGTTACCCTGAAGCTGAAGAAAACGGACATCCGTCTGGGTGTTTACTATGAATATAAACTCCTGCTGGACTGCCCTCTGGAGCAGAACGAGGTTCAGTGGAGCTCCGAGCATCCCTACATCGCTTCGGTGGATGAAAACGGTGTTGTGAAAGCCATCAAGTCCGGCACCACCGCGATCACGGCTACTTATGGCGATCAGAAGGTTCAGTGCATTGTTCGCTGCAGCTGAATACAGCAATAGGGCCGCCGCAAGACCATGTTTTGCGGCGGCTGTTTTTCCTTAGATGATGTGTGTAAGTGAGGGGGTATTTCATAGATGACAGAACATAGCAGGGCAGATATTTGGATTCGAAGGTTATTTGCAGCCGCGGTAGTCGGCTGTATTCTTGCGCAGCTTCTGGTGTTTGCCTATCTTGGTGTCCGGGGTTTTCCGCGGTACTGCAATTCGGATACCTTCGCGGATATGCAGGTTGCCAGAAGAATGTGGGAGCAGAAGTCGTTGTTTCCGAGCGGTTGGACATTTGGAAATCAGTGTTACGTCGTGGCAACGCCTGTTCTCACAGCCCTTTTCTATGGACTGCTGGGAAACATAAATCTGTCCATGGTGCTGGCGACGGAAGTGATGACAGTGCTGATTCTTCTTTCCTTCCTTTGGCTTCTGCGCGCAGCCGTAGAAGAGAGGCTCTTTCGGCTGGTAGGTTGCTTAACGCTGATGACATCTGTGGTTGCGCCTTACGGAGTCTATTCCATTAACTCCATGCTGTTCTTTTCGCAAGCCAGTTTTTATAGCTGCTATTTGATTACGTTATTCGTGGTATTTGGAGACTATATCAGAGCATTTTCATCGGAAAAAACCAGGGGGATTGCTTGGGCGTTATCGTTACTGCTGTGTTTTGGAACAGGAATGCAGAGTCTTCGGCAGACGGTAATTACCATCTTACCCATTGCTGCGTATGAACTGTTCCTTGGCCTGCGAAATGTGCTTGAGCACAAAAAACCGTGGAGTGGATCGGATTCCAGACGGATACTTCGTGTCCTTACCTATGGCGGTGCAAATCTGGCGGGGGTTTTGGTCACGAAGCTGCTGCATGTTGCTTCGGCTCCTATTTTTGGAGATGCGAATTTGAGCGGCACGGATGAATTGATCGGGAAATTTAGCGCGATTGTCAGCGCCATTGCCGAAATTACCGGGGTAGACTATCTGCTTGAGGGAGGAGATTGTTCCAGATTTATCGTTTTGCTGATTGTGTTTCCAATTGTTCTGTTCCTTGCGGCGGTGCCATTCTGGCTGGCGCGTATAAAACAGCGGGAAACCCCTCTTGAACAGTGCTGGATTCTGTGTGTCATTGGAATATTTGGCGTGTTTTTATCCACATTGGTTCTGAATATCACGCTTCGTGGGATCTATGTCTTTATGTGGTTTCCGCTGGTGGCTTTTTCGGGGCTGATTCTATTGAAAAAAACCCGGAAAGTCTCTCAATATGTTATTACAGTTTTGGTTTGTCTATTCAGTCTGGGTAGTTTGTACTACTGCTATGGGCCTTATGTTTTGGAAACAGCAAATGCGCAGATGACTGATGAACAGAAGATGAGCCAGTGGGCAGTAGAACAGGGATATTCCTATGTGTATGGCGATTATTGGGGAACCGCACCGCAGATTGCGGTCTGCTCGGAGGGAAAACTGGACGCCGGCTGCTGGCATCGTCCAGAGAATGTGTTCCAGGTGGAAGCCGCTAATACACCGCAGGATATTTACGGCGAAGCCGAAAACGCAAAGGCGATTTATGTTTTTACGGATGAGGATGAGACACATGGGCTGCAATGCGCGAATGACGTTGGTATTACGCTGACAAAGGTTGCGGAATTTGGAAAATACCGTGCCTATACGTCACCGATTCCGCTTATGAGAAATTGAATGGGATAAATGCAAATCGGTCAACCTGAACAGTTGACCGATTTGCTATCGTTCTTCATTCGCCTTCCACCATGGCTTTTCTGCGGAACAGGAAGGAGATGCACCACAGGCCTGCCAGTCCGACGATGGTATAAACCAGACGGCTGAACAGGGAACCCACTCCGCCAAACAGCCATGCCACAAGGTCAAACTGAAAAATGCCCACCAATCCCCAGTTGAGACAGCCGATAATGGACAAAATCAGCGCGACGGTATCCATGAAATAACCTCCCTTTCTCATCGGATAGGGATATGTTGCGCAGAAATTGTTTTTTTATCAGGATACGGATTGAAATATTTGCACCTTTCCGCTATAATAACAGAAAAAGGGAAAAGGAAGGAAAATTATGACGACACTATACGAAGGGGCATTCGCGAAACTGAATCTGACGCTAGATGTGCTTGGAAAGCGAGAGGATGGCTATCACGACCTGCAAAGTGTCATGCAGGCCATCTCCATCCGGGACGATATCGAAATCGATGTGGGCACAGGAGAGCCCTGGAAGCTGCTGTGTACCGCAGAGGGCATTCCCACCGACGAAAGGAATCTGGCGTGGAAGGCTGCCAGGGTATACTGCGATGTTTTGAAGAAAGATCCAAACGGTCTGGAGATCCGAATTAACAAGCGGATTCCCACCGGCGCCGGAATGGGCGGAGGAAGTGCCGATGCCGCCGCGGTTCTGCGGGCGCTGAACCGGCACTACGGTGAGCCGCTGTCTGTGATGGCGCTGGCGGAACTGGGTGCGGAAATTGGCAGTGATGTGCCGTTCTGCGTGCTGTGCGGTACAGCCATGGTGGAGGGCAGAGGAGAGCGGCTGCGGAAACTGCCGGACATGCCGGAGTGCGTGTTTGTGGTGTGCAAGCCGGATTTCTCCGTGTCCACCCCGGAGCTGTATCAGAAGATCGATTCCGTGGCGATTGCCGACCGTCCGAACAATCAGGCTATGGAGTCGGCGCTGCTGGCGGGTGATCTGGGAAAAGTCGCGGAAAATGTCTGCAATGTCTTTGACCCGGTTGTGACCTCCGAGCATCTGGAGCTGAACTATATTAAATCCATTTTCCACAGCTATGGCGCTCTGGCGCAGCAGATGACCGGCTCCGGCTCTGCGGTATTTGCCATCATGGAAAATTTCGAGTATGCCGCTGTAGCGTGTAATATGCTGAAGGACAACTATCCCCAGGTCTTCATTGCCAAAGCTGTATAATTTTGGCTTTTGCCGTCCATACTGGAAGTATTTCAGTATGGACGGTGTTTTTTGTGGCTAAGAAAGCAAAGTGTCTCGGCATCTGTCTGCTGCTAGCGGCCTCTGTTTGGACATGGGGACTGCTTCGGGACAGGCAGTATCTCAATCAGGAATTGATCCGTCTGCATGTGGTTGCGAATTCCGACAGTGAGCAGGATCAGAATATCAAGCTTCGGGTTCGGGATGCCATTGTGGACAGCCTCTCCCAGGGGATGGCTGACATTGCGGATGTGCAGGCTGCAAAGAAATATCTCCGGGAAAACCTTTCCAAAATCGAGTCGGTCGCAAATACTGCGCTGGAAGCAGCCGGCGTGGACAGCCGGGCGGTTGTTACATTGTGCAAAGAAACCTTTGATACGCGAAAATACGATACCTTTACGCTTCCTGCCGGAGTCTATGAATCCCTGCGGGTTGTCATCGGGGAAGGACAGGGGAAAAACTGGTGGTGTGTCGCCTTCCCGAGCCTTTGCGCTGGAGCCACCTCGGCAGAATTCGAGGAAGCTGCCCAGACTGCCGGAATGGATGATACTCTGTCCGAAACGCTCACAGGCGGTTTGCATCTGAGATTCTATCTGCTGGATGCCCTGGGCCGGGCGGAAAAAATGTGCTTCCATGGAAAATGATACCCTGTATTTTGGCCAGATTCTGTGATATAATCCAGGGAAGCTTTGAATAAATCGGCAAGAGCTGACAGCAAAAGATCCTCTGTTCAGCCGCAGACGATTTATTCAGAGGTTCCCCAGAAAAAGAGAGAAGGCGAGCGTATGGTGCATTTACTGTTGGGGCGGGACTGGACCGCCAATTCGGATGAAATCATGAATAGAATCGCGCGGGATGTGAAAGAGCGAAAAGGAAACAGAATCCTCATGGTGCCTGAGCTTGTCAGCCATGAAACAGAGCGCAGGCTCTGCGCTTTCGCCGGGGACACCGCCAGCCGCTATGCGGAGGTGCTGTCTTTTACCCGGCTGGCGCGGCGGGTTTCCGATACCATGGGCAGCGCGGCGGTGGAATGTCTCGATAGCGGCGGCCGTGTGGTCGCGATGGCTGCGGCGGCCAGACAGCTTGCCAGTCGGTTGAAAGCCTATGCCGCCGTGGAAACAAAGCCGGAATTCTTAACCGGCTTAATCGACGCCGTAGACGAATTTAAGCGCTGCTGCATCACCCCCCAGGATCTGATGGAAGCCTCCCGGCAAACCGAGGGCAGCCTTGCTCAGAAGCTGGAGGAGCTGTCGCTGCTGATGGATGGTTATGACGGCCTGTGCCAGCGTGGCAAACGAGATCCCAGAGATCAGATGACGTGGCTGCTGGAACAGCTGGAGGACGGCACCTTTGCGCAGGAGCACACATTTTACATAGACGGTTTCCCGGATTTTACCCGGCAGAATCTGGCGATTCTGGAGCATCTCATGGCTGTTTCGCCGGAAGTCACCATCAGTATGAACTGTGACAGCCTGAAATCGGGGCGGCTGGCTTTTGAAAAAGCGGGGGATACGGCAGGAGAGATCTACCGGCTGGCAGGCCGTGCCGGTGTGGAAATTCAGATCGAGGAAATCAGGCCATATGAGCGGCCTATGGATTCCGTTCGGGAAAGCCTGTTCCAGGGCCCCATTCAGCCCGAAAGAACAAATGAACTCCATGCGGTGCGGGCACAGTCGCCATGGCAGGAGTGTATGTATGCGGCCCAGCGTGTCAGGCTTTTGGTAGGTGAGGGCTGCCGCTATCGGGATATTACGGTGGTTTGTACGGATTTTCCTGCCTATCAACCGCTGATGGACTTGGTATTCCATCGGTTTCATATTCCGCTATATCGCACCGGCACGGAAGAAATCCTGCAAAACAGCGTGATCAACACCGTTCTGACAGCGTTGGACGCGGCAATCGGAGGCTTTGATCAGCGGGAAACGCTTAGGTATCTGCGTTCGGCCCTGTCGCCGGTGGATTCTGACACCTGCGATCAGCTGGAAAATTACGCGATTACCTGGGGAATCCGGGGAAGCAAGTGGACACAAAGCTGGATCGGGCATCCTGACGGACTGAGTGGTCAGTGGGATGACGCTGCCCGGCAGACGCTGGCGTGGCTGAATGAGGTGCGCAATCAGGTGATTGCGCCGTTACAGCGTATGCAAAACGGCTTTCGGGAGGCTAGAAACCTGCGCGGTCAGGTGCTTGCCATTACAGCATTTCTGGAGGATATTCAGCTTCAGGAGCAGCTTAGCCGGATGGCACTGGAGCTGGATCAAACAGGTTCTCCCAGAGAAGCCCAGATCCTGAACCAGCTGTGGGAAATTCTCCTGTCCGCGCTGGAGCAAATGTATGCGGTTCTGGGAGATACGATCTGGGAAGCGGAGCATTTTCAGCGGTTGTTCCGGCTGCTTCTGAGCCAGTATGATGTGGGAACGATTCCGCCTGTACTGGATGCCGTACAAATGGGCACGGTCAGTACCATGCGTTGCCACCGTCAGAAGCACCTGATTGTGCTGGGAGCGGAGGAAGGTAAGCTCCCTGGCTACAGCGGCTCCGCGGGCGTGCTGACGGACCAGGAGCGGGTGATTCTGCGGGAGCTGGGCGTTCCTCTGACCGGCGGCGCCATGGAAGGCATTCAGGCGGAATTCGCGGAAATCTACGGCGTATTCTGCGGGGCTGAGGAGACAATCACGGTCTGCTGTTCCGGCGATCAGCCTTCTTTCCTGTTCCGCAGACTATCTTACCTGGCGGGCCGGGAAGAACAGGCGATGACGCCTGACGGCTTTGGATTGGCGGATGCTTTTGAAGCAGGCGCATGTCTTGCCCGCTGGAATGCAGAAAAAGCGGCGAAAAAACTGGACGTACTGTCCGGGTTTGCGGATACGATTCAAAAGCGTGATTACGGGCTTGGTGAAGTCCGGCGCAAATCCATTCAGGCGCTATATGGAACTACATTAAACCTGTCCGCCTCCCAGATTGACCGTCAGGCGGAGTGCCGTCTGTCCTATTTCCTGAAATACGGCCTGCGGGCGAAGGAACGGAAGGAAGCAGCCATTGATCCGGCGGAATTCGGCACCTACGTCCATGCGGTACTGGAAAACACCGCTCGGTGTATCCGGGATATGGGCGGCTTCCACAAAGTAACCTTGGATCAAACGTTGGATATTGCCCACCGATTCAGTCAGGAATACGCTGCCGAGCGGTTCAGCCAGCTGAACAGCCAGCGCATGACCTACCTGTTCCGGCGCAACGTGCAGGAATTGGACATGGTGGTGCGGGAGCTATGGCAGGAACTGAAGGATTCCGGCTTTGAACCTGTGGAATTTGAGCTTGGCTTTGGCAGCGGAGAAGCTCTGCCTCCCATAGCCATTCCCAACCATACCATGAAGGCGGTGCTCCGTGGCTTTGTGGATCGGGTGGATGTGTGGGATTCCGGCGCGACCCGGTATTTTCGGGTGGTGGATTATAAGACGGGAAAGAAAGATTTCGATTATTGCGATGTCTATAACGGCGTGGGACTGCAAATGCTTTTGTATTTGTTTGCTTTGGGAGAAAACGGGCATGACCTTCTGGGCGGGCATCCGATCCCGGCGGGGGTGCAGTATTTCCCGGCCCGCGCGCCCTATATGAGCGCGGAAGGAAAGCTGGACGGGGAAGCGGCACAAAAGGAGAGAACCGCCCAATGGAAGCGAAAGGGCCTGCTATTGAATGACGAGGCGGTTTTGCAGGCCATGGAGCCGGGAGACATTCCCAGCCGAATGTGCTACACACGAAAGAAAGACGGCACCATCTCGGGAGATCTGGCGGACAGAGAACAGCTGAAAAAGCTGAAGGAATTCGTATTCCAGGTCCTATCCAATATGGTGGAGGATATTGCTTCCGGCAATGTGGAGCCGAATCCCTACACCCGGGGCACAAGTCACAATGCCTGCGCTTACTGTCCCTACGGCCCCATCTGCCATGAAGCGGAGGTAACCGGGAGGCGGAATTTCAAGGTGATGACCGCCCAGCGGTTCTGGGAGGAAATCGATAAGGAGGTGAAGCACCATGGCTGAAAAGCTGACGCCCCAGCAGGCCCAAGCGGTACACAACCGGGGCGGGAAGCTGTTGGTCTCCGCTGCCGCAGGCTCCGGCAAGACCAAGGTGCTGGTGGACAGGCTCATGACCTATCTGACCGATGAGCGCGAGCCTGCCAATCTGGATGACTTTCTGATTATTACCTATACCAAGGCGGCAGCGGCGGAGCTTCGGGGAAAAATCGCGGCGAAGCTGAGCCAGCGCATTGCCGAGGAGCCGGAAAACAGACATTTACAGAAGCAGATGCAGCGGCTGTTTCTGACGAAAATCTCCACAGTTCACGGTTTTTGCGGCGATATTCTCAGGGAATACGCCTATCGGCTGGATATCCCTGCAGATTTTCGGGTAGCGGATGAAAATGAATGCCGTGAAATCCGGGAGCTGGTTCTCAGTGATTTGCTGGACACGGCCTATGAATCATACAATGACGCGGATTTTCAGGCCTTTGTGGATACGCAGGGATTGGGAAGGGACGACCGGCTGGTTCCGCAGATTATTGAGAAGGTCTACGACAGCGCCAGATGCCACTTAAATCCGAAACAGTGGCTGGATACCTGCCTGACCCTGCTGGACGCGGAGAACGCGGCGGATGCCTCAGAAACCCTTTGGGGCAAATATCTGATCGATGACCTTCATGACTATCTGGACTGCCAGATTCGTGTGATGAAAAGCTGCGCCGATCAGCTGCGTTCCAGTGAGGGCATGGAAAAGGCGGTCATCAACCTTATGGACACCCTGTATCAGCTGCAATCTCTGCGGAAGGAAGAAACGTGGGACGGAATCGTCAAAAAGCGTACCATCGATTACGGCAGACTGGTGTTTCCCAAGAAAAATGTGGATTTGGAGCTGGCAGAGCGGGTGAAAGCCGCCCGAAAGGGCTGTAAAACAGGGCTGGAGCGGAAGCTGAAAAGCTTCACCGACGGTTCGGCGCAGGTGCTCATGGATCTTGCACAATCAGCCGCCGGCGCCAGGGGACTTGTCAGACTGGTAGAGCAGTTTGACCGGGATTACCGGGCAGCCAAGCGCAGCCGCCGGATTCTGGACTTCAGCGATCTGGAGCACAACACCCTGGATCTTCTGCTGGGCAAATCCCGGACGAATCCCACAGCCGCCGCATCGGAGATTGGAAGCAGATACCGGGAGATTCTGGTGGACGAATATCAGGATTCCAACGGTGTGCAGGACGCGATTTTTTCCGCGCTGAGCCTCAAAAAGCAGAATTGCTTTCTGGTGGGTGATGTCAAGCAGTCCATCTATCAGTTCCGGCTGGCAGACCCGGGGATATTCCTTGAAAAATATGAATCCTACGCTCCCGCCGAAGACGCGCAGCCGGGGCAGGGAAGAAAGGTGCTGCTCAGTCACAATTTCCGATCCGGCGCTGAGGTTATCGAGAGTGTCAATCATGTGTTTACGACCTGTATGACACCGAAAGTCGGAGGACTCTATTATACCGAGGCAGAGGCTCTCCGGGAAGGCGTTCCCCATATTCCGCTTCCTGATGCCGGCGTAGAGCTGCACGCGTTAGCGACCGTGTCGGACACCTATGCGGAGGAAGCAGCCTTTGTTGCTGATAGAATCCGTGATATGCTGGCTTCCGATACACTGGTACGGGACGGTGACACTCTGCGCCCTGTAAAGCCGGGGGATATCGTGATTCTTCTGCGGTCGCCCGGCAGCGCGGGCGGATACTTCCAGCGGGCGCTGGAGGCCCTGGGTATCGGCTGTTCCTCCGGCGGCGGCACGGATTTGCTCCAAACTCAGGAAATCGGTACCTTTCGCAGTTTGCTGCAAACGGTGATGAATCCTCGTCAGGATATCCCTCTGATCAGTGCGCTGGCCAGCCCGATTTTTGGCTTTACCGCGGAGGATCTGACCCGGATTCGGGCAAGGCACAAACAGGGAAGCTTCTATGACGCGCTGGTGTCCAGTGAAGACCCCAAGGCGGAAGCTTTCCTCCTGACACTGAATACCCTCCGATCCGAAGCAAAGCGCAGCACGCTCACGGGACTGATGGAAAAGTGCCTGCTTCTGACTCGAATGGACAGCGTCTACTCAGCGATGCCCGGCGGGGAAGCCAAGGCGGCCAATATTCAGACTTTTTATCAGTATGCCTGTGATTTTGAAAAGGGAACGCTGCGGGAACTGTCCCAGTTCCTTGAGCATCTGGACAGGATGGAGCAGCGGGGACTGGTTTCTTCGGGTGCCGCGGGAGCGGACTGCGTGAATATCATGAGCATCCACAAGTCAAAGGGGCTGGAATTCCCGGTGGTATTCCTGTGCAATCTGTCTCGTCGGTTTAATCAGGAGGATCTGCGGGCCCAGATCCTTTGTGACAGATCACTGGGTCTGGGCCTTTCCTGTGTGGATACGGAGAACCGTATCCGATATCCGTCCCTTGCCAAACGAGCCATTGCGGTGAAAATGGCCTCGGAAAGCGTTGCCGAGGAGCTGCGAGTGCTCTATGTTGCCATGACCCGGGCAAAGGACCGGCTGGTGATGACATATGCTTCCCAGAGTCTTGTTTCAGATTTGCAGGACATTGCCCTGCGGCGGGATTTTGACGGAGGGGAACTGCTGAGCAGGGATGCTACCTGTATGGGTGACTGGGTTCTGCTTGCGGCGGTGGGCCGCCGGGAAGCCGGGGCTTTGCACGTTCTGGGCGGCAGACCGGCGGAAACGGTGCTGACAGACCACCCGTGGCGGATTGAAGCGCCGCCGGTACCTACGCAAGTCCAGAGTGCCTCTACCGTTGCGCAGGAAACACCCGTGCTCCCGCCGGAGCTGGAAAACCGACTGCGCGAAGCGCTGGAATTTCAATATCCCCACAATCCGGCGACGCATACACCTTCAAAGCAGACGGCAACCGGGCGAAAAGGCCGCGCCAAAGACGAAGAGGCGGCGGAGAATGCTGCTCCCCAAAAGATTCCGGGGAGAAACTGGCGTCAGCCGGAATTCCTGACTGCGGGGGCAGATGGCAGAAGCTACGGCAGCGCCATGCACGCCGCCCTGCAATACCTGAAATATGAAAACTGTGGGGATGTTCAGGCGGTGGCAGCGGAGATTCAGCGCCTGATTGCGGAGGGTTTTCTGACACTGGAGCAGGGAACACTGGTGAAGCCGGAAAAGCTGGCGCGTTTTTTCCAGACGGAACCGGGAAGAAAGCTCTGCTCCGGCACGCCCTGCCTGCGGGAATTCAAGTTCTCTATTTTGGATGATGGAACACATTACGGTGACGGATTGGAAGGGGAACAGGTGCTTTTGCAGGGCGTTGTGGACTGCGCGCTTCTGGAGCCGGACGGAATCACCGTGATTGATTTCAAAACCGACCGGGTGACGGAAGAGACCGTCAGCGCAGCCGCCGACCGCTACCGCCTACAGGTGCAGACCTACGCGGATGCTCTGTGCCGAATCTATGAAATGCCCGTAAAACGGAAAATGCTGTACTTTTTCAGTCTGGATGCTTTCATTGAACTATAAAGAATGTGGGTCACCGGATACGGTGGCCCACATTGCCGTCAGCGGCTGTTTCTGTTCTGGTTCTGATTCTGGTTGCTGTTCTGGTTCTGATTGTTGTTCTGATTCTGGTTGTTGTTATTCTGGTTCTGATTCTTATTCTGGTTGTTCATGCTTTGTTCCTCCCAAAACGATCTGGCGGCATAGCCGCCTACCTAGGATAACCTGTTTTTCAGGATTTATCCCTTGCTTTAAACAGGAAGCTTGCCACAAGTCCCGCGATAATCGCGGCGGTAATGCCGCCGGCAGCAGCCTTCAGTCCGCCGGTGAAAATGCCCAGAAATCCGTCCTTCATTACAGCTTCCTTAACTCCTTTGGCCAGAAGACTGCCGAAGCCTGTCAAAGGCACGGATGCGCCCGCTCCGGCGAATTCAATGAGCTTCGGGTATAATCCGACTGCCCCTAAAAGGACACCGGCGACCACATAGCTCACCAGAAT
>JALFUW010000111.1 GCA_022786995.1 Clostridiales bacterium
TCCTGGAACAGACTGTACACCTGATACTCTCTTGCCACATGATACTGCTCCGGCAGTTTGATATAGGACAGGAATTCACAGACAACGCCCGCAATTTCGATCCGCTTTTTCACATCCGAAACGGATTCGTTGGTGCTGGAAGCGTATTCCTCAACGGTCAGAAGCTTGGTTTGAACCACATCCCGGTAAGTTCCCACGGCGTAATCAATCAGGTCATAGTCCACTTTTTTCTCTTCGCCGTGCTGGATCGTCAGTTCCAGAAGCTTGATCTGTTTCTTGTCCTCCCGGATATCCATATCCATGATGACCGTTTCAAAATAAACCGGCTCCGCGCTTTCCCGCTGGAGTCTCCTCAGGCAGGTAAAGCGGCGGTTACCATCCACAATCCGTCCATCAGCAAGAGAGACGCCAGGCTCCTGCTGACCCACAAGCGCAATGTTTTTCTGGGTCTTCTGAATGGCCTCCGGGTTGCTTTCGTAGATAAAATTTTCAATAATCCGATTGTAAATGTCCTTATTTAATTCCGCAAAAGCGTCTTTTCCGTTTTCCGACTCATAGCGGGTAATCCAGGTGGAAATCCGGTCATTCTGGTCGTTGTAGTAAAGACAATCCAGTCTCACCCGATAAACCGGATAAATGACGGTTTTTCCTCCATAGGTCACCTTTCTTGTAAGTGTTGTTTTCTGCACAACGTCGGTGCCCACCATCTGAAGAAGACTTCCTTCGGTCAGAGCGCCGCGTTTCGAATCAGATGTCGGCTGTGCCAGGCCTGTATAAACAATTGGTGCCGGATTTCCGCCGCCTCCCGCCCTGGCACGTACACTTTTGTAAATTTCTCTGATTTCTTCCGCTCCCTCCGAGTCGATTTCCTTACAGAGAAGCGCCATGGTATCCAGAGCCCGTTCCGCCATCGGCTGGTCCAGATCCTGCTGGCCGATGTGGGCCGCGGCATTTCGAACGCCCATCAGTTCCTTGGCCCAGGTCCGGCAGTTGGGATTCAACTGTCCACGGAATACAGGATTCCACATTCTGTCCAGTAATCGGATACAGTTTGCGATGTCCAGAGAATCCACCAGTTCCCCGTAGGTACCGTCAGCGGGAAGATCCCACTGATCAGACAGGGTGCGCAATACTTCTGTCCACCACGCTTCCTGATAAGTCCTGCGCAGCACCTGCCCCAGATAGCCGGACATAGAGCCAACCAACACCCGGAAGCCTTTTTGTACATATTCATAATTTTCCAGTTCGCACATTTCTTTCACCATTTTGCACACCCCTGACATTCATTTATCCAATGCGGCACGATCAACGTGCCTTATGCAAGAAGTTCCTGTTGCCTCTTACCACAGAAAAACTGTATTCGTGATAAACGGAAAATCGAATAAAATCAAGTGATTCTATATGCATTCACGCAAAACGCTCCCATGATCCTCAGAATTAGAGAATCATGGGGGTATGTAAGCATCAGATTTGGGAGAGCGCTTGAATGGCATTCAAGAGGTCAGCGGTTCGATCCCGCTTATCTCCACCACGAGTCCTGAAAACCATCGGTTTTCAGGACTTTTTCTTGTTGTAATCGTGTATAATCCCTGTATAATCCGTATTTTCTGAACCGGGGCGCTACGCCCCGGTTTGCGTTACTCGCCGTACCGGAATCGTACCGGAATTACAACGGTTCCAGGTGGTCCAATACGTCCAAATCCGGGCCTTTTCCCCCGGAAAAGGCACAGGAAAACTTCTCGATTGCCGCCAATTTCACCGGCTCCTGAACGTGCAGATAGTGCTTTGTCATGTCCACATCGGCGTGACCGACGATGCTCTGGATGGTTGCCAGGTCAACACCCAGCATCTGCATTTGAGAAACATAAGTATGGCGGCAGCTGTGAGGCGTCAGCACCCGAACCCCCTCAACCCCTTTCACCGCCTTCTGAAACTGCGTCCGGAAGGTGGATGGATTGCAGGGCATCCCCGGCTTTCTGGGAGATTCCCAGATGAAGGTATCCTGCGTGTCCCGGAGCAGCTTCGCATAGCAGCGGAGGTTTTCGGGAACCGGGATACAGCGGTAGCTGTCAAAGGATTTGGGCGTCCCCAGCGTCGCCGTGCCCTTGTCCATGCACACTGCCTGCTCGATGGTGATGGTGGAGCCGTCCTCGGCGATATGCCGGGGTTCCAGTCCCAGCAGCTCCTGTGTCCGCATTCCCGTTCCCAGCATCAGCCGGATGCTCCAGCCGATTTTGTTTTGGGGCAGCTTGTCCAGCAGGAGCTGGACTTCCCTGGTGGTGAAGGCTTCCTTCGGCTTGGGTCGTGCCTTTCGCATTTTGTCCGCATAGGCCGCCGGGTTCTTGTTCAGCAGATCGTTGGCAACCGCCTTGTTGAAAATCTGAAACAGCATCCCCCGGCATTGGGAGAGCCGGGAATTGGAGGCCTTGCTCTGGCGAAGCTGTTTCAGAAACTGCTCAATGTCATAGGCTTTGATCTGATCGAGCTTGCGTCTGCCGAAATGACTTTCCAGAATCCGCAGGGTGTAGCGGTAGCTCTCCTGGGTGGTGGACTGGATGTTGTCCTTGTGGTTTTCAAACCACAGCTCCGCCCACTCGCTGAAGGTATACTCATGGGCAAGAATCACACCTTCTTCCTTCGCCCGGAGATATGCCCGCATCTTTTTCTTGACTTCCGACTGGGTGTTGCCGTAAAAGCTTTTGTACTTGCGTTTGCCGTTGGGCTGGAACCCATCCATGATGGTACACTCCCAAAGGCCGTTTTTGCGCTGGCGAATGTGACCTTCGCCGTTGGTTCTTTTCTTTGCCATTGAACTCCTTTCCGCTGGCACAATGTGTTTCGTCACGGTCATTGTACAGCATGGCGGTTTATTTTGTAAAGTTTGCGGCGGCACAACTTCGCCGAATAATTCGGCGAAGTCTTTTTGTGCGGTATGTGCGATTGGTGCGATAATCAGGCACCGGGTGGGGTGCCGGAAATATCGCACGTATCGGAAGTATCGGACGTTCTCTCCAAAATCAGATACTTCACATTTTCCTCCCGCCGACCGGTATACCGAATGCCGTAGCGTTCAGACAGCTCTCTGGTTTTGGCGTTGAGCCTTCGTACCAGCGAGTTGGGCTTCGCAAGCAGCGAGGGGTTGATCTCCAGAAGGGCTTCCAAAAGCTCCGTGGCTGTCCCCTTCCACGAAGGCTTGTCTTGCAGGAAGCTTCCCACCGCCGCGAGGATTGGATCCTCCGGTTCTTCCTCCTGAGAATCCGCGTAGCCAAGAAATTTCCAAATCTTTTTCTCCCGGTCAAAATCCAGCAGCAGCTTTTTGTCCGGGTGCTCCCGGCTGGTGACGGTAAGCGAGCCTTGCGTCCCCAGTCGGTTTTCTTTTTCCAGAATCAGGGAACCGTCGGCGCAGCCGATCAGCCCGGTGGTGCCGGAGATTTTGTCCACCGCATCGTCAGCCTCCTGCTTCCGGGTGTGATGCACCAAAAGGATGGTCAGGTCGAATCGGTCGGCGATTTGCTTCAGCACCGTCAGGGTGGCGTAGTCCCCGGCGTAGCTGTAGCTGTCCGCTTTCAGCTGGCGGATTTTTTGCAGGGTGTCGATGATGACGAACTTGGTTTCCGGGTGGTCGCTCAGAAAATTGGTGAGCTGTTCTTCCAGTCCGCTGCCCAGAAGCTCCGCGTCGGTGGCTATGGTAAGGTCCCCGGTTTCGCCGCCGGTGACCTCCACCAGACGGCGCTGGAGCCGCTGGTCCGTGTCCTCCAGGCTCAGATAGAGCACACCGCACTGCCGGGTTTTCAACTCCCACACCGGCAGCCCCAGACTGACGCAGTGTGCCAGCCACAGCACCAGCCAGGACTTTCCGATTTTGGAAGCACCCGCCAAAAGATACAGTCCCTTGCCCAGCAGCCCTTCGATCAGCTCTGGGTTGTCCGGGAACTGCATGTCCATCAGATCCTCCGCGGCGATGGTGTCGAGGCTGCATATCTTGACCCCCAGCACCCGGCACACGTGCTTGAGGGCATCGGTTGTTTTTCGGAAGCCGTGGCTTTCCATGGCGTAGTCCACCACATCCCCCTTGCTGCCGCATTTTGGACAATTCCAGAGAAAATCCCCGACCACCTGCGCGTGCTGCCCGCAATGCGGGCAGACGGTGAGAGAGGGTTCGTAGTAGGGAATCTGGGCGGCTTTCAGATAATCGATGAAGCGGAACTTGACTTCCGTTCGCAGAATTTCGGGCGTCTGCATCGGCGCTCCCTCCTTTACGCGGCGCTCTGTTCTTCCATCCATGCCAGCAGCTTATCCTTTGGGACAACCATGCGCTTGCCGATCTGGATGGTGGGAAAGCCCTTGGAGTGCATCAGCGTGTAGGCTCCGGCCCGGGAAATCCCCAGAACCTGCGCCACGTCTTCGGCGCAGAGGGTGATGGGAAGCTGATCGATTGAGGTATAAGTATTTGTCATGTTTTTTCATATCCTTTCCAAAAATTATGTTGTTTTCACTAGGGGCAAGCAATGCAACCCGGTACCCAGATTGCGAAAAGGCTTGTTGGGAAATCTTCCCAAACCCTTGAGTACGCAGATATATCTGCGGCTGCGCACCGTTCCGGCGCTTAAGGAATCTTCGCAAGAGAATCCAGAATCTTTCTTGCATAGTCGTACAGGCCGTCGATTCTGTCGCGAATCTCCTGAATGTCCGCCTCGTAAATCCGCCCTGTGGAATTGAGGGAACGGGCAATCTGGTTGATGTTGTTGTTGGCAATGCCCAGCAGCCGGATCATCTCTTTCAGCTCCGGAAGCTCCAGCTTGATCACATAGCCGTCAATGGCCATCTTGCGAAGATAAGCGCCCATATTGCTGGTTCCGTACAATTCCATCTTTTTGAGGATCAGGTCTTTCTCTTCCGGGGTTGCCCAGAATTTGATTTGCTCTGTGCGGTTTCGCTTTGGCGTTTCTCCCTGCTTATGCATAATAATCTTCCCTCCCAACTGCCCGCTTGGAAAAATATCGCGGGCACTCCACCACGGTGGCACGAAAGCTCTGCTTGCAGCTGTGGATGCACCGCCTGCACAAGCTGTTGTAGCAGCGCCGTCCCCGGTGGTTCAGGAACAGCGACCATTCGTGTTTCAGTTTCTTGCTCATTCTCGGCATAGGCCTCTCCTTTCGTTTCTTTGCTGACCTGTTCTGAAAAAATCCCTTCATAATAACATTAGGACATGGAAGCCCCGTTTTTCTCACTTACCTCAAATTATTTTTCACCGCCCTTAATAAAGTCCCTCATAATACCACTATTGCAAAGAAGGCGAAAAACGGAAATCGATTCTCAAAAAAATTTTCCTCTCACTTGGTAGGCAGCGAAAGCGCGATTTTGTCCCGCTTGAAATGTAAACATTTTATGAACCCCCTTCTGTCGGCGTTGTCGGTTTTGCAAAAGTCCCCTCACTTGGTAGGCAGTGAAAACACGGTTTTGTCCGGGTCGCGTGCAAAGTTTTTTCATTTTTGTATGGTTGAACAAAATGCCCGGGCAACATTTGTGAACAGTTCCAACCAGCGCAGGTTGCGGATGAATTGCACCGGCTCGGAATTTGCGGTATACTGTCGTTAGGTTTGAGAAAGCGCACACGCAATGCGGGCAAAAAAAGAACCGCCCGGAATCCGAGCGGTACACGCGGGAGGTATTCAAAATGGGAGAATTATCGAAGCTGCCGAACATCGGCAAGACTGTGGAAGCGCAGCTGATTCATGTGGGAATTGAAACCCCGGAGGCTCTGCGGCAAGTCGGTGCCAAAGCCGCGTGGCTGAAAATTCAGGAGATCGACCCGTCCGCCTGCATCCACCGCCTGCTGGCATTGGAGGGTGCCATTCAAGGTGTGAAGAAGTCCATGCTGCCGGATGCAGTGAAGGCAGACCTGAAAGCGTTCTATCAGGAACACAAGCTATAAAAAATGGGAGCCGCCAAAAGCGGTTCCCATTTGCACCCCAACATATCCAGTGTACCATATTTGAAGCCCCATGTCCATTCTCAGTTTCTCCAACTTTTGTCGCGCATTCTTGTGAATCATCCCATCTTGCAAAACAGGAAAACCTGCGTTATTATGAAGATACAAAAAAGGAGTGAGTCCAATGTACTAAGTAATCTCCAAATCCGACGAAAGCGAGGTTAACCACAGATGGAACCCACCCCCCAAAAGGAATAACCCTCGACGGTTGCAGTGAGTAGGCAACAGGTCGAGGGTTATTTCTTTTGCCTTTATGTCAGGATTGCGCTATAATAAAGCTGCAACAAATCCAACAGGAGGAATCTGAATGGATGCCAAACAGAGAAAATACCGCGATCTGATTGAAAGAGTCAAAATAAGCTATCCAGCGCGTAATCCTTCAGATGATGGAAAGGAAGTGCGCCTTTACTGGTGCGATGATTGCAAAGAAATCAATCTGTGGACATATTGGCAGGGCAAAGGAAATCTGGATGCGAAGATCATGCTAGTTGGGCAGGACTGGGGCTGCCCTTGGGATGACAGTTCTCAGCCTACGATGGAACAAGTGCGTAAAGCAAATGAGGGTCGTGCCTACGATTACCTATACAGCAATCCCAGTCCCACCGATGCGAACCTGACACAGCTGTTCAATGAACTTGGCTATGATATTACAAAGCCCTGCTCCGATCTTTTCTTCACAAATTTTGTTCTTGGATATCGCAATAAAGGCACCAGCGGCGGATACAAAAAGACTTGGGCAGAGAATGACAAAGGCTACTTCAAAGAACTGACAGATATCATTCAGCCAAAAGTGATTCTTTGCCTTGGCAAGTCAACTTTTGAAGGTGTTCTGTCTGCCTTTGCTGCAAAGCTTCCCTGCTCCATCACGGACTACAACGAGTTTATTGAAAGCACGCACAATCCGGTTCCCGTTACCTTGGATAACGGCAGCACTGCCTATGTATTCGCACTTGCGCATTGCGGTGCTATGGGTACGCTGAACCGAAATCGTAAAAAGAGTAGGGACCTCACCAATCAAATTGAAGATTGGAGAAGAGTGATTCCTTACCTTCGAAAGGAAAGCAAGGGTATGTTCCAGGATAAAGTAATCGTCATCACCGGCGGTGCCAATGGCATCGGAAAGTGTATCGCTGAGGAGTTTCAGAAAAACGGCGCTCATGTTTGCGTCATTGACCAGGCTGAAGGTGACCACTATGTAGGCGACATTGCCGACAAGGCTACACTGGAGGACTTCGCCCGGACAGTCACCCAGAAATATGGTCGGGTGGATGTGCTGGTGAACAACGCGCCGCCCCTGTTCTTGGGGCTAAACGAATGCACCTATGAGCAGTTCCAGCAGTCCATGGCAATCGGCGTTACTGCACCTTTCTATCTGAGCAAGCTGTTTGCGCCCTACTTCGCTCCCGGGGCCAGCATCATCAATATCTCTTCCTCCCGGGACCGGATGAGCCAGCCCCAGAGTGAAAGCTACACCGCTGCCAAGGGTGGAATATCCGCTCTGACCCATGCGCTGGCAGTCAGCTTCGCCGGAAAGGTGCGGGTCAACTCCATCTCCCCCGGCTGGATCGACACGGCTTACACCGTCTACGAAGGCCCCGATGCCATCCAGCAGCCTGCCGGTCGTGTGGGCAATCCGCTGGACATCGCCAACATGGTGCTGTTCCTGGCTTCCGACAAAGCCGGTTTCATCACCGGTGAGAACATCTGCATTGATGGCGGTCAGACCCGGCTTATGATCTATCACGGTGACAACGGTTGGACGCTGAATCCCTGAATGGTATTGCGATTGATTGCAGGATGGAGTACAATAAGGTATCAAATCCGCGTCATTGGACGCATAAGAAGGGATGTACATTATGAAGAATGTTTTGATTATTTCCACCAGTCTCAGAGGCGGCAGCAATTCAGAGCTTCTTGCCAAGGAGTGCGTCAGGGGCGCGGAGGAAGCGGGCAACCACGTGGAGCTGCTCAGCCTGAAGGGCAAGAAAATACAATACTGCATCGGCTGTCTTTCCTGTATTAAAACCGGGAAGTGCGTCCAGAAGGACGACGCACCGGAAATCATGGAGAAACTGCGCCGGGCGGATGTGCTGGTTTTCGCCACGCCCATCTATTACTACGAAATGTCCGGCCAGATGAAGACCCTGCTGGACCGCATGAATCCCTTGTATGAGTCGGACTATGCCTTCCGGGAGGTTTACATGATCGCCACGGCAGCCGACGGTGGAGACGCCACCTTTGAAAAAGCCTACAACGGCCTGCAGGGCTGGGTGGACTGCTTCCCTAAGGCCAAGCTCTGCGGACTGGTAGCCGGTGGAGAAATCGGCGACCCGAAGGACGCGGTGAACCATCCCGATGTGATGGAGAAAGCCTACCAGCTGGGAAAAGGAATTTGATGATGGATTACACCAACGAGGAACTTCTGGAAGCCAAGCGGCAGATTGATTCCACACTTCACAAGCTGCAGGCGACTATCTTAACTCTGCAAGGCAAGGAGAATCCGGCGCGGTACAAGTCACAGATCACGCTTGCCCAGCGCCGGGTGAAAGCCTTTGAAATAGCGGTGGCGCTGATTGAAAAAGAATTGGAGTGATGAACTTGGCAAAGCGAATTGCTGTCCTTTCCGACACCCACGGGCTGCTCCGGCCGGAGGTGCTGTCTGCGGTTTCCGGCTGTGATGCCATCATTCACGGTGGTGACATCAACAAGCCGGAGATCATCGACAGGCTGAAAGAAATCGCCCCGGTTTATGTGGTGCGGGGCAACAACGACAAGGAGTGGGCGGAGCATTTGCCTGTCACGCTGACCTTCCAGATTGAGGACTGCCGGTTCTTTCTGGTGCACAACAAAAAGGAAGTCCCCAAAATCTTAACCGGCATCGACGCGGTGATCTTCGGGCACTCCCACAAGTACTTTGAGCAGACCATCGACGGGCGGCTCTGGCTGAACCCCGGCAGCTGCGGCAGGCGCCGGTTCGATCAGGAGATTACGCTGGCAATTCTGACGGTGGACGGCAGCACCCTGTCCGCCCAAAAAATCGTCATTCAGCCCTGACGAGCACCAACAACAAACCTGCCCACGCAAAAATATTGTGTTATTCGTTACGAATAGCACAATACTTTTCTTTTTGCGCATGCCTTGGAGAAAGTCTCACTTCGTCAGCTCATAGCTCATATCCAGCAGGAATTTCAGCTTCTCCTCTTCCGCGCTGCCATCCAGCGCGATGGTCAGCCAATGGGCTTTGTTCATGTGGTACGCAGGAAAAATACCCGGTTCTTCCCGGAAGGAGCCAATCAGCCGGGGTTCGCATTTTACATTCACCACGGAGATGATTTGCTCGCCGGGAACGCCAAGTTTTTCTCTGGGAATGTCCATGATAATGGCAAACCACTTCCGATTGTGGCAATGCCGGAACACGGTATTTGCCGGCGACTGCGCCCAGGGGTTTTCCCCCTGGGTACTGTAGATTTCCGCGATATAGCGTTCCAATTCCGCCCGGTTCATTCCGCATCCTCCTCCAGCGCTTCCAGATAAAAGCTCACAGGCCGGAAGCCGTCGTTGCAGGAGATCATGGCGGATTTGGGGTTCTTCATCCAGCCGTCGTAGAAATCCCCGCCGCCGTGGGCAAGGGTCATGACGAAGGGCGAAATGCTGTCCCAGGCACTGCCGCAAAAGCCCTCCGGCTTGCACCAGCCGTTGGCAACCCAAGTTTGTCCCTCGCTGACTTCACAGGCGTGCTGGATGGGATTTTCGTACTTCTCCATCAGATCAGGATAGCAGGCCTTTCGGATGGCGGTAATGCGGACTTTTTTCATGGGAATCCCCCTCCTTTTTCTGCTTCCATTTTAGCCCACTGCACACCGGTTGTAAAGAGCGGTTACGAAATCAGCAGGCGAGATAAATAAAATCGTAGGGGTCAAGATTTGCCTGCTCCAGGGCAGCCACCCGGTCATCCGGGTCCATTTTTCGCAGTTCCTCCTCACTCAGCCCCGCCAGACTCAGTTGATCCCGGAAGGGTTCGTATTCCGCATCCAGCACTTCTTCCTCCTCGTTCCAGTGGAGCAAATCTTCCAGAAATTTGATAATCATTGTCGCAACCTCCCGTTTTTGTTTCTGCCTCCATTATACCGGGATACTGTCCAAAAAACGGGTGTAATTCAAAAAGCCCGGCAGGGCGTGGAAAAAGCATCGAAGCATTATCTGTACTTCCTTCCACTTTCGTGATAAAATAGAGAAAAACAGAAAAGGAGTGGAATCCCGTGGCAGGAACCTTACGCATCCGGAAACAAAGCATCACCGAAATGGACGTGGACTGCATCGTAAATGCAGCTAACAGCCAGCTCAGGCAAGGAGGCGGTGTCTGCGGAGCGATCTTTGCGGCTGCCGGCGCAAGCCAGCTGCAAGCCGCCTGCGATGCTTTGGGGCACTGCCCCACCGGCGAGGCGGTCATCACCCCCAGCTTCAAGCTGAAGGCAAAGTACATCGTCCACGCCGTTGGCCCCATCTGGCAGGGCGGCAATCACAATGAAGAAACGCTACTGTACCGCTGCTACCAAAATGCCATGAAGGTTGCCTATGCCAAGGGCTGCCGCTCCATCGCCTCCCCACTGATTTCCTCCGGCATCTATGGCTACCCCATCAAGGACGCATGGCGCGTGGCAATCAGAGCCATTCGGGAAAGTCCTTTTGATATGGATGTGACCATCGCAGTGATCGACGACCGAGCCTTGCATCTGGGGACTTCCATTCTCTCACAGGAAGCCAAAACCGCCTCACCAGCATGGTGAGGCGACTGCATTTTGGGCCGGTATAGACCTGCCT
>JALFUW010000027.1 GCA_022786995.1 Clostridiales bacterium
CCTGCGGTACCCAATCCGCGTATAACAGAGTGGCCAATGCCGGTTTTCTGTTGTCTTGGCTCTTTCCAGATGTCCTTGGAATATTTTTGCCTTTTGACTGGTTTTTCCCCTCTTGACAAAAGTCATTTCATAACAGTATTAAAAAGGAGTGTGCCGCAAAAACGCGGCACACTCCTCATGTACTCATTTCAAAACTCTGCGCAGGGCCGTGATCAGTGTCGCCATTTCGATGGGCTTGGACAGGTGATCGTTCATGCCGCTCTCCAGCGACTTTTTTACATCGTCGTCGAAGGCGTTGGCGGACATAGCAAGGATGGGCAGCGTCTTCAGATCCGGCCGCCCTTTGGTACTCCGAATCAGCCGGGCCGCTTCCAGTCCGTTCATCCGGGGCATCATGATATCCATGAGCACCACGTCGAAGGCGCCGGGCTGGCGGGAACGTAGGGTGTCCACCGCCTCGTCACCATCGGTAACCACCTCCGCAGTGAAGCCCATTTCCTCCAGAATGGTCTGGGCAATCTCCGCGTTCAGTTCATTGTCCTCCACCAGCAGCACCCGTTTTCCGTCAAAGCAGGCATCCTCCGTGACGGCTTCCGCCTGAATTGCTTCACCATGGGTCAGGGGCAGGGTAAAATCAAAGGTGCTGCCCTTGCCGGGTTCGCTGGTCAGATTGATTTTCCCGCCCATGAGCCGGGCCAGACGGGAGCTGATGGACAGGCCCAGGCCGGTGCCCTGAATGCCGCCGCTGTTTACGCCGCTGACCTGTTCAAAGGAACGGAACACCCGCTCCTGATTTTCCTTGCTGATGCCGATGCCGGTATCGCTGACGGCGAAAAACACGTCGGAATACTTGCCCGTGTTGCCCTCGCCCTCCTGCCGCTCCTGAACGGTCAGGCGGATCGTGCCCCCGGCAGGGGTGAATTTCACGGCGTTGCCCAGAATATTCACCAGTATCTGGCTGATGCGCAGCCGGTCAGCGCAGAACCACCGGGTTTTGAGCTGAATGTCCTCCACGAATCGGATTCCCTTCGCCTGTGTCTGGGGGACAATCATCTCACGGATGGTGTCAAGCATCTCATCCATGGAGAAATTCTCCGGCACAATCTGCATTTTTCCGCTTTCGATCTTGGACATATCCAGGATGTCGTTGAGCAGGCCCAGAAGATACTGAGAAGACACCGAAATCTTTTTCAGGCACTCCACCATCTCCTCCCGGGTCTTGCCGGGGAACAGGGCGATGTTGGTCATACCGATGATGCCGTTCATGGGCGTGCGGATCTCATGGCTCATGCGGGACAGGAATTCCGATTTGGCCTGCGCCGCCGCGTCGTGCTGCCGCTGCCGCAGGTAGCCCTGCAAAACGCCGGTCATCTGCCGCAGATCCTCCAGCAGGGACTTCTCCTTTTTCTCCCGCTCCACGCCCGACAGCCACAGGCAGCCCATCTCCACATCGTCGTCATACATGGGCATCAGCAAACCGCCGGACGCCTGCCCAAACAGGAAGGGTGCCAGCACCGTCTCCGATTCCTGTGCCGTATAGGCGCAAAGCTGCCGGCTGCCGATCCACTGTTCCAGCTGGGAAAGCTGCTCCCCGGTGAAGAACAGCACTCTGCGCTCCGGCTGGGCGTTCGGATCCCAGCAGTATTCCAGGGTGGTGGACATGGAATCCATCCAGAACAGGCTCACTGCCGCCGCGGAAGCCTCCAGCCGACGGGCCACCTCCCGCAGAAGCATATACATTTTCAGGTCGTAGCCTTCGTCGCCGCTGAGCAGGTTGATGGAAAGATAGGTCAGGGTGCTCTCCCGCACATGGTTCAAAGAGGAATACTGACGCTGGCGAACGACAGGAAGTTCTCCCCTTGCTTCCTCGGGCAATTCCGAGTAGACGATACAGCTTCGGGTGGGATTGCCCGCCACATACTGCTGGGCGGCGTGGGCACGGCGCAGAGCATCCATAATGTCCGTCCCCCGGCTCCAGCCGGACACACCGGCGCAGACCGGCAGCTCCAGCAGCTCTTCGGGGAACACCGACCGAACCCGGCCCACCAAGTCTCTTGCCCGCAGCTCCGCGTAGGCCTCCTCCCGCTCCGGCAGCCAATAGATGAATTCGTCTCCATTCAGGCGGAAGCCGTGGATCTTCTCCCCGCACTGCAGGGCAGGGCCAAGCTCGCTCAGCAGCATCTGAATAAAGGTCGGCCCATGCTTCAGCTGCATCCGGGCCATCTCCGGCAGACACAGCGCGATAACCGCGCCGTGACCGCAGCAGGCAGCCTGCTCCCGCAGGACGCGCATACCCTCCTCCAGCGAATGCAGGCCGGTAAGGCCATCGTAGGCGTTCTGTCTGCGGCGCAGGGCCTCAGCCTGCTTTTCCTCGTCAATGTCCCGCAGAGAACAGACCAGCCGGGAAGCAGTACCGTCCGGCTCCCGCAGAACACGCCCATAGAAGGACTTCCAGCGGTAATCCTGCCCGGGACGGCAGATTCGGAACTCCCTGCGCAGGGTATCAGGCAGGGGCGGACGGTTCAGACCCGAGAAAATCCCCCGAACCAGCGCCCGGTCATCCGGGTGAATGTAGGCTTTCGACAGGAAGCCGTATTCCGGCTCCGGGCAGTCCCAGCGGCCATTGAGATTCTCCACGTTCATAATGACCACGGTTCTGCTGAAAATGTCGTAGGTAAAGAAGCTGTCGTTGGTATTTTCCAGCGCCACCCGGTATCGGGAGGCCTCCTCCTGCAGGGAGCGCTCCGTAGCCATCTGCTTTTCAAAAAGCTGGTTGACCACGCTGTAAATTCCGTCGATCTCGGAAATGTTGGATTGTTCGTAGTGGGCAAGGCCCTTGGTTCCCCGGCCGATGGACGCGGTCAGCTCCTTGATGGGATCGGTCAGGTGCTTCACCAGTACATAGACGGCAACCACCGAGAACAGCAGGCCAAACAGCACCGCGCCGATGATCCACACATAGGTGCTTTCGCCCATGCCGAACAGCTCGCTGTGGCTCTTAAGGCCCAGCAGCACCCAGTCGGTATTACTGTAGGGAGCATGGTTCCCGTAGAGCTTCAGGCCGCATCGGCTGGCGTAGATATTGTCGTTTCCCAGCAGCATTTCGCCGATGCGAAACAGATTTTCATACTTCGTGTCGGCAAGGCCGAAGGTTTCCTTGTTCATCAGCAGGCCGGACAGCTGTCCGTCGCCGGTCAGAGGGCGGTAAGACCCGTCCGGCTGGGCAATGGCGATAAGATAGCTGACCTCGCTCTGGCGGCTCTCTCTGGTGGTAAAGAACTGATGGCTCAGCACCGGCAGGGAAATCTCCACGCCGAACACGCCGTAAACCTCCCCCGCGTAGCGCAGTGGGATGGAGTAGGCAATGGATTTATAGCCGCTGACCGGGTCGCCCTCCAGATAGAACGGCTCCGACCAGTAGCCCAGCACTTCCGTCTCCGCGTCCGGGTTCTCCCGGGCCGCCCGCCACGGAGCATAATAGAAGGCATCCGCGTCCCGGTTCCCCTGACCGCTCATGGAAAAGTTTGTCGTCCAGTCGCTGCAAAGAGCAATGCCCATCTCCCGGGACAGCCGGGTGCTGCTCCGGGACAGCTGCAAATCGGAATTATCCACCGCCTGGGAGTAGGGATCCGAGTCCCGGACATAAAAGCCCGTAACCGGCCCGGCTTCCTCCGGGTCTCCAAAGGCAGTCAGGAAGAAGAAGCCGCTGGTATCGCTGCTGCGGGTCTGCCGCAGACAGACAGGGAACACCGACAGCAGAAATTCCTGCTGCCGCTGCTGCGACGCAGACAGCTCCCCCAGGGTCAGCCGGTTGTCGGTCAGGTAGCTTTCCAGCGCGGCGGTGATCTCCGGCTCGCACTGTCCAATCCCGGCCCAACGCTGGAGCATCTGGCTCTCCAACTGGGAGCGTCGGTTCTGCGTGTCTTTTTCCAGCGTCTCCACCGAGGCCTCCTGAATGGCGCCAATGACGCCCCGGAACACGATGATCCCCAGAATGATGGAGCTTTGCACCAGCATCAGGACAATCAACGGCACCAGAAACAGCTGAAATATTGACTTTTTGGATGGTTCCTTTTTCATGTCCTTTACTGAGCAGCCGCCTGACTCAGGCGCTGCGTGAACTCCTCGTACCAGGTTTCAAATGCCTTGTCACTGACGTAGGGTTTCAGAACCTCTGCCTTGGGCCGGCCGGCGGCCACAGCCTCCGCAATTGCCTGAATATCCTCAGCCGCCTTGTCAGACAGGCCGTATTCCAGCACCTTGCGCACCGCGGAGCCGTTGGTGAAGGTTCGGGGGCTGTAGTAGGTGTAATCGCTCATGTCCTCGATGCAAAAGCGGATGCACTCGCCGGTGATGGGGTTCATGGTGAGGTTTTTGTCGGAAACCACCTGCTGGAAAACCTCCAGCCTCTGCGCCTGCTTCGTCACCGGCAGGTAGCCGGAGCCTGCGCCGAATACGGTATTGTTCTCCGGCTTGGTAAACCAGCGCAGGAACTCCACACAGGCCTGCTCCCGGCGCTCATCGGACTTGGTCACCACAATGCCCGCGCCCTGTTGGACAATCACCTTCTGCCCGCCTGCAAAGATGGGAGCGTTCAGAACCAGATAGTCAATGGGGTGGGCATCCGTCTCGTTTTCCACCTGGCTGGGGAAGTAACCCACGGAGGCGGTGGAGCCGGTGTAGGCCAGCAGGTCGCCGGTCTTCACATCGTCGGAGCGGAACTTGCCGTAGGCGCCGAACCAGCCGCTGACCATGGGCACATAGTAGTTCTCCCACAGCTTGCGGAAAACCTCCTTGTCAGCGTGAATGGAAGCCTGGTCATTCTGAATGTCCAGCAGCTCCTGACCCAGCTGACGGGAGCCGGTGAAGAAGTAGTTCGCCACGGCGTCCCGTCCATAGAAGGCCTTGCCGTCGTCGGGTACATCCGGGGTCAGGCTGTCTGTCCACTCGTAGTAGGCCTGAGACACCTGAACCACGCCCTCAAGGGTTGCCAGCTGGGAAAGCTCCGCGCCGGTGGCGGCGGAAAAGGTATCCCAATCCGTCTTATTGAGCATCATGATCTCCGTGGATTTCGCCACGGGGAAGATCATCAGCGCGCCATCCGGGCCGATGCGGCCCTCGTCCACATACTCCTGAACATAGGCCTCCAGCTCTTCGGCCGTAAAGTAGTCAGACAGATTCGCCAGAGCGCCGCTTTTTTCCACCCGGAAGGTGGTATCGGCGTAGGAGGAGAACATATCCGGCATGGCTTCCGCGCCCACCTTCTCGTCCAGAGCGTCATTGATCGCCGTTTCCAGATCGGACACGGAGCCCTTGCTGTAGCTGGTCACATAGATACCCTTTTCCTTGCCCACGGTATTGTTGAATTCCTCAACCAGCATGTCAAACGTCGCCATCTGAGGGCCGTTGTAATAATGCCACACCGTCAGGTTTACCGGGTTGTTTGGGGAGAGCTGGGATTTCTTTTTCCCGCAGCCTCCCAGCAGCATTCCCAATGTCATAACCCCCGCCAAAAGCAGCGTGCCTATCCGCCGGTAACGTGTGCGCTTCATAATGATTCCGCCTTTCCTCGCTGCAATCTCGCAATTTTATTCATTATACCACAGCACGCTCCGCATTTCCAGAGGAAATTTGACAAATATTACAAATTGCGCTTATCGGTTTTGCTCAGCAAAGGGGAAAATTTATCTGAGCCGTCTGTCATCCTGAGCAGAAAAATCCGGGATAAATCCGGCATCCGCAGCGGTCGCTTCCTGGGTAAAACCCTCCAGACGATTCAGGTACATCCAGCTGAGCACCGCCTCATATTCCTCCTCGGTCACACGGCGGTCAAAGGGAGCCCCGAGGCCGCCCATGGGCGTATACTGCCGCATGAGACTCACCAGCACCTGCCCGGGGGCGAAGGTCTCCCCGATCCAGTCCAGAACCCGCAGGGAGTTGTCCACCTGACCCGGCAGAATCAGGTGGCGGACGATGGTGCCGCGCAGTATTTTCTCTCCATTCCATTGGGGGGTTCCCGTCTGGCGAACCATCTCCCGGAGGGCATCCGCCGCCACAGAGAAGTAGTCCGCTGCCCCGGACAGCACCGCCGCCAGAGATGGGTCTGCGTACTTGAGATCCGGCAGATAGATATCAACCTTCCCCTCCAGCGCCCGCAGGGTCTCCACCCGCTCGTAGCCGCCGCAGTTGTACACCACCGGCACCGGGAGCTTTGGCGTCAGCGCGGGCAGAAGGGTAGGCAGGAACTGGGTGGGGGTCACCAGATCGATGTTCTCCGCGCCCTGTGCCATCAGCTCTTCAAACATCCGGCGAAGCCCGGCGCTGTCCGTGGGGGTTCCCACCGGGCCGCCGCTGATGGCGGCATTCTGGCAGTATTTGCAGCCCAGCGTGCAGCCTCCAAAAAACACCGCGCCGCTGCCGCCGCTGCCGGCGAGGGCAGGCTCCTCCCATTTGTGGAGCATGGCTTTCGCCACCAGCGCGGTATCCGGGCAGCCGCAGAAGCCCTTCTGCCCGGCGCCGCGGTTCACCCCGCACATCCGGGGACACAGCTCACACCGAGAATAGTCCATAATCACTCACATCCTTTGGGCGTATCATATCAGTTTCTGTGGTTTTTCTCAACCCCCGGCTTTACCTTTTGGGGGATTTGTGGTAGACTACAATAAATCCGTCCGAAACATCCACATGGAGGCAAATCCGCTATGCTCATGAAAAACCAAATCTACGAAGCCACCGTCACCGACTACACCGCTGAGGGGCAGGGTGTCGCCCATGTGGAAGGCTGTGCGGTGTTCCTGCCCAACGCCATCGCCGGGGAGCGGGTGCGTCTGCGCATCGAAAAAGCCCAGAAGACCTGGGCGGCGGGCAAAATCGTGGAGATTCTGGAAAAGTCCCCCCACCGTGTGAATCGGGAGTGCCCCGTGGCCAAGCTCTGCGGGGGCTGCGATTTCTGGCACATGGACTACGAGGAGGAAACCCGGCTGAAAGCAGGGCGGGTAAAGACCTGCCTGAACCGTCTGGGGGGCGAGACCTTAACGGATGTGCCCATCCTTGCCGCCCCCGACTGTCACGGCTACCGCAACAAAGCCCAATATCCCGTGGCATCGAAAAAGGGGCGGGCCTACGCCGGGTTTTTCCGGGCGGGCACCCACGACGTGGTGGAAAACCGGCGGTGCCTGATCCTGCCCCCGGAAACCGATGCCGTGAAAGACGCGGTGATGGATTATGTAAACCAGTTCCGTGTATCCGTCTACGATGAAAGCACCCACACCGGGCTCCTGCGGCACATTTACGTCCGCCGGGGGGCGGTTTCCGGGCAGATTCTGGTGTGTCTCGTGTGCAACGGGGAAAAGCTTCCCAAGGTGGAGTCGCTGCTTTCCCGGCTGCGAAAAATCCCCGGCTTTACCACCTTGGTTCTCAGCGTGAACACAAAGAAGGGCAACGCCGTGCTGGGGGACAGATTTATCACCCTCCACGGCCCGGGCTATATCGAGGACACCCTCTGCGGCCTGAGCTTCCGGCTGTCTCCCCGCTCGTTCTATCAGGTGAACCACCATCAGGCCCAGCGGCTCTACGAGACCGCCATCGAAAAGGCTCAGATTACCAAAAATGACACGGTGCTTGACCTGTACTGCGGCGTGGGTACCATCACTCTGGCCATGGCCTCCGCCGCCGGGAAGGTCATCGGCGTGGAGGTCATCCCTCAGGCCGTGGAGGACGCCAAAGACAACGCCCGGCGAAACGGCATTGAAAACGCGGAATTTTTCTGCGGCGACGCGGGACAGGCGGCACTGGAGCTGGAACGAAACGGCGTCCGCCCGGATGTGGTAGTGGTCGACCCGCCCCGGAAGGGCCTGAACGCCGACACCATCGAGGCCCTATCCCGCATGGCGCCCCGGCGCATCGTCTACGTCTCCTGCGACCCGGCAACCCTGGCCCGGGACGTGGCGCTTCTTAAGCAGCGGGGCTATTGTCTGACCTCCGCCACCGCCGCTGACCTTTTCCCAAGGTGTGCCCATGTAGAAAGCGTCGTGTGTCTTTCTCGGGAGGGGAACTGACCCATCGGGGGGCAATCCAGACACCAAGACAGACAAGACGGCTGTTTTCAGTCCAGAGCGCAACCCAATCGACAATCTTCGACCGGCGGCTTGCCGCTGAAAGAAAAATTATTTCGCTTTTTTTCAAAATTTTGCATATCGGACTGCAAAAAAACCGCCATTTGAGACTACGGGTGTAAAGAGTCTTCAAAAGGAGGTTATTTGATGGAAGACGAAATCAGAATCCCAAGCTGGGTGCTGCGGGGCGATCGGGTGGACGAGCTGGCCTTCGCCAACGAGTACCTGATGAATCACCACATGGTCAGCTGCAACGGCACCTTCTTCACCCCCGACGGGCGGATGACGGACGAGAACGCCCTGCGCAAGGACA
>JALFUW010000074.1 GCA_022786995.1 Clostridiales bacterium
AATTTTGCCCGAGCGTTTAACTGGCGTGGGCAAGAGTTGTCCAAGAAGGCATTTCATTTTGAGCCTATGAAACGCATGACTCAAATCTGCTTTTGAACCATGCCGCTGACGATTCTATTTTCATATAGAACGTTTGAGCCCCCTGCATATTCACAATACATCTTATATATGTCGATCCACGTTTTATCCTTCGGCTTTTCTTTTGTAAAGGAATCATAAAACCGGACATTTTTCAGTTTCTGGGAATCGGACTGAACTGTCTCCCGCAATTTTTTTCTCAGCATGATAGTCCGCAGGGCGTCGCAATCTCAGTATCAATTATACCCCAAAGCCCACTCTCCCACAGCTCCGCTTCTCAGGAGCTGCCGCCCCTGATCAGATTGTATTTTCATTTTTAAAAAAGCAAAAATTGCTGAAACGGCAACCAATATACTGACCAATACGGCGATATCACCCCATAGAACAGGGCGGCTGACACGCAGCTGTCCTGTTTTCAAAACACGGAGCATTCCTGTAACTCGTAAAACGCGCCAATTGAAAAAAGAAGAACCTCACGATAAGATTGAGATGCATCTTGGCGGATGTAACAACCCAATCAAACCGGAGGTTCACCATGGATTATACACAGAATATCAAGATTGCACAAGTTACAGAGAAAACTTTAGTTGTGGGTGTGGATATCGGTAGCGAAACGAATTTTGCCCGAGCGTTTAACTGGCGTGGGCAAGAGTTGTCCAAGAAGGCATTTCATTTCAGCAACAGCCTGGAAGGGTTCCAGGGCTTTCTGGAGTATCTGGGAAGGTATCGAACCATCACATCCGCTGAGCAGATCATTGTGGGGTGTGAGCCCACAGGACATTACTGGTTCAACCTCGCCCGGTACTTGAATCAGCAACACATCAGCCTGACTCTTGTCAATCCGTATCATGTAAAGCAAATCAAGGAATTGGATGACAATAGTCCCAAGAAGACGGATCAGAAAGATCCGAAAACAATCGCAAAGCTGGTAGTGGATGGTCGGTATAGCTATCCGTATCTCCCAGAGGGAATCTACGCAGATTTGCGGGAAGCGGTCTCAAGCCGGGATCGGATCGTGAAGGAGCTGAACGCTGCCACGAACCGGATCAAACGCTGGCTTAAGATATATTTTCCAGAGTACCTCACAGTCTATAAGAACTTCTCCGCAGAAAGCGGCTTGACGCTGCTGGAAACAGCACCATTGCCGAAGGACGTGGTAAAGCTGGGAGCAGAGGGTATCAATCGCCTCTGGCGGGACAAGAAGTTGCGTGCAGTCGGCATGAAGAGGGCACAGACCCTGGTAGGAGCTGCACAAAACAGCATTGGCCTCGACGGTGGCGCATGCGCCCGCATGGAAGTGCAACTGCTCCTGGAGGATTACAGGGCCAAAGAGGCACAGTTGGAAAGGGTCACGGCGGTGCTGGAGGCGGAAACGCTGAAAGTACCGTATGCAGAGAAGCTGCTCTCCATTAAGGGAGTAGGTCTCATCACAGTAGCTGGATTTCTGTCCGAGGTGGGCGACATACGGCGCTTCGACTCACCGAAGCAGATTCAGAAGCTGGCCGGACTGGAATTGAAAGAAAACAGTTCCGGTAAGCATCGCGGCAGAAGCTCCATCAGCAAGCGAGGCAGAAAAAGGCTGAGGAAGATTCTGTTTCAGGTTATGCTACCCATGATTCAGAACAATGCCGAGTTCCGGGAAGTGTATCAGTACTTCAGAACCCGGGAAAAGAATCCGCTCAAGGGCAAGCAGGCCATCGTCGCAGCAAGCTGTAAGCTGATTCGGGTATTTTATGCTATTCTCAAGCGCGGTGTGGATTATGATCCGCAGAAGCTGAGGACGGACATCATCCGCCCGGAGTTGGCGGCAGCCTAACAAAAAAAGCCTGTAACCGGGAAGCGTCCGCCAGTTCAATGGCGCCGGAGAACAGGAATGCAAGCTCAACAAATACAGAGCCGGTAGCCGCAAAGAGTCATACCATGGGACAACGATCCCGCAACGGAGCATCCGCGGCACCCAACTGTGGACAGGCAGAACGAAGGAATTGAGGACGCCGCCTTGAGCGGATGATCCTGTTAGACATGGGAGGTTTGCTGCCGCAGGAGGAGTGGGTTTTACTGAAGGCCGTCATAGCGCAAGCAAGACGTTTTATTTGTCGTACCCATTTTTGCCTGTAAACCGCACAAATCGATGAGATTTGATGTGGATTGATGTCCACTGGCTTTGGATCCTGTTGAGAAACCTAATCGAATAGTTGCCGAAACCGCTCGGATTGAGTGATATTTGGCACTACTGTACAAAAATATTTAGGGAGGAATGACCATGAAAAGAATACTGCCCGCTTTAATGGTTCTTCTGCTTTTGGCCGGATGCACGGCACAATCGGAGGAAAATACCTACCGCCAGATCACGGCAGAGGAAGCTGCCGCCATGATGGAAGAGGAAAGCGGCTATATCATTCTGGATGTCCGGACTTCTCAGGAATACAGCGAGAAGCATATCGCCGGCGCCATCAATGTCCCCAATGAAACGATTGGTTCAGAGGAAATCCCGGAGCTGCCGGACAAGGACCAGCTGGTCCTGGTATACTGCCGCAGCGGCAACCGCAGCAAGCAGACGGCCGAAA
>JALFUW010000043.1 GCA_022786995.1 Clostridiales bacterium
CGCGCTGTACCAGCCGTCCATCTTGGCGGTGATGTTCGCGTCGCCGTAGAACTGGCCGCCGTAGGTGTAGTTGATCTCGATCGGGGTGCCCAGCTCGACCGCCGCAGCGTTCGCGCCCTGCACGAAGCCGTAGCCGTAGCGGTCACAGGCAGCGTTGGTACCGCCGCCGCCGCCGCAGAATCCCAGCTTGGTGTAGCCGTCCATAACAGCGGCGTAACCAGCCAGATAGCCGCACTGCTCCTCGCGGAAGCAGATACCGGCAACATTGCTCTTGCCCAGTGCCCAGCCGTCGATGAAGACGAACTTGACGTTGGGGAACTCAGCGGCAGCCTTTTCCAGAGCCGCGCCCTGCATAAAGCCAGCGCAGACGATGACCTCAGCACCGTTGTCGGCAGCCAGCTTCATGGCGTCGTAACGGTCGTCGTCGGTGGCCTGATCGCCGCCGGCGGGCTGATAGTACTTGTAGGACTTGCCGGCCTCGGCAGCGTACAGCTTCACGCCGTCGAAGGTGCCCTGGTTGAAGGACTTGTCCTTCAGCTGGCCCACGTCGGTGACGAAGGCGACCTGATACTTGCCGTCGGCAGAGGTCATCTCGTCAGGGATGTCGTCAGCGGAAGCGGCAGCGGCGGGAGCCTCAGTAGCAGGGGCCTCCGTCTCAGCGGGTGCTGCGGCAGGAGCCTCGGTGGCAGCGGGAGCAGCCGCGGGGGCCTCGGTGGCAGCGGGGGCAGAGGAGCCGCCGCAGGCAGCCAGACCCAGCACCATAGCCAGAGTCAGCAGCACAGCCAGAATCTTTTTCATGATGTATTCCTCCATAATTTTTGGATTCGGTATCAATCATACCGTCTAGTATTGTCGCACATTTCCCACAAAAAATCAACACCGAAATGTGAATTTTCCGGGATTTTCCGCCAAGTAAAACCAAATGTCACCCGTTGGCGGACATGTGCTCCCCGGCACGGAAGCCAAAGGGCAAAAGGTCGGACAGCGTAACGGTTTCAAAGCCCTTCTCGTTCACCAGATAAATGAGAAAATCGTCCCCGCAGAACTCCCGCATGACCTGGCGGCAGACCCCGCAGGGCGGGAAGGCCCCGGTGATCACGCCATCCTTTCCGCCGCAGACAGCGATGGCGGTAAAGTCCCGGTGCCCGTCGTAGACGGCCTTGAAAAAGGCGGTGCGTTCGGCGCAGTTGGTGGGGCTGTAGGCGGCGTTTTCGATGTTGCAGCCCTGATAGACGCTGCCGTCGGCGCACAGCAGCGCCGCGCCTACCTTGTAGCCCGAATAGGGCACATAGGCATGAGCCATGGCCTCGATCGCAAGTTTACATAATTCTTCTGGATGCATAATCCATCCCCCAAACGTCGTATGTCATTGCGAGGAGCGCAGCGACGTGGCAATCCGTTCTCCTGAAACCTCACCTACTCCATAAAGATACGGATTGCCACGCCAGTGTGTGCACTGGCTCGCAATGACATGGTTTATACAATTTCTCCCGCAAAGCTCCTGCCCGGTGTGGAATACTGCACGCCCAGCAATTCTGTGACGGTGGCGGCGATGTCGGCGAAGGTGGCCCTTGTGCCCAGATTCACGGGCTTTACCTGTTTGCCCAGCACCAGCAGGGGCACAAACTCCCGGGTATGGTCGGTGGTGGCAGTGTAAGCCGGGTCACAGCCGTGGTCGGCGGTGATCATCAAAATATCCTCCTGTCCCAGCTTGGGCAGGAACGTGCCCAGCCATGCGTCAAACTCCGACAGGGCATTTGCGTAGCCGTCGATATCCCGGCGGTGGCCAAAGGCCATGTCGAAATCCACCAGATTCACGAAGCACAGGCCGTTAAATCTACGGGCGGCGAAATCGTCGGTGTGGGCCATGCCATCGGCATTGCTCTTGTTGAACACATATTCCGTGTCCCCGCGCCCGGCAAAAATATCATGGATTTTGCCCACGGCGAGACAGTCCAACCCTGCCCCCTTCACGGCGTCCAGCATGGTTTCGGCAGGCGGCTCCAGTGAAAAGTCGTGACGGTTGGGTGTGCGGCGGAAGCCTTCTTCGGGACTTCCCACAAAGGGGCGGGCAATCACCCGGCCTACGCCGTGCTTTCCCCGCAAGATCTGCCGTGCCTTGCGGCAGGCTTCGTACAGCTCCTCCAGTGGAACCACATCCTCATGGGCCGCAACCTGAAATACGGAATCGGCGGAGGTATAGACAATCCACTTGCCGGTTTCCATGTGCTCTTTTCCGTAGTCCCGGATCACATCCGTGCCGGAATAGGGAAGGTTACATAACACGCCCCGGCCCGTGGCGGCTTCAAAGGCATCCAGCACCTCTTTGGGGAAGCCCTCGGGGTAGGTGGGCAGTGGATTGGGGGAGATAATGCCGGAAATCTCCCAATGTCCGATGGTGGTGTCCTTGCCCATGGAGGCTTCCGTCAGCCGGGCGCAGGCTCCAGTAGGGGCATCGGTTTTCGGCAGGCAGTCCACACCGTCGATATTGCCCAATCCTGCGGCGATCATGTTGGGGATATGCAGTTTGGCAGAGGTGGCGCAGGCGCCCAGGGTATTCACCCCCACGTCGCCAAAGCGCTCACTGTCCGGCAGCGCGCCGATGCCAAAGGAATCCAGTACGATTAAGAAAATACGCTTCATAAAATCACCTGATTCAAGAATACAAACCAATAGCAATGCAAATGGAATGAATTGGGAGCCAATGTGTAGGGCGGGGTCATGACCCCGCCGATCACGTTGGACATAGATCGTTCCTTCGTCCAAAGGAAAATGTTCGGTGGAAAACCCACCAAATCCCATTCATCGTGGGCTGAAGATAATCGAACCGGGTCGGTGGGGTCATGACCCCGCCCTACGCATTGGCCCCCGCCAAATTACAATTTACCTGTTTTCCATCGCCACAGCCACATCCAGCGCCACCTTCATCATGGTGGTAAAGGCGGTCTGCCGCTCCTCGGAGGTGGTCTCCACGCCCTTGAGGACGTGGTCGGAGATGGTGCAGATGCACAGGGCACGCTTGCCGTACCGGGCCGCGTTCATGTAGAGAGCCGCGGCCTCCATTTCCAGTGCCATGACGCCCATTTTTTGGAGGCCATACACACTGTCCAGTCCCTCCGGCACGCCCACATGGTCGCCATAGAACACGTCGGAGGAATTGACGTTGCCCACATGGTAGGTTGCCCCCTGGCTTTCGGCAGCCTTCACCGCCTCGGTGAGAAGCTCCCAGCTAGCAATGGGCGCGAAGGTGCCGGGCAGATGGAACTGAGCGGCAAAATTGGAATCGGTGCAGGCCCCCTGCGCAATCACCAGATCATAGAGGTTAATGTCGTCCTGAATAGAACCGGCGGAGCCAACACGGATGATGTTTTCCACGCCGTAGCCGTTGTAGAGTTCGTGGGAGTAGATGCCGATGGCGGGCATGCCCATGCCGGAGGCCATGACGGACACCTTCACGCCTTTATAGGTGCCGGTGTAGCCCTGGACACCCCGGACGTTGTTGACCAGAACAGGGTTTTCCAGAAAATTCTCCGCGATGAACTTGGAGCGCAGAGGGTCGCCGGGCATCAGCACGGTTTTTCCAAAATCCCCGGGCTTGGCGGAAATATGAGGGGTGGGAGTAGTTAACATAACAAATTCCTCCTTATGACAAGAATCGTAGGGGCGGGTCATCGACCCGCCCGTCGGCGCAGCCACTCTTTTGACAGATGATACTGTGCCGCCTTGCGGTCGGGCGGGTCAGTGACCCGCCCCTACGGAACGCCTTAGTAGCTTCCGTCGTTTTCCAGTCCTTTTGCGATTTTGACGATCCGGGAGGTGCCAAGGCGGTCAGCACCAAGCTCGATGAACTTTTCCACATCCTCCAGAGAGGAGATGCCGCCGGCGGCCTTGATCTTCACATGGGGGGCCACATGCTTTGCGAACAGCTCCACATCGGCAAAGGTGGCCCCGGCCTTACTGAAGCCCGTGGAAGTCTTGATGTAGTCCGCGCCGGAATCCGACACGCACTTGCACAGAGCAATCTTTTCCTCGTCGGTCAGCAGGCAGGTCTCGATGATGACCTTCAGGAGCTTGCCCTTGCAGGCTTTTTTGATGGCAGCGATTTCTTTGGTAATGTCGTCCCACTTGCCTTCCTTGGCCCAGCCGATGTTGATGACCATATCCACCTCGTCGGCGCCGTTGTCCACAGCATCGGAGGCCATAAAGCACTTGGCGGCGGTGGTGTCGTAGCCATTGGGGAAGCCGATGACGGTGCAGATGGGCAGGTTTTCCCCCACATAGTCCTTGGCCTGCTTCACGAAAGAAGCGGGGATGCAGACGGAGGCGGTGTGGTACTTCATTCCGTCATCGCAGACGGCCTTGATCTCCTCCCAAGTCGCGGTCTGGGCCAGCAGCGTGTGGTCGCATTTTGAAAGAATTGTTTTCAGTTCCATAGTATTTATTCCTCCCGGTTTGTGACTATCAGAAAATGTCATTGCGAACCAGCGCGCACGCTGGTGTGGCAATCCGTTCTCTCATATGGTTAATGGTTCTGTCCGTGCAGTTTGATGACCTTGTGCTCTCGGATACCCCGGACATAGCACTTGTGGCACATGGCAATATAGCTGTCGTTGCCCCCCAGCACCACCTGGGCGCCGTGGGTAATGATGTGGCCCTCCCCGTCGATGCGGGCGTTGACCGTGGCCTTGGCGCCGCAGTCGCAGATGGTCTTGATCTCCTGAATGGTGTCCGCCACCTCCATAAGCCGCAGGCTGCCGGGGAACAGCTTGGTCTGAAAGTCCGTCCGCAGGCCGAAACACATGACCGGGATATTGTGCTCGTCCACGATGGAGCGAAGCTGATCAATCTGCTCTTCCGTCAGGAACTGGCACTCGTCCACAATGATCACGTCGCAGTTTCCCTCTTTTTCTCCTGCAAACCGCTTAAGTATGTCGGTTTCCGGGGAAACCACCTCCACCTGGGCCTCCAGCCCGATGCGGCTGCGTAAGGTAGCAGCGCCGTCCCGGACATCCGTGCTGGGTTTCATGAGCCAGACCTTCAAGTCGTTTTCCTCGTAATTGTATTTGGTAATCAGCGCCTGAGCCGTCTTGCTGGAACCCATCGCGCCATATTTGAAATAAAGCTTCGCCATTGCACTACCTCCGTTCGCCCCTCCATTATACCGAAATCCCGCCGCCTGCGCAACCCCTATTTCATGCGGTTTTCACAAGATGGGCTTGCAGTCATTCCTTCGCAATGGTATAATCGAATTGACAGTTGACAATTGAAGATTGACAATTCTGGTATCCCTTCGGGATAAAATGAAAAAGGAATCAGAAATTGTCGAACTGCATATGGTTCTTACCACTCATTCGCCCTGATTTTTTCAATCGTCCCGCAGGAACCCCTTCATTGTCAGCTGTCAATTGTCCATTGTCAATTCTATCATTATATTTTCCATTATTTGCAACCGACCCCCAAATTTGTCGAGTATAGGAGTGAAACACGAAAAGGAGGAACCCATGATGAAAAAGTACCTGTCCCTGCTTCTGAGCCTTGCCCTTCTGGCAGCTCTGCTCACCGGCTGCGGCTCCGCCGGAAAATCCGCTGCGTCCTATGACAGCGGCATGGTGGAGTACGCCGTGTCCGATGAAGCTGCCATGGCCCCCGCCGAGGGCGCTGCAATGAAAAACACCGCCGCCGACACAGGCTCCACCCAACTGCCCCAAAACCGCAAATGGATTGTCACCGTGAACCTCACCGCCGAGACCGACGATCTGGACGCACTGCGCTCTGCGCTGGACGAAAAAATCGCCGCCTTGAACGGCTATGTGGAGGATCAGAGCGTCTACAACGGCAGCATCTACGACAGCGGCCGCCGCTACCGCAGCGCCAACCTGACCGTCCGCATTCCTGCGGACAGCATCGATGCCTTCTTACAGGACGTGGGCGGTCTTGCCAACATCGTCCGGCAGAATAAGAGCATCGAGGATGTAACCCTCAGCTACGTCGCCACGGAAAGCCGCCTGAAGGCGCTGGAAACCGAGGAAGCCCGGCTCTTAGAGCTGCTGTCTCAGGCCGAGAACATGACCGATCTGCTGGAAATCGAGGCGCGGCTGTCCGAGGTGCGCTCTGAGCTGGAAAACTACGCCTCCCAGAAGCGGCTCTACGACAACCAGATCGACTACGCCACCATCTACATAGCCATCGAGGAGGTGCAGGAGTACACCCCCACGGAGGAACCGAGCCTGTGGGAGCGCATCCGGGACGGCTTCAAGGATAATCTGGAGGGCGTAGGTGAGGGCCTGCTGGATGTGCTGGTGTGGTTTATCGTGTCCATTCCCACGCTGGTAGTGCTGGCAGTGGTCGTGCTGATCCTGGTGCTGATCGTGAGGCGCATCCGCCGCCGCAGAAAGGCAAAGAAGGCCGCCAAGCAGCAGAAAACCGAAGAATAGCCGTAGGGGGCGATGCCCACACCGCCCCTTTGTAGATGTTGCGGATTTGCCGGAAATCACCGATAATTGTCTTATTTTACTGGAGGCCGATGTGGGCATCGGCCCCTACGGGGAAGAATACGCAGTTTTTTCGACACAACGAAGCCGCCGCCGGAATTCCCGGCGGCGGCAGTTTTATTTCCGAATGGTCAGCAGAACGCAGCCAAAATAGCGGTGCCGCTGTAAAAATTCGTCGATGCTCCGGCCCCAGTCGTCCGGCCCCGAGGAATCCCGGAAGGTATTGTAGCCCGTGAAACCATCAGCCGTGGGCTTCAGGGCCACAAAGTGGGCGCCGACTCTTCCCTTTTTCGCCCAGTGGTAGAAGACGATGCAGGCGTCCGCCTGCCGGGCTTCCCCATCGAACCGTTTTCGTTCAAAGACCAGCTTCGTGGAAAAGCCCCACTTCTCAAAGCAGCGCCGAGGCCCCCAGAAGGAGGTGCCGAAGTTGCCGTGGACAAGGGGAAGCTGCCATTCAAAGTACCGAATGAGCTCATCAATATCGGTGGTACAGCCCAAAATCTTCAGGGCGTTGTAGGTGGCGATCCAGCCGCAGCCCGTTTCCGCCGAGGAGCGCAGGCCGTAACGGTGGGTCTCCCTCGGAATGTCGCGCTGATTGTAAATCATACCGTTTCTTCCAGCGGGTGGGCGGCAATATACTCGTCCAGCAGCTCCGCCGCGCAGACTACCATCCGGGCGCAGGGCCGGGTTTTGTAAAATTCCGCCGTCCGAGGGGTGGGGCTGGGGGTAGAAGGGGGATTTTTCAGGATTTCCCGGCAGATAATGCTGCCGTTTCGCTCCCGGAAGGCCCCTGCCAGCTCCTGCACCAGGGCGTAGTGGGCCTTCTTGGCCCGATCCTTTTCGCCGGGGTCGTCGTAGCCGTAGAGGGTGCCCAGCACCATCAGCATCCCGCTGACCGCGCCGCAGACCTCCCGCATCCGGCCCATGCCGCCGCCGAAGGAGGAAGAAAGCTTCGCCGCCAGCTCCGGCTCCATGTGGGTAACGTCGCAAAAAGCCACCGCCACCGCCTGAGCGCAGTTTTTTCCGTTGACAAACAATTCCGCCGCTTTTTCTCTGTGATCCATGGTTATTCTCCTTCCAAATGTACCGGCACGCTGCCGCTGATTTCCATTTCCGTTTCGGTGACATGGCAGGTCACCGCCAAAATTTGCACGCCCTGTGCCGCCGCCTCCCGGAGGGCCTCCCCGAAATCGGGGTCGGTTTTGTCGTTGGGGTGCAGGTATGCTGCGTCCTCCATCTGGATGACGAACAGCACATAGGCCCCATAGCCCTGCCGGGCGGCCTCGGTCAGTCCCCGCAGATGTTTCGTCCCCCGCTGGGTGGGAGCATCGGGGAAGGCGCAGACCCCGTCATTTTCCAGCGTCACTCCCTTGACCTCCAGAAAGCAGGGCCTTCCCTCCAAAGTAAAGGAAAAATCAAACCGGGAGTCCCCGTGCACCGTCTCCGGGCGCAGATTCTCGATTTCTCCCAGACCGCCGCCTGCCAGCCACTCCCGGGCGGCGGCGTTTGGGGCTTGGGCGTCCATGTTAATCAGTCGCCGGCCTTTTTGCACGGCAATCAGGTCATATTGGGTTTTCCGCGACGGATTATCACTGCGCTGGCACCAGACCCGCGCCCCGGGTACCAGTAATTCCCGGCACCGCCCGGTATTCTTCACATGAACCACCTGTTCCTTCCCATCAATTTCCACATGGGCGATGAACCGATTTGGTCTATTTCGGAAAATTCCGGGCAACATATTGGCATAGCGCATGACACGTCCCCCTTTCCTTCAAAGAATACCAGAAATCCGCAAGAAATCAAGGCCGGAATCCAAAAAATAGGGCTTGACTTTTTTGAAATTTATGGTACAATACATCCTGTTCCGACATGGAGGCATAGCTCAGCTGGTTAGAGCGCATGCTTCACACGCATGAGGTCACAGGTTCGAGTCCTGTTGTCTCCACCATGCGGCGAGATGCCGTACTATAGAGGATTTGTGTAACGGTAGCACACCGGACTCTGACTCCGTTTGCGGGGGTTCGAATCCCTCATCCTCTGCCAAAAAATACGGATACCCATTTGGGTATCCGTATTTTTTCGTATTGGAGGGATTCGAACCCATCTAGATGCAACACCCCGGTGGGGTGTTGCTCGTCACCGGCTCGACGGTGACGACTCCTTAATCTAGTCGAATCTCTCATCCTCCCCGCCGGAAACAGGCCGCATGCCTACACCCCCATTTTTCAGGAAAGCATGAGGTCTGAATTATGTCCAAGAAACTATCTTTATCTGGACAATCCCGCAAAACCGTTTCACACCCTGCCCGGAGGAACGGCCTCCCCTTGTAGAGCCTCTTTTGCTGTTCTCTTGGTTTTGCTGGCGGAGTCTTTGCTTGATTTCTTCTTCCGTGAGACCCCAGCCCTCTTTTTCATCCATAACGGCCCCTCCTGTGGTGGTTTTTCTGTTAGTATATCATACCAAAAGGAAAGAGAAAAGAAGGAGATTCCCTAATTCCCTTGAATTTTCCAGCCTTTTATGATACTATAATAGTGCCACACAAGTCCATATTCAACCAATCACAGAGGATGTGTTTTTGCTTTGGTAAAAACGCATTCTCCGCTTTGCGTCCTCTGTGGATGTTGAAGGATTTGTGTGGCAACAAATGGAGCACTGCGTTTTTCGGTGTGTGGCTCCATTTGGGGCTACACACTTTTTTACAATACAGAAAGAAGGATGGAAAATGAAGAAGATAATTTCCCTTGTTCTGGCTCTTGTGATGTGTCTGTCTCTATGTGCGTGTGGGCAAAGCGATGCCTGTAACTGTGATTGTGCTCAGTGTGCTCAGTGCGAAAAGAAAACACAAAATACTATAGCAGTGGATGCTGACCAGGTGGATAACATTTCGGAAGAAGCAGAGCAGAACGATAATGTGATTGAATTTGAGACCCCCATTGTGGTTGCGGAAGATGAAAATTTACGGGTAGAACTGGTGAAATTCTATCAAGATTATCGAACCTTTGATGTACATGGATACCCGTCAAACGCAAAAGCAACAACAGAAGGTGCTACACTGGAAAAATATGTGGTATTCAAGTTTTGCAACAAGACCGACCATGTATTAAGAATTCAGTTGAAGGAGATTTACCTTGGCAGCGACAGCGCATTTTCTGTATATGATTATCTTTCTGAAGAGGTTGCGGCAGGAAAGAATGCTTTGAGAGAATATATTGTTCAGACGGGTGAAAAAGAAACAGTGAAGTCCATGGAAGAACTCTATTCTCTGGACGGTGACTTTCATGTTTGGCATGTAGGCGACGACGATGTTTCAAGAAACCGCTATAGACTGAATTTCTCCATTCCCAATGGTATGAACGGTGACAGCACAGACTCTGCCTCTGAGGCCGCCTCTTTGGAAAATAGCAGTTATTTAGGCAAATGGCAAGTCACAGAGATAACGTTTGCTGATGAAAATATATCTTCGCGTATGGAAGAGGATGCAGAACTTTGGGAGAATTATTTTAAGGGTGTACTTGGGGCATTTAAGAACGTCTATTTCGTTTTCACGGAGTCTGGAGATTGCTATTACCATACGGAGAACGGCACTAAGACAGGCAAGTGGAAGGAAACAGAAACCGGTATGCAAGCCGGTGGTACTGTGTTTGTTGCTGAGGATGGCAAACTTGTGTCTGAACAAGATGGTTATCTTTTATACTGGGAGAAAGTGTCTGATAGTCAAGCAATCCCGGAAGCATAAACAACTGCTGAACATATACGAACAGTTTTGTCTTTTGATATAGTTTCAAGACAGGGTGCCCATTACGACACCCGATTACATAAATGCTATGGGCTATTATTTGTGCTTATAGTTCATAAATCAGAAAGAAGGATGGAAAATGAAAAGGGGAATGTCGCTTGTTCTGGCGCTTGTGCTGTGCCTGTCTCTGTGTGCTTGTTCAAAAGAATGTGATTGTGGCTGTGCGTATTGCTGTGGAGAGAATGTAAAAAGCATCATCGAAACATCTGTTCTCCCCTCACAGGAACCCGAAGAAGGTATAACAAATCCTGACCGCATAGAGTTTTCTGAACCTGTGCTGTTGGCGGAGTGTGAGGAGATTAGTATTGAATTGGTTGCGTTCTTCCAAGAAGATGCCGATAACAATGGAGTAAAGGACAAGTACATTTCACTTAAATTCCACAACAAAGCCGACTATGAAATGGACATTCGTTTGATACATCTTTCTGTTGATGGGGAAGCTGTTGACTGTACATATCACAAAGCACTAACGCCTAAACTGCTTCCTGGCGAAAGTTTGACATATTATTTCGAAATCCATTCCCCCTTAGGCAATCCTCTTAACTCTATGGATGACCTTTATCAGTTTAAGGGAAGGTTTCAAGTCAACCGATGCACTGGCATAAGTTATGCTGAATATGGTTATGAGATTCCATTCTCAGTAGAGGGCGCTCTTAACGGAGTAGTTGGAAAGCCTATCGAATATAAATAAAAACCAAGACCAAGTATACTAACAGCATTACAGGGAGCCAATCGTGGCTCCCTGTTTTCTTATGCCTCCAAAAGAGAAATGTACTTGTAAATGGTTGTCCTGCTCGAATTGCACACTCTGGAAAGTTCACTGATATTGAGTTGCCCGCTTTTATAGGCTGGGTAATCTAAGGCAACACCGCACAATTGCGTCTGCGGATCTCAGCGGATATTTTGCACCAGTTCCGCAGTTCCAAAAACAGGAAATACATACAGTATTCCCGCGTTTTCGGAACTTTGATCCGGCACAAAATCTCTCGCTGAGCTTCCTTGCCGAATTATGCGGTGTTGCCCTAATCGAATCCCTCATCCTCTTCCCTTTTCATTATGGAACAAGCACCCCCTGACGCTTGTCGCGCATCAGGGGGTGCTATTGCTCATTGTATTATCTCCGCTTCGGTTTCGGCAGCGGCACAGCAAACCAGCGCTCAATGCGCATCTGCTTGGCTCTGGCATCCATCTTCAGGGCGGTGCTTCGCATCAGCTCGCCCCACTCCTGAGCCGTCCGGCGTCCAGTGTCATTTCGGGTAAAGAGGTAGGGGCAGTGCTCCAATTTACGCCGTCCGAAGGTGTCCGCATAGGGGCGGATGATACCCAGCGCCAGGGCGTAGGGAGCCATGTTGAAGAAATAATCCGGGTCATTCTGCAGCAGGCGGTTGATGCCGTCCCGGGGCAGGTGCTTGAGGTACGCCCGCAGGCCCAGAACCTGTCCGGCATCGTGGCGGCCCAAGTCGCTGCGGCGTCCGCCGTAGGCGGCGAAGAAGCCCAGCACCCACTGGCCCAGGGTGCAGCCCAGCGGAATCCAGACCTGCCCGCTGAGCAGACCCAGCAGCGTCCATACAATCAAAATCACCAGACCGATGGCCACCGGCACCTTGCCCCGCAGATGGGTGCAGTAGGCCACGTCCTGCATAAGCCAGCCGGAAATCCAGCCGAGAAAGCACAGAATCACCGCCATGACCACCGCCAGCGCCAGCACGGGGCTCATGTTCATGGCCACGCACACGCCGCAGGCCCCCTGGGCAAGGCAGCCCAGAAGCCGGAAAATCTTCATATTGCCGGAGTTGCCGCGGTACATGTTCCGCTCCATGGGCACCATGCCCGCCACCTTCCGGCACAGGGAAGCGTACTGGTTGCCCGTGGCGTCCACCGCCTGACGGCGGCCGAACAGCAGATTAAAAACCTTGTTTTCAAAAGCGCTGCGCTCGTTGCCCATGTCCATGCGCTTGTGCAGGTACACCTTGCTGCCCTCCACGGCAATGAGCAGATAGCCCAGCTGGGCCCAGGAGAACACCATCATGGTCAGGTCGCCGCCGGTCAGGGTCAGACGGCAGCCCAGCTCGCCGGCGGTAATGCCCTCGGGAGCGGTGGAAGCACGGCTGCGGTGAATGGGCCAGGTGCGCAGGGTCAGCAGCCAGTATAGCAGCGCCGCACCAAAGAACCCCAGAATGTAGGGAAGCTCCGGGTAGCCGTCCCGGACGTAGGTGCTGACGGTGGGGAACATCTTGTCCGGCACCACCATGGTCATGGTGACACCCTCCCGGTCATTCATCACCGCCTTGGTGGAGCCGATGATCTGACTGCCGGTGATGGGCAGAATTTTCAGATCGGACTCAATACTCTCCTGCCGGTAGATGCTGGTAAAGGACGGACTGAGGCCCACACAGTTGCTGGGCATTGTGATGGTGAAGTTCATGGCCTCCACCGGGTACTCAAAGCCGGACAGCAGGGGCACCGTCAGCAGCAGGGCGCGATTCGGTTTTTCCTTCCCGGAATCCACAGCCGCCTGATTCAGCGTGGCGATCTTAACCGCTCCCGGCAGCGTGTAGCCGATCCGCACGGAAGCCTCGCCCACATAGCCCTTACTGATGCGGCTCAAGTCCACTTGTAAAGCGGAAGCATAGTGGGTTGCCGCGGCGTTGGAGCCGTTGACGGTAATATTTTTCGCATCCAGCGGTACAGGATAGGTCAACTTGTCCAGCGCCGCCTCCAGCCGCAGATTCACCGTGGCCGTCACAAGACAGTCACCCTCAGAGGTGACGGTGCACTGCAGATCCACCTGTGTCGCGGCGGTCTCCGCGGAAACCGGCAGGCAGAATACCCCCGCCAGCAGAACGCACAGTGTCAGCAAAACCACAAGGCGTTTCATTCCGTCCCCTCCTTTCCGCGAAAAGCATTGTAGTATTGTATTTTACCATGGGGAAGGGGAAAATGCAAGACAAAACAAAGGCACAAAAAATGTCAGGCTTTCACCTGACACAACTTATTGAAGATCCTTCGACTGCGCGGCACAAGTGCCGCTTCGCTCAGGATGACATACTGGGAACGATACCGAGCACGCCCAATGGTGTATCGATTACACACCAGCCTGCGCACGCACTGGCTTGCGGCCCTGCCGCCCATTTCCTTTCAACATTCCGCCGCAGAAGCGATACCGAGCACGCCCAATGGTGTTATGGCTTTGAACCGGCTTCGTAACGCATTGCCTATGGGCGCTGCCCATAGAAATGACCCTTGACTGCCGTACCTTGTGATCAGTACGTTTTTGTGCAGCCAAGGGTCATTTCTGTTCACTCTTATTATCTAACATCTTGGTTACCTCCGCATTCTGCAGATTGACGATTTCACCGATCTGATTTCCATTCCACATTCCCAGTCTTTTCACTTTTGTCCCTTTATGCGGGATGCTCTTACAGGTTGGAATTTGTTTCAATCGATAAACCGCCTTGCCGTTTCTTCTGAAATTCCGAAATTCGCTTTTCTTTGATTACTCTCAACAACTCTACGTCCTTGCTTCTTTTCAGAAAAAACGGTGGTAGGAAATCCTTTCTTTATGAAAGGTGCTTTCCTTTTGTGACTATATATTATCACGACTTTTTCTCATTTTCAAGCCGCAATGTTGTACAATCTGTCTAATTTTCATTTGTGCAAGATGCAGATTTCAGTCATTATAACAAATATCACTGTTGACGATTCTTCCCGTCTGTGCTAGAATAAATGTGTTGGGCGGCTCTTTTGAGCCGCCCGTTTTTTACTTTTGTTCCAGATAGATCAGCAGCACCGCGATATCCGCCGGACTGACGCCGGAAATCCGGCCCGCCTGTCCGATGGACACCGGGCGAATGGCACTGAGCTTCTCCTGAGCTTCCAACCGCAGGCCGGTGATCGCGCGGTAGTCGATACCCTCAGGAATGCGCCGGGCTTCCTCCCGCTTAAACTCCGCCACCTGCTTTTCCTGCCGGGCCAGATACCCGGCGTACTTTATTTGAATTTCCACTTCCTCCGTCACCGCTTCCGGCAAAGCGGGGCGCTCTAAGTCAAAGGGGGCAATGTCGGCGTAGGTCACCTGAGGCCGGCGCAGAAGGTCGGCAAGCCGGGCGGAATTCGCCACCGGCGTGGAGCCTTTTTCTTCCAGCATGGCATTCAGCGCATCCGAGCCAGGCACGCCGCTGCTTTCAAGACGCTCCACTTCCCGGCGAACCTGCTCATATTTTTCCTCCACCGCTTTCAGCCGCTCCATGGGCACCAGCCCGATTTCCGCGCCGATGTGGGTCAGCCGCTGGTCGGCGTTGTCCTGCCGGTGGAGCAGCCTGTACTCCGACCGGCTGGTCATGATGCGGTAGGGCTCCTCCGTGCCCTTGGTCACCAGATCGTCAATGAGGGTGCCGATATAGCTGGTGTCCCGGGTGAGAATCAGAGGAGGCTTTCCCAGCAATTTCAGGGCGGCGTTGACCCCCGCCACCAGACCCTGCGCCGCGGCTTCCTCATAGCCGGAGGTGCCGTTGAACTGGCCCGCACCGTAAAGGCCGGATACCACCTTGGTTTCCAGCGTGGGCTTCAGTTGGGTCGGGTCAATGCACTCATACTCGATGGCGTAGGCCGGGCGCATCATTTCCGCCTGCTCCAGCCCCGGAATGGTGCGCAGCATGGCAAGCTGCACATCCTCCGGCAGACTGCTGGAGAAGCCCTGAATGTACATTTCCTCGGTGTCCAGTCCGCAAGGCTCAATAAAGAGCTGATGCCGGGGTTTGTCGGCAAAGCGGACGATTTTCGTCTCGATGCTGGGGCAGTACCGGGGGCCGACGCCGGAGATGGTGCCGTCGTACATGGGGCTGCGGTGGAGGTTCTCCCGGATGATTCTGTGGGTTTCCTCGTTGGTGTAGGTCAGGTAGCACACCGCCGAATTGTTGGGCCTGTGCTCCGTGCGGAAGGAGAAGGGCTCCACCCGGTCGTCTCCCGGCTGCAATTCCATTTTGGAAAAATCAATGCTGCGGCGGTTCACTCGGGGCGGCGTGCCGGTTTTGAACCGGCGCAGGGACAGCCCCAGGGCGCGCAGATTGTCCGCCAAGCCCACGCTGGGGTGCATTCCGTCAGGGCCGGAGGGAATCACGCTTTCGCCGGTGATCACCGTGCTGTCGAGATAGGTGCCTGTGGCGATGACCACGGCTTTGGCGGCATACTCCGCCCCCAGCTGGGTACGAACCCCGGAAACCGCCCCGTTTTCCGTCAGCACTTCCACGATCTGCGCCTGCTTCAGCTCCAGATTCTCCTGCAATTCCAGCGTGTGTTTCATGTATTTCTGGTATTCCCGGCGGTCGGCCTGAGCCCGCAGGGAGTGAACGGCAGGGCCTTTGCCCCGATTCAGCATCCGATACTGGATGCAGCAGTGGTCCGCCGCCACACCCATTTCCCCGCCCAGGGCGTCCAGCTCCCGCACCAGATGGCCCTTGCCGGTGCCGCCGATGGCGGGGTTGCAGGGCATATTGCCCACTGCGTCCAGATTGATGGTAAAGAGGATGGTGTGCAGCCCCAGCCGGGCGGCAGCCAGCGCGGCCTCGATGCCCGCGTGGCCCGCGCCGATGACGGCCACATCACAGGTTCCTCCAAAGTATGTCATGTTTCTTCCTCCAAGAATCACCGAATGTCCCGGATGATTCCTTTTTCCGCGTAATATTGCTTTTTCGCCTGATACATCCGGGTTTCGGCATCCCGGATGATATCCATCATGTCAATTTTCTCCCGTTTCTCCGTGACACAGCCTATGGCGACATGGTAACCCGCCCCTTCCACAGACCGGCGTAAGTCTTCCAGCGCCTCAGAAATCGCCGGTTCCGGGCGATCCGGCACAAAGGCCACAAATTCATCGCCGCCGATGCGGTAGGTATGCTCCACGCCAAACCGCTTCCGCATTCCCTCCGCCACAAACCGAAGCATTTCGTCTCCGGCGGCGTGGCCCCGGGTGTTGTTCAGCTCGTGCAGACCGTCCACGTCCACGAAGATGCAGGACAGGCTTTCCCTGCAGCGGGCCGGATAACCGGCCAGACTGCGTTCGTACAGGTTTCGGTTATACAAGCCCGTCAGCACATCGGTCTGACTGAGCATCAGTGCCCGCTGCTCAAAGAGAATTCTCTGGCACTTCACCCGCATCATGTAGGTACTGGTGATCATGCTCATGGTTCCAAACATGGCCACATCGATAATATCGATGGTCCGCACATAACCCGTTTTTGTCAGGAATACCACGGGCATGAAGGCCAGTACAAACACGCCAATGCTGGCAACCATCCGCACAGGACAATCCGTAAACAGAAGCGGAACCGCCAACAGTGCCGCCACAAAGGTCACCGCCAGCTGGTCGGTATTGCTGATGGTACCCAGAACGATGCCGAAGGTATACAGCACACTGATAAATACATAGATGCAGACCAGCAGAACCCGGGGATGTTTTTGGGACAGGCATTTCGCCGCCGCGAATATGGTCCCGTCCACCAAGGTCGCGCCGAAATATACATATCTGTTGGCGGAGATAGACCCAGAAAAGAAGGACAGAAAATACATACATATCAAATAGACACCGGCAACCGCAGTATACACCAGCAGGTTTTTCCGGTTGCTGCTCTGAATCTCTCCGGTGATCTGATTGTACTCCTCCCGGGTCATTCCGCCGTAGAGCAGAAGTTCCCGCAAACTGTCGATTCGACTCTGCTTCATCGTGTTTCCTTCCCTCTGTTTCGTTGTCATTTCCGCTCAAAGAGCGGACGCGGAACTTCCCTCATCCTCCCGCGGCTTCTTTTTTTCCTCCGGGGGCAGGTTGAAGGGCTTGCAGACCACTTCACAGCGGTTGATGGGGGTACCGAGCCCGTGGAACTTTTCCTCGTAACCCGTCATGATGCCCACGACGCCGTCCTTGTGGAGATCCCGGGTGAGATTTTTCACTTCCAGACCACAGGCGGCAAATTCTTCCACCGAGAACTCAAACAAGGGTGCGTTGTCGGTCTTGAAGTGCAGCTCGCCGCCCTCCCGGACCACCCGGCAGTACTTATCCAGAAAGCCCCGGTGGGTCAGGCGGCGCTTGGCGTTCTTCTTCCGGGGCCAGGGATCGGGAAAGTTGATAAACAGACGGTCAATTTCGCCCGGAGCAAAAATCTCCTCCATATTCGCCACGTCCATGTCGATGTAGAACACATTGTTAAGCCCCATATCCCGGGCCTTCTCCATGGCAACGACCATGGCCTCCCGGCACCGTTCCACGGCGATGAGCAGCACGTCGGGATTGGCTTGCGCCGTCTCGGCGGTAAACTTTCCCTTGCCGCAGCCAACCTCCACCCACAGCGCGGCGCAGTCAGGCTTCAGTTCCCGCCAATGACCCTTCCGGGTCTCCGGCTCGGTGATTCGGTAAGCTGCGCACCTTTCCGTCCGGGGCTCCAAGTTGCGCATTCTTCTCATTCTCATTGTATTTCCTCCAAAAGGCAAACCGCCTACATTTTCAGCCTTATATTATAGCAGAAGCCAGCCTTCCAGTCAAATAAAATCCCTGCTTTCCAAAATAAGCAGGGATTTTTCCGTTTCCCCCGTTAGCCCTCCAGCGCCGATCTCAGTTTCCCCAACGCCTTTTTCTCAATGCGCGATACATAGCTTCTGCTGATTCCCGTAATATGCGCCACCTCTCGCTGCCGTTTGGGCGGTTGGCCGTTCAGGCCGTAGCGCAGAATGACAACCTGTCTTTCCTGCTCCGTCAGGCAGCTGTCCAGCGCGCGGCGGAGCTGCTGGATCATTTCCCTGCTGCAAATCTGCTCCAGAAGATCGCAGTCCTCCGCCACCATATCCATCAGCGCCAACGGCGCGCCATCCGCCCCGGTATCGATGTAATCTGACAAAGACACATCCTGCGCACTTTTTCTCTGGGAGCGAAAGTACATCAGGATTTCATTTTCCACACACCGGGCGGCGTAGGTAGCCAGTCGTGCGCCCTTGGAAGGGTCGAAGGTGGTAATGCCTTTGATCAGGCCAATGGTACCAATGGAGATTAAGTCCTCCTGATCCGCTGTCTGGGCGTAGTATTTCTTAGACGGTTGATGCTCGTGGGTAGGTTATGAGGCGAGTAAATCGCCTCATATTGCTGCCCCAACTTGAGATACACATCTAGATGGATTTCCTCCTTGGTACTCTCCTTTTTCACAACAATTTTCTCTAAAATCGTCGTAAGAAGCGCCGAGTTTGGCTCACCCTCGAAACTCAATTCCCGCTCCAGAACCCGCCGGATTTCGGCTTCATTCAGCTTGCCGTCACCAACACGATCTTCTTCCTTCCGGATGGCATCTAGTTGGCTTTCACACTCCCGGAGCCGGACATTCAGGGCATCGTTTCGTTTTTTGAACTCAGGAGCATCCAACGCTCCGGCAATGCTCAAATCCAGCAGACGATCCTTCTTTTTCTCAATCTCCTCCATTTCCTCCTGCACCCGGCTGCGGAGCCTGTCATAGTCCACCTCCTTTGGGACGCTGGTAATCACCTTTACCAGCGAGTCGATGATTGCCTGCTTATCTTTCATCAGTTCCTTGAAGATTTCCGTGAGAATTGCGTCCACCTCACTGCTTCGGATTTGGGGGGCAGAGCAACCGGAACGACCGTGGCTGCGGTACACCTTGCACTGCCAGACCTCCTGTTTTCCTCTTTTGTTTTCCAGTACCTGCCGGTGGAAGGTAGTACCGTGCTCCTCACAGACGATTTTTGCGCTGTAGGGATACCGGTTTTGGAAGCTGACGCCGCTGCTGTGACTCATGGTTTCTTCTCTCCTTTTCTTATACAGGGCATTTGCACGATCCCATAATTCTTCCGGGACAATGGCGGGAATGGACGGGTCGGGGTACATGACCCACTCGCTTTCGTCCAGAAATGCTTTTTTCTTGGTGCGGTAGTCGAGGCTGGAGGTCTTGTTGCCGCAGTACCAGCCCTTGTATTTGGGATTCTCCAGAATATGGCGAATGGTCAGAGTATTGAAGGCATTCCCCTCCCGGCTGGTGTAGCCCATCTCCGTCAGCTTCTTGGAGATGCTCCGTGTACCCAGCTTCTGGTTGGCGTAGAGGTCGAAGATAATGCGGATAATCTCCGCTTCTTCCTCGTTGATGGTCAGAACGCAGTCCTTTTTATCGTAGCCGTAGAGCTTATCATTGCCCAGCACATGGCCGTTTTTGATGGCCTGCCGGAATCCGAATTTCAGCCGCTCAGAGAGCTTGCGGATTTCATCCTGGGCAACACCCGCCATGATGACCAGGCGAAATTCGCTGTCCGTATCCAAGGTGTTGATATTGTCGTTCTGGAACAACACACCCACATTGTTTTCCAGCAATTCCTGGGTATATTGGATGCTGTCCAGGGTGGAGCGAGAAAATCGGGAGATTTCCTTGGTGATGATGAAGTCAAACATCCCGGCTTTCGCGTCACGAATCATGCGGTTGAAATCATCCCGCTTTTTCGTGGTGCCGCCGGAAATTCCCTCATCGATGTACCCCGGCACAAAGCGCCAGTTGGGCTTGCTTTGAA
>JALFUW010000078.1 GCA_022786995.1 Clostridiales bacterium
CTGGTTCTTCCTTGTACATCCTTTGGGCCCCTCGACCATGAGCTGTTACAAATAAACGGAATTTGTTGGTTTGTACCCGTAGGGGCGGCCATTGGCCGCCCGCAGCGTTGGGCGTGGTACGCACTCCGTTTTAACGGTAAAGCTCAAAAGATCGGAACCCTTCGGGCGGCCGCCCCTACAGTGGCATATGGATTGCTGCAAATTGCAATTTCAAAACGTTTTCTGGTCGAGGGGCCCAAAGGATGTTGGTTTATTACCCAGCGTCCGTGACGCATTGCCCGCGGGAGCATCCCCGCAAATTCCAATTTTCCTGTGTCGAAACTATGGATTATTTGTGAATTCTTGCGCTGAGAAGTCAAATATGGCGGTTAGTCATTGACAACAGACCTGCCATGTGTTACAATTCGGTTACATGCGGGCAGGCCCGGGTGCGTCCGGGGTTGCCAATTACAGGAGATTATACATATGATTCAATTTACTGATGTAGTAAAATCCTATGAACAGGGCAATAAAGCGCTGAACGGCGTTTCCATGCAGATTGAGGACGGCGAGTTCTGCTTCCTCATCGGCCCCTCCGGCTCCGGCAAATCCACCATCATCAAGCTGATCACCGGCGAGCTCAGGCCCACCTCCGGCACTGTCCACGTCAACGGCTACTCTCTGGAGCGGATCCGCAAGCGGGAGATTCCCTACCTGCGCCGTACCGTCGGCGTTGTGTTTCAGGACTACCGCCTGATCGACAAGATGACGGTCTACGAGAATGTGGCCTTCGCCATGCGTGTGGTGGGCGCCCGGGAGAAGGAAATCAAGGAGCGGGTGCCTTACGTTCTGGAGCTGGTGGGTTTGGAGAGTAAGATGAACCGCCATCCCAATGAGATGTCCGGCGGCGAGCAGCAAAGACTGGCCATTGCCCGTGCGCTGGTGAATAACCCCTCCACCATCATCGCCGACGAGCCCACCGGCAACCTGGACCCGGAGCGTTCCTTCGAAATCATGGCCCTGCTGCAGGAGATCAACAATCTGGGCACCACCATGCTGGTGGTTACCCACGACCAGAATCTGGTAGAACTGTTCCACAAGCGGGTCATCTCCATCAACGACGGCCTGGTGGTCAGCGACGGAACAGAGGAGGAAGAGACAGATGAAGCTGAATAATCTTGGATATCTGCTGAAGGAGGGCTTCCGCGGCATCTTCCTTCATGGATTTATGTCCTTTGCCGCCGTATGTGTGACGGTGGCGTGTCTGGTCATCGTGGGCAGCTTCTCCGCGCTGGCTTACAATCTGGACGAGATGGTCAAGGAGCTGAATCAGACCAGCGAAATCCTTGTTTATGTGGATGCGGATCTGTCCGATGCCGAGGCCAGAAGCATCGGAACGAAAATCAATCTGCTGGATAACGTTTTGCAGGCCACCTTCATCTCCCGGGAGGAGGCGCTGGAGGACTTCATCGCCGACCATGATGGAGACAGCGCCTTCAGCGGCGTGCAGGCCAGCGATCTGCGCCACCGCTATGTGGTGACGCTGGAGGACAACACCAAAATGGAGCAGACTGACGCCCAGCTCAAGCAGCTGCCCGGCGTGGCGAAGACCAACGCGGCCTACGAGCTGGCCAAGGGCTTCTCCACCATTCAGGACGTGCTGCATATGGTGTCTGCGGCCATCATCGCGGTGCTGCTGGTGGTGTCCCTGCTGATTATTTCCAATACCGTTAAGCTTGCTATGTATGACCGCAAGGATGAAATCGCCATCATGAAGATGGTGGGCGCCACCAATGGCTTCATCCGGCTGCCCTTCGTGGTGGAGGGCTTTACGCTGGGCATGATGGGCGCGATTCTGGCCTTCGGTCTGGAATGGGCGGGCTATGACGCGCTGATTCAGAAGATTGCTGCGGTGGATGCGCTGCAGCTGTTCAACTTCGTTTCCTTCCATGAGCTGCTGATTCCCATGGTCATTGTTTTTGCCGCGGCGGGTATGTTTGTCGGCATCGTGGGCAGCTGGACCTCTATCCGTAAGTTCATGAACGTGTGATTGCTCCAATCGGATGGAGCCAAACCGGCTCAGACAGAAATCTTACTTAAGGAAACACTTTTATGCGTATACACAGATTTGCAGCCACCGCGCTGTCTCTGCTTTTGACCGCAGCGCTGACAATCAGCCTTCTTCCTGTGGAAGCCCATGGGGCATCCTCCGCGGAGATTCAGAAGGAGATTGACGCGCTGGAAGCCAAAAACGCGGAGATCCAGAAGCAGATCAATTCCGTTCAGAGCCAGTACAATGCCAATTACGACGATATGAAGAGCATTGTCGAGCAGAAGAGTGCCATTGATCAGGAAATCACCCTTCTGAACAGCAAGGTGGAGACCACAAACGAACAGATCTCCGCCTACAGTCAGCTGATCGCGGATACCCAGGAAGAGCTGGATGCTGCCCGGGAGGATCTGCGAAAGCTCAGTGAGGAACACCGGGAACGGGTTCGTGTCATGGAGGAGCAGGGCAAGCTGACCTACTGGCAGGTTATTTTTCAGGCCAATAGCTTTACCGATCTCTTAGACCGCATCAACATGGTGGAGGAGATCAATGCCTCCGACCGGCGGCGCATTGAGGAAATGCGTATCGCCGCGGACATTGTCACCGCCACCCAGATCAATCTGGAGACGGAGAAATCGCAGCTTGAGGAAGTCCGGGTGCAGTTGGCTGCCGATGAGGCGGCTCTGCAAAAAAAGCGGACGGAATCCGACGGCGTTCTCCGGGAGCTGGAGGAAAAAGCCGAGGAGTATGAACTCCTCATGGCGGAGTCCGAGATACTGCAGGAAGAGCTGATGCAGGAAATCGCCGCCAAGGAAAAGGAGCTTAAGGAAGCCAAGTACGATGAGTATCTGGCACAGCTGGCCCTGCAGGGCGAGAACCCGCCCTCCGACGCTACCTGGATCACCCCGGTGTCCGGCTGGAAGCTGACCAGCCCCTTCGGAATGCGAACCCACCCAATCCTGAAAACCCAGCGGATGCACAACGGCATTGATATGGCCTGCGCTCAGGGCACACCCATCTATGCCACCCGGGCCGGTAAGGTTACGAGAACGGCCTATCAGGCCGGTGGCGCCGGTAACTATGTCAGCATCAACCACTTAGATGGCTTCGCTTCCGTCTATATGCACATGACCCATTATGTTGTCTCTGCGGGACAGACCGTCTCCGCCGGACAGCTTATCGGGTATGTGGGCAGTACGGGACTGTCCACCGGCCCCCATCTGCACTTCGGCGTTTCCTATGCCGGTACTTACGTCAATCCCCTTGCGTACATCCGCTGAAAAAAGATGTATGCCGCCTCTTGAAAAGGAGTACACTATGAAAAATCGCAAACGTCTTGTATCCATCCTGTCCGGCGTTATGGCAGCCATTATGCTGCTGACGCTGCTTATGAGCATTCTGCCCACCCATGCCAGCGCGGCCTCCTCCTCCGAGATTCGCAAGCAGATCAATCAGCTGAAGAAGGAAAAGGCAGAGCTGAAGGAGAAGATCGACGACGTAAAGGATCAGTATCAGCAGAACGAAAACGAGATTGCGGACATCATCGCCCGGAAAAATGTCATCGATCAGGAGATTCAGCTGCTCAGTGAGCAGATTACCAACATGAACGACCAGCTGTCTGCCTACAACCTCCTGATTGCGGACAAGCAGGATGAGCTGGACAACGCCGAGGGCCTGTATGACCAGCTGAACGAGGAAAACAGGGTTCGTGTCCGTACCATGGAGGAGGAGGGCGAGCTTTCCTACTGGGAGGTTTTGTTCAAGGCGAACAGCTTCTCCGATCTGCTGGATCGGCTGAACATGGTGGAGGAAATCGCCGCCTCTGATAACCGCCGCTTAAAGCAGCTCAGCGACGCTGCCGACGCTGTGGAAGTGGCTCAGGTGGATCTGCAGGCGGAAAAGGCCGAGATGGAGGAAACCAAGAAGGAGCTGGACGCGGCACAGGAGGAAATGAACGCCAAGCGGAAGGAAGCCGATGACCTTTTGCAGGAGCTTCTGAGCAAGGCCGACGACCTGGAAGCCCTGGAAGCGGAGTTCCAGGCCATGGACGAGGAATTCCTGAAGCAGATTGCCACCAAGGAAGAGGAATACAGTGCTGCCAAGCAGGCGGAGTGGGAGGCCTATATGGCCACCTATGTGCCGCCCACCACTGCCGGGGCCGGTGAATCCATCGATAGGCCCAGCAACGGCACCAGCGGCGGTACCGGCGGTACCGCGGTAGGCGGCGGCTGGGTGCGGCCGTGCAGCTACACCTCCATCACCTCTCCCTTCGGCTACCGTGTCTCTCCCACCTCCGGCGCCTCTACTTACCATCAGGGCGTTGACCTGGATACCGGCACAGGCTGGCCCGTGGTGGCAGCCAAGGCCGGACGGGTGGTTGTGGCGGGCTACGGCAGCGCCGCCGGTAACTATGTGAAGATCGACCATGGCGACGGTGTGTCCTCCATCTATATGCACCTGAACAGCTATTGTGTCTCCGCCGGTCAGATGGTCAGCGCCGGACAGAATATCGGCACCACCGGCGCCACCGGCGTGGCTACCGGCGACCACCTGCACTTTGGCATCGCCGTCAATGGCGTGTATGTAAACCCCTGCAACTATGTAGCGCTGTAAAAAAGCTTTCCCACAGCCTGGGATCTGGGCTGTGGGAACCTTTCTATGTGAGGTTAGGATATGAAAAAGAAATTGCTTATTTTTGGCTCCTATGTTCTGGTAGCCGCGTTGGCGACGATGATAACCCTGACCATGGCGGGCATGAATCCACCCTCCAAGCTGGATCGGCTGGAGACGCTGATTGAGGAACGCTTTATCGGCGAAGCTGACACCGAAGCCATGGGGGATGCCGCAGCCGCCGCCATGGTGAAGGCCACCGGTGACCGCTGGAGCTATTATATTTCCGCCAAGGATTACGATACCCACCGGGAGCAGGAGGAGAACGCCTATGTGGGCGTGGGCATCACCATCCAGCAGCAGGGGGATGATTCCGGCTTTCTGATCGTCATGGTCACTGACGGCAGCCCGGCCAAGGAAGCCGGTATCGAGGTGAATGACCTGCTCATCGGCGTTGAGGATCAGGATGTCCGCGGCATGACGACGGACGAGGTGGGGCTGCTGGTGAAGGGTGAGGAAGGCACGAAGGTGTCCCTGACCGTCCTGCGCAAGGGCGAGAACCTGACCCTTTCTGTGGAGCGCCGTCGGATTGAGCAGCCTGTGGCAAAGGGCGAGCTGCTGGAAAATGGAATCGGCTTGGTGCGGGTCTACAACTTTGACGCCCGCTGCGCCGATGAAACCATCGCGGCGATTGAACAGCTGCGCGCTGAAGGCGCGAGAAAGCTGATTTTTGATGTGCGCAACAACCCCGGCGGCTTTGCAGATGAGCTGGTGAAGCTGCTTGACTACCTGCTGCCGGAGGGCGACCTGTTCCGCAGCGTCAGCTTTGACGGCACGGAAAAGGTGGATACCTCCGACGAAAAATATCTGGATATGCCCATGGCGGTGCTGGTCAACGGCAATAGCTATTCCGCGGCGGAATTCTTCGCGGCGGCCCTGCAGGAATATGAAGCGGCGGTGGTGGTAGGGGAGCCGACGGTAGGCAAGGGCTATTACCAGCAGACCATTCCGCTGGGCGACGGCTCTGCCGTGGCGCTGTCCACCGGCAAGTATTTTACCCCCAAGGGAAATTCCCTTGCTGGAAAAGGCATCACGCCCACCGTCCGGGTGGATGTGGACGAGGAAACCGCGGCCACTATCTACTATGGTACCAGCAAACCTGCCGAAGATCCCCAGCTTCAGGCGGCAATTAAGGCACTGAAATAGGGAATAGATGAAACGATCGCCGCCGCGGTCTACCTGATACAGGTAGGCCGCGGCGGCGATTTTTTCCGTTTGGACAGGTTGATCCTTTTCCGCCTGCGCCGCATATTATTCTCTGGTCGTTCCGCCGGGGGCAAAGTACACCGGCAGGGAAATATTGGCGGGGGAAAGCGCACTGTCTCCGCTCAGCAGAGCTTTGACAGCGGTCTGCGCCATTTCCGCCACCGGCTGGACGATGGTGGAGCAGATATAGCGCCCGGTGGCAAAATCCACGATGCCGTCGTAGCCAATGATCTGCACGTCTTCAGGGATGCGAATTTCTCTGCTTCGCAAAAATTCGCAGACCCGGACGGCAAGCCCGTCGGAATTACAGAAAATGCCGTCAAATTCCAGTTTTCCGTCCTGAATGTGCTCCTCCAGAAATCGGAAGAAGGGGGCTTCGGTGTCGGCGTCGCTGAGAAACAGGCTCTGGTATGGTACCTTTGCCATACGGCAGGCGTTCTCAAAGCCGGGACCGCGTTTTTCCACTTCGCCGTAGATATTGGGGCCAATGCGGAAAAAGAGCAGGCTCCTGCATCCAAGCGCAATGAGCTTCTCCGCTGCCAGCTCGCCGCCCCGGTAATTGTCCGAGGACACGCAGGGAATGTTCGCGGAAAAATGGCGGTCGATGGTGACCACCGGCACGGAATCGTCCGCCTCCAGATTGGGGCTGTAGGACAGGGCGATGATGCCGTCGATCTTATTCTGCTGGGCCAGCTGAAAGCAGTTTTTCTCCGCCACGGAATCATAGTTGGTGGTCATGAGCAGGCTGCGGTAACCGATGCGCATGAGGCAGCTGGTCAGCTCGTCGGTCAGCATGGCGAAGAAGGGGTGCCGCAGAGAGGGCATCACCAGCGCCACGCAGTTGGTTTTGTTGGTTTTCAGGCCCCGGGCGTAGTTGTTCACCTGATAGCCCAGCTTTTTGGTGGCGGCCTCCACTTTTCTGCGGTACTGCTCGCCCACGGAGATACCGTTGATAACTTTGGACACGGTGCCCAGAGAGACCCCCGCCTCTCTGGCGACATCCTTCATGGTTGGCGCGTTGCCTGCGTTCATGGTCATTCCTCACTTTATGTGAAACGTTATTCTGATTCTAATTATAGCACGATTCTGAAAAATGAAAAGACTTTTTCATTCGGAATACTTAAAAAACCAGACTTTCGTCAAAACTGCTGCAAATTAACACTTGGAATTATACGCTATTCACAAAAATGAATTCCCGATCAAAAAGCTCGTTGACAGGGAGAAAAAGTCGTGTTATATAGTTATTGTAAAACGTTTCACGACGGATAACACAGGTTAAATCGGGGTAAATCCCATGATATTTCCCTTGCCTGCAGGAATAGGAGGACATCTATGCGTAAGAAAGAAATTGCGGAATTTGAACTGCGGCTGCAAAAGCACCACGACGAGCTGCGGTGGCTGTATATGGAGCTTTACAACAACGGCTCCATGTTCTTTGAGCTGATCGAGTATCTGCGCAAGTTTTATCAGGAGCGCGGCGACAGTCTGAAGGCCATCGACCGCAAAAAGGAGGCCGATCCCAACTGGTACCGCCGCAATGATCTTCTGGGCATGATGCTCTACATCGACAATTTCGGCGGCACCATCAACGGCGTGAAAGAGAAGCTGGATTATATTCAGAAAAGTAATGTCAACTACATCCACCTGATGCCCTTCCTGGATACGGTTCCCGAGCGCAGCGACGGCGGCTATGCCGTGAAGGATTTCCGCAAGGTGCAGCCGGCGCTGGGAACCATGGAGGATTTGGAAGACCTCACCGAAGCCTGCCACGAAAAGGGCATTCAGGTCTGCATGGACTTCGTCATGAACCACACCAGCGAGGATCACGAGTGGGCACAGCGGGCAAGGCGCGGCGAAGGTGAGTACATGAGCCGTTACTTCTTCTTTGACAGCCGGGATATCCCCGACCGCTATGAGCAGACCGTGCCCCAGGTGTTCCCCACCACTGCTCCCGGCAACTTCACATGGCTGCCGGAATGCAATCATTACGTCATGACCACCTTCTATCCCTACCAGTGGGACTTAAACTACCGCAATCCCCGGGTGTTCAATGAGATGATGGCGAATTTCCTCTACCTTGCCAACCGGGGCATCGACATTATCCGCATCGACGCGGTGCCTTACATCTGGAAGGAGCTGGGCACCTCCTGCCGGAACCTCAAGCAGGTGCACACCATCGTGCGCATGATGCGCATGATCGGGGAGATCGTCTGTCCCAGCGTGCTGCTGCTGGGCGAGGTGGTCATGGAGCCGAGCAAGGTGGTGCCTTACTTTGGCACTGTGGAGAAACCCGAGTGCCATATGCTCTACAACGTGACCACCATGGCTACCACCTGGCATACCGTGGCCACCCGGGACACCACCCTTCTGCGGGAGCAGCTGGACAAGGTATTCGCCCTGCCGACCCAGTACGTCTTCCTCAACTACCTGCGCTGCCATGACGATATCGGCTGGGGACTGGACTACGACTCTCTGCGCCGGTTCGGTATCGAGGAGCGGCCCCACAAGGCCTACCTCAACGACTTCTTCCGGGGCCTGCGGGGACTCAGCGGCAGCCGGGGCGAATTGTACAATGAAGACCCTGTGACCGGCGATGCCCGGCTCTGCGGAACTACCGCCTCCCTGTGTGGCTTACAGGCGGCGCTGGAAGCCGGGACGCCCGAAGCGGTAGACCTCGCCATTGACGCGGTGGTGATGCTCCACGCCTATATGTTCATGCAGTCCGGCATTCCTGTGCTGTACTCCGGCGACGAGATCGGCCAGCTCAACGACAACAGCTATCACGCAGACCCAAACAAAGCCGCCGACTCCCGGTATCTGCACCGGGGCAAGATGGACTGGGCCGCCGCCGCCCGGGCAGAGAAGCCCGGCACCAGCGAGTACCGCATTTTCACGGCGCTGGCACAGCTGGAAACCCTGCGGGCAAAAGAAAATGCCTTCTCCTGCGACGCCATCACGGCGACACTGGACACCGGGGACAAGGCCATTCTGGGCATTGCCCGGTACTTGCACGGAGAACAGCTGGTGGGTCTGTTCAATTTCAGCGACGAGCCGAAAACCGCTTCTGCCATTCATAGCGGCGGAGCCTACAAAAATCTGGTGACTGGCGAGACGCTGAATATTTCGGAAATTGTCGTTCCCGCCCAGGGCTTCTTCTGGCTCAAGCGGGTGTAAGGAGGGTGAGGGTTATGGGAAACTATGATGCTGCCGCCCCCGAAAAGGCGGATGTTCCGGCTCTGCTGGGCCGATTGGACTGAGACGCAACGAGGTGAGACAGATGAGTGTCTTCGCTGCAAATCCGGGGAAAGAAATGGAACCAGCCACGTCTGTTCAAAATGCGTCGATTCCGAATACCGGGGACTTATCCTCCGAGAGGAAAACGGTACAGCGGGACGCTTTCTGGGCAGACGCGCTGGAATCTGCCAGTATGCTGTTATGGATCGCCACCCATTTGCCGAATCCGAAGCAATACCCATTCCTGTAGCATACAGCCAGAGGCCGTAACCTTACAATACTATCTCCATATTGCGCATATATAGAAACACGCAGGAGTCATTAGGCTTCTGCGTGTTTTCATGCTATTGATCATTTTTACTGGCGTGGGAATCCCCATTGATTATTATTTCGCAATGAAAGTTCTTCTTTTACTTTAATGAGACAGCCCCTGTTTGATCGAGCGCTTCCGCAAGGGAGATATTCTGTTCTTTTGCAATCTTCACCAAATCGTCGTATTCCAATTTTTCCCGGTGGACGCCATAGCCGGAGCTGACCTTTTTCCGAACAGGGCCGAAGGGGGTATTCACAACTTCCATGGTGCGGCTCAGGGTGTAACGCCGGCAGGGAAATTCCCGGACGCCCAGCGTGGTGGTGTGCTTCAGCAGCAGGCGAACCATGACTTCCTTCTTTTCTTCCCGGCAGAGCACGGTGATCAGCACACCGGGACGGGATTTTTTCATGCCGACGGGAACCGTGAAAGCATCCAGCGCACCGCTCCCAAGAAGCTGCTCCAGCGCGAAGCCGATGGCCTCCCCGGTCATGTCGTCCACATTGCAGCGAAGCTCCACGATTGCATCAATCGGAGCTTCCGTTTCTCCCAGCAGCGCCCGGACGCAGTTGGCCCGGGGAAAATCCTTCCTGCCCATGCCGTATCCAATGGCCTGAACCTTCATGACGGGCATTTGCCCGAATTCCGTGGCGAAGTGCTTCAGCAGCGCCGCCCCGGTGGGGGTGCACAGTTCGCCATCGATGGAGCCGCCGTAAATGGGAATGCCCCGCAGCAGGTAAGCTGTGGCAGGGGCGGGCACCGGCAGAATGCCGTGGGCACACCGCACCTGCCCGCTGCCCACATGGACAGGGGAGGCGATGATCTTATCGGGAGCCAGCCGGTGCAGCAGCAGACACACGGCGGTGACATCGGCGATGGCATCCATGGTGCCTACCTCGTGAAAGTGGATGTGCTCCACGGGAACGCCGTGAACATGGCTTTCCGCCTGTGCGACTTCCTCGTAAACCGCCAGAATGTCCAGCTTTACCATGGTGGGGAGGGGCAGGCCGCTGACAATGCCCCGGATATCCGCCAGATGACCGTGGTGGTGATGGTGGTCATCTTCTTCCTCGCCGTGAACCGTTACCTTCATATGGGTTCCCAGAATGCCGCATTTTTCGCATTTTTCCGCTGTAAAACGGATGCCGGGTATTCCCAACCCGTTCAGTTCCTCCACAAAAGCATCCTGATTCGGCATTAGCTCCAGCAGGGCGGCGGTGAGCATATCTCCGGCAGCGCCCATGCCGCAATCAAGATATATCGTCCTCATTTTCTGACCTCCATGTGGTTGATGCGGTTGGCAAGGAAGCCCGCGCCGAAGCCGTTGTCGATGTTCACCACGCTGACGCCGCTGGCGCAGGAATTGAGCATACTGAGCAATGCGGAAATGCCGCCGAAGGAAGCGCCGTAGCCCACGCTGGTGGGCACCGCAATCACGGGACAGTCAACCAGTCCTCCCACCACGCTGGCCAGGGCCCCCTCCATGCCGGCGATGGCGATGATCACGCTGGCTTCCATGAGTAAATTCATATGCGCCAGCAGCCGGTGGACGCCGGATACCCCTACATCGTACAGCCGCACCACCTGACTTCCCAGAATCTCCGCCGTCAGGGCAGCTTCCTCGGCGACGGGAATATCGCTGGTGCCGCCGGTGGCAATGACCACCTTTCCGATGCCGTCCGGCTTGGGAAAGCCGCCGACGATCCCCACCTTCGCGTCAGCGCGGTAGTCGAGGGGGACGGTTTTCGACACAAATTCTGCCGCTTCCGGGGACATGCGGGTGATCAGAACCCGGTTCTGTCCGTGGCGGCCCATGGTTTGGATGATTCCGGCAATCTGCTCCGGGGTCTTTCCCGCGCCGTAGATCACTTCCGCCGCCCCCTGCCGCACCCTGCGGTGCAGATCGACTTTTGCGTAGCCAATGTCCTCAAAGGGGGACATTTTGATTTTCAGCAGGGCATCGTCCACGCTGACTGCGCCGGACTTGACGTCCTCCAAAAGCTTGCGGATATCCGAATTCATAGGCGTACCTCCAAATCCAGCATTACGCCGGAATACAGCGCTTTTAGATGGGAGACGATGGCCTTTCGGTTTTTCAGGACGGTTTCCAGATCGGATTCCGTGACCTGAATCCGGGCGGAATCTCCCAGCGTCCGTACCCGAAAATCCCGCAGGCCGAGACTGTGAAGATACCCTTCCGCCTCCTCTGTCCGGGAAAGCTTCTCTGGGGTGATGGTGTCCCCGGTGGGAATGCGGGTGGCAAGGCAGGCGTAGGCGGGCTTGCCGTAGGTGAACAGCCCTGCTTCTTTGGATAGACGGCGGATTTCCTTTTTTGTCAGACCGCACTTCCGCAGGGGAGAGCGGACGGAAAGCTCTTTCAGGGCCTGCATTCCGGGCCGGTCAGACGCTTCGTCGGATGCGTTGGTGCCGTCCAGAAGCAGATCAAAGCCGTCAGCTTTGGCGGCGGCGGAAATGGCGGAAAAAATTGCGGTTTTGCAGTAATAGCAGCGGTTTTTAGGATTTTCCGCCACATGGGGAACGGAAAGAACATCGATAGAGAGAATCTCCATTTCCGCCCCCAGCTGATTTGCCAGCTTTTTCGCGTCCGCCAGCTCAAAGTCGGGCTGAAAGGCGGTTTTGGCGTAATAGGCCTTTACTTTCGCACCGGATTGCGTGGCAGAATAGAGCAGGTATGCCGAGTCCACGCCGCCGGAAAAGGCGATGGCGGCTTTAGGGTTTTCTTTCCAGAATTGGGACAGATTCATGGTTTCCTCCATCATGAGTGGAATTTCTGTAAAGCTTTCACGCAGAAGACGGACAAATTGGAATTTGCGGGGATGCCCCCGCGGGCAATGCGTTACGAACTCTGGTTCTTCCTTGTACATCCTTTGGGCCCCTCGACCATGAGCTGTTACAAATAAACGGAATTTGTTGGTTTGTACCCGTAGGGGCGGCCATTGGCCGCCCGCAGCGTTGGGCGTGG
>JALFUW010000021.1 GCA_022786995.1 Clostridiales bacterium
TTCAAAAGCGTAGCTGGTTTAGTAGGTTCTTTGGGGACTAAACAGAACGACAAATCGGAAATGGCTTTACACCCACCCCGAAATTATAAAAATCGAAGGGAGGACTTTTTCCGTCAGGAAAAAGGATACACTATGCGTGAAACAAAAGTATTCAGCAAAAACAGCACATATCAGAAATTTGAAGTGCTTAAGACTAACAGAAATAAAAGGTACAGATATAACGAGTTCTTAGTTGAAGGTGTCAGAAGCCTTAATGAAGCTGTAAAGAACAAATGGAATATAAAATCTTTTATTTATGACAGAAACAATTTATCCGGCTGGGCAAAGGAAATGATTGCAAATGTTAAAACAGATGAGAATTTTTGTCTTACAGCTGAGCTTATGAATGACCTCAGCAATAAAGATGATACGTCTGAGTTAATGGCTATCATTGAAATGCGTGAGGACAAGCTTGAGAACGTGCCGATTTCCGAAAATCCTTTTATAGTATTATTTGACAGACCGTCAAACAAAGGCAATCTCGGTACAATGATACGCTCTTGTGATGCACTCGGAGCAGATATGCTTATCATTACAGGACATTCCATAGACCTTTATGATCCTGATGTTGTTGTTTCTGCTATGGGTTCTTTTTTCAATATGCCCGTTATACGAATCGCTGACAATAACGATCTCTTTATGTATCTAAACAAATTGAAAGAACAGTATCCGAATTTTCTTACTGTCGGAACTACCGCACACAAGCAAAATCCGATTTATTCAGCTGACCTTACAGTTCCTCTAATGCTAATGATGGGCAATGAAACTATGGGACTGAACAAAGCATATAAAGAATATTGCGACCTGCTTTGTACTATTCCAATGTCAGAAAAATCATACGCATCTTCGTTCAATGTAAGCTGTGCTGCTTCAATTCTGATGTACGAAATCACAAGGCAAAGGGGCATAAAGTAAATTCTATCAGTTTATTTTTGCAATGGAATATTCCAGTTTATCGGTGGGATGAAGGTCGGGGAGCCGTCCGCAGACGGCAGGGGCAGCGCCCCTCCGGAGCTGGCAGAGCAGCAGGCACGAGCCGGCAGTGAAGCAGCTCCGGCAACCCCTCCCCTTTAGGGGCGCAAAGCACTTTCACACCGCTGCACCGATGGGGTGGCGGTGTGAAAGTGCTTTTGCGTTACTTTCTCACCAGAAAGTAACAAAGAGGTTGTTTTTAGCGGAAATTTATGATAAAATAGAGGACGGAAGAATAAGCGGAAAGGGGGCGATTTTATGGGAGTTACGATTTCGGGTATGACAGGTGCAGGGAGCATCCGGCACAACAACCGCAGCTTCTCAGCGGCGAATGTAGACCGGAGCCGGACGGAGCAGAACATTGTTTTCTGCAACGAGGATCTGAAGCAGGTCTATCATATGGTCTTTGATGAAGCTCTCGCAGCCTACAACGCAAAGAAAACCAAAACGAGAGATAAGATACCGGACTACTATGAGCATATCCGGCAGAGTAAACAGGAAAAGCTGTTCCATGAAGCGATCTTCCAGATCGGCAACATGAGCGACTGTGGGTGCGGTACGCCGGACGGAGAACGGGCGGCGGCAGCTCTGAAAGATTTTGCGGAGTCTTTTGCAGAACGCAACCCCCATCTGCGGGTGTTCAATATGGTGCTGCACATGGACGAGGCAACGCCCCATCTCCATGTCGATTTTATCCCTGTGGCAACGGAGCAGTCAAGAGGACTTTCTACAAGGGTATCTATGAAACAGGCATTGAAGCAGCAGGGGTTTGTCGGTGTCGGCAGAAAGCAGACCGAATGGGCGGCGTGGATGGAACGGGAGAAAGAAGCTCTGACGGAGATCGCCCAGCGGCACGATTTTGAAATTATCTCTCTCGGCACGAACAGACCGCACATGGACTTGCCGCAGTTCAAGGAAGCGGCTGCGAGGCTGGAAGCGGTGCAGCAGCAGACAGCGGCAGTAGAGCGGGAGGTTGCTGAGCTGGAACGGCAGCGGGACGCTCTGAAAGGCACTGTGCGGCTCTTAAAGGAGGCTGACAGGGTAAATGCACCCCTGCATGATATTCAGCCGGAAAAGACGCTCACAGGGGCAGTAAAGGGCGTGACGGTGGATCAGGTCGAGCAGCTAAAGAAAATGGCACTGCGCAGCGTGACGGATCGGCACAAGGTACAGGAGCTGACGGAGGAAAACACCCGTCTGCGGTCACAGGTGCCGTCCATGAAGAAGCGGCTGGAAGAAGCGCAGCGGCAGCAGAGGCTTGAACAGGAAAACCGGAGGCTGCGCGATGAAAACTATTATCTGCAATCCGAGCTGCAGGAGGAACGCAGCTTCACCGAGCGTCTGACGGACGGCATCGGTCGGATGCTGGACTTCTTGGAAGAACACTTGCCGGAGCGTCTGCGTCCTCTGCTTGAAAAGGCGAGGGAGCTGCTGCCCGATCCGGAGATTGGACAGCAGCAGGAGCAACAGCAGCACCAGCGAGGAATGGGCGGCATGGAGCTGTAAAAGAAGCCTGTCCGGAGGGCTTGAAAATCTCTTTCGGACAGGCTATAATAACAACTGAAAATAGGGAATTGCTGTATTGATAATCTAAGCCCCCTGTAAGGGTACTCCCAACCTATATTTTTTCTCTCTGAAAGGGAGAAAGTCGGAGGGGAAAAGGGGGGTGAGCGGAGGGGTGTTGGAAGTGTGGTAAACCTCGTTAGAGGTTTTCCAAGCCACTGTGGTAAACCCATCGGGTTTTCCATAGTGGCGGCACTTTCAATGCCCCGCAGCGAGGGGGAAAAGGGGGAGGTGACTTTCTCTTTAAGGCGGCGTAGCCGCCGCTCTTTTGCTCCCCCTTTTCCCCCTTCCCGCCCGCAGGCGATCCCCGCCGCAGCGGATTTTCTTTTTGGTACTTTTTCTTTTGTGAGGTGGTAATATGACCGAGAATTATCGAGGCTGCTACGAGTATTTGAGCGCACAATATCCGGAGGTCGGAGGCTATGAGTTTTATAAAGAGCTGTTTCCGGACAATGAGAACTCCGGAGAACGGCACACGGATTTTTCCCATCCGAACGCTGTGTATCTGTATCGGGACGAACAGAGCGAGGATAAGAAGCTCCGGCGCAGGAAGATGTATAACGACACATGGGAACAGGATTACATGGAGTTTGTCGAGGGGAACAGCCTTACTTTGTGCAGCGGTCTTGCATATCGCAGAAAGGAGAACAGGCTGGAGAACGCCCAGCGGATGTATGCTCTGATCTTCGATCTGGATGGCGTAGGTCTTGCCGAGCTGCGCAACCTCTTTCTGCGCTTTGGCGGCGATCCGGAGCGAGTGCGCCGGTTGCCGATGCCGACTTTCCTTGTTCTGTCGGGGACAGGGCTGCATATCTACTATGTTTTCCAGCAGCCGATTGACCTATACCCGAATATAAAAATTCAGCTTAAAAGTCTGAAATATGACCTCACTTTCCGGCTATGGGAGTATGGCAGCACTTCGCAGGTCAAGGCGATCCAGTATCAATCCATCAATCAGAGCTTCCGCATGGTGGGCAGCATCAATGACAAGCATGGGACGGAGCTGGTCGCTTTCCGTACCGGAGAACGGGTAACGCTGGATTATCTGAACGCCTACGCAAAGCCAGAAAACAGGGTGGATGTCAATAAGCCTTTCAGCCCATCCAAAATGACACGAGCTGAGGCGAGGGAGGCATATCCGGAGTGGTATGAGCGTGTTGTTGTGAGAGGCGAGAAAGGACGCAAGAAGTGGGATATTGCCGGAAAGGTGCATGGTGATGATCCGTATGCGCTCTACCATTGGTGGCTGCGGCAGATCGGAGAGATAAAGGGCGGGCATCGGTATTTCTTTTTGATGTGCCTTGCTATCTATGCTTACAAATGCGGTGTGTCGAAGCAGCAGCTCCGGCAGGATATGAAAGAGGCTTTTGATGATCTGCAGATGGTGAAGCATGAGAACGCATTGACCGAGGAAGATATACGGAGTGCGCTGGAAGCCTACGACAAGGAGTATTACAATTTCACGATTTCCGATATTGAAGCTCTGACCGATGTTCGCATCGAGCGCAACAAGAGGAATGGTAGATCACAGAAAGAGCATTTGAAAAGAGCAAGGGCGGTGCAGGAAGTGGATTATCCTGGCGGCACATGGAGAAGAAAAGGGGCAGAAGAAAAGAAAGCGCAAGTCTATGCGTGGCGGCAGGAGCATCCAGAGGGACGCAAGGCCGATTGTCATAGGGACACCGGACTTGATCCGAAAACGATCCGCAAATGGTGGGACACCGTACCGGAGGGGCATATAACGGTCAAAATACGCCCATCACAGGCTTTGAGCGATCTGTTGGTGGAGGAATTTAAGAAAGGGCTGTAAACGCCCCAGAAACGCCCTACAAGGCGTTTTCGGGGCGGGTAAGGGTTTTTATATTACCCCACCGAAAACGAGGCTTGAAAACCGCGCGAAATAAGGCTTTTTCACCCCCTAAATGTACACGCTGCGGTGTTAGCATATAGAAAGCACTGTTCATAGAAAAGTTGCAAAAAAACATTTGCAATGCACTTGCAAATGTCACGAATATTGAATATAATATTAGTGCAAGCTAAAAATGACGAGGAAAGGAGTGCTATTATGGCTAAAGGAAATATGACGATAAGAATGGAGCCGGAGCTGAAAGCACAGGCGGCAGCTCTCTTTAAGTCCCTCGGAATGGATTTGAGTACGGCAACGGGTATTTTTTATCGACAGGCACTTAGGTGTCATGGACTTCCCTTTGAAGTCAAGGTTGACGAGCCGAATGCTGTTACCTATGCGGCGATGGAGGCGGCAGAAAAGGGAGAGGATATGTATGGTCCGTTTGATAGCGTTGCAGATCTGATGGAGGCGCTGAATGCTTAAGCCGGAGTTTTCGGGGCAGTTCAAACGAGATTACAAGCTTGCGATCAAGAGAGGCTGCGATCCGAAGAAGTTGGAGGAAGTGATCACGCTGTTGTGTAACGAGCAGCCGTTGCCGGAGGCGTATCGAGATCATGCTCTCACTAATTCCAGAAATTATAAGGACATGAGAGAATGTCACATCGAGCCGGACTGGCTGTTGGTCTATAAAGTTGTTCGGCAGACTTTGATTTTGAAATTGATAAGGACGGGATCTCATAGCGATTTGTTTTGAGATTAACTCCGGATGAAAGAGTGGTGATGATATTTGGCGGGTGTAATAACGGAAATTGCAATAGAATGTGGCGTGTCGGAACAGGCAGTTCGTGCATGGTGTAGGCGAAACCATGTTGCGAAAGATGCGAAAGGAAGTTTCGCAATCAGCGAAAGTCAAAAAACCGCCATATATCAGCATTATTTAGGTGTTGAACGAAAGCAAGTTTCGCAACAGGCGAAAGCAAGTTGCGAAACTTGCGAAACCACTTTGATCGCTATGCTGCAGGGAGAATTAGACCGGAAAAGCGAGCAACTTGCTGTAAAGGACAAGCAGATCGAGGAACTGAACGCAAGGTTGGCGGAGGTCAGCTCGGCGTTGGTGACGGCACAGCAGACTGCGGCAGCGGCCCAGGCTCTCCATGCTGGGACAATGCATCAGCAGCTTCTTTCCGGCAAGTCCGGAGCCGATCAGCCGGAGCGTGAGACAGAACCGGTTCAAAAGCGTAGCTGGTTTAGTAGGTTCTTTGGGGACTAAACAGAACGACAAATCGGGAATTGATGAAGGAGTGTGATTGTATGAAAAAGGTATGGACATATTTTGCGATAGGCTGTGTAGTCGCAATCATAGGTATGTTCTTTTCTGACATTTGCGGAGATTTCTTCAATGGTATGGATTATGGAAGTGCTTGTGTATTAGCTCACTACGGATAAAGAAGCAAGGAGAGGTTAAAAATTTTTGCCGTTCCCATCCGGCGGGGCCTCGCCGGATAGGTCTGGCTCAATCGTCGGGCAAGTCCACCTTGCCTACAAAAGAATAATAAATCTCGATGTCCTGGTGGCGCGTTCCCTGCTCGTCCTTCCAGCACTCATGCACCACGATCTTCTCCACGAACTCCCGCAGGAGGGTGGGGGTCAGCTCCTCAAAGCTGGTGTACTTCCGCACAACGGCCATGAACTTCTCCACGTTCACAGCGGCCTCCTGCGCCTGCCCCAGCTCCGCCTGTAACTCGGCGGCACGGGCCTTCAGCGTGGCCTGCTCCTGCTCATAATCGGTGGACAACTCCATGAAACGCTCGTCCGTAATGCGCCCGCTCACGCTGTCCTCATACAGACGCTTGAAGATGCCGTTCAACTCTCCGATACGCTTCTGCGCCGCCTCCAGCTCGCGGCGGCGGGCGGCGTTCTTCCGCTTACCGCCGTCCTCGTTCTGTGCCATCAGCAGCTTCATAAACCGGGCCTCATGCTTGGCGGCGTAGCTGGTGACTTTCCGCAGATTTTCCGTCACGCCCGCCGTCAGAAGGTCGGTGCGGATGAAATGTGCCGTACAATCGGCGGTGCGCTTCTTGTAGCTGCCGCAGATGTAGCAGTCCTGCCGCCGCTTGTTCGTTTCATACCTCTGCTGGTACATGACGCTGCCGCAGTCGGCGCAGAACAACAGACCGGAGAACAGGCCAACCTCGCCGTAGCGGTTGGGCCGCTTTCGCTGTTTGCGAAGCTCCTGCACTCGCTCCCAGGTGGCCTCGTCAATGATGGCCTCGTGGGTATGCTCAAAGACCATTATCTTGTCCTCTGGGTTGGCAACGCTGGTCTTGACCTTGTAGGACACCTTCTCCGTCTTGAAGTTGACGGTATGCCCCAGGTACTCCCGGCGCTCCAGGATGTGCGCCACGGTGTTGCTCGACCACTTACAGGGGTAGTCCGGGTAGTAACGGCGGGTGCTGCCGGTGCGCCGGTACTCCATCGTCCCCGGCGTGGGGATGTTCTGCTCGGTCAGCATCCGGGCAATCTTGGTGGGGCCGTTCCCGGCAAGGCACAGACTGAATATCTGCTTTACAACAGGTGCGGCCTCCGGGTCAACAACGAAGTGTCCGTCCGGGCCTTTCAGATAGCCATAGACCGGCTGGCTGGTGATGGGTTTTCCGCTCATGCCTTTAGCCCGGAAAACCGCTTTGATTTTCTTGCTCGTGTCCCTCACCATCCATTCATTAAATAAATTCCGCAAGGCGCTCATGTCGTTGTCGCCCTGGGCGCTGTCCACGCCGTCATTGATGGCGATAAAGCGGACGCCTTTCTTTGGGAAGGTAATTTCTGTAAATAGGCCCACTTGCAGATAATTCCGTCCCAGGCGTGAGAGGTCTTTCGTCACGACCGTCTTGACCGCGCCGCTCTCCACAGCGTCCATCATCTCGGTGAAGCCGGGCCGCTGGAAGTTGGCTCCGCTCCATCCGTCATCCACGAAAAACTGATAGGGCATCAGGCTATGCTCACGGGCGTAGCTTTCGAGGATGCGCTTTTGATTGGAAATCGAGTTGCTCTCGCCCTGCAATTCATCGTCGCGGCTGAGGCGGCAGTACAAGGCGGTGATGGGGGCTTGCATGGGTTGCTGTCTTAACATCGTTTCCTCCAATCCGACAGCCCCGGCCCCGCTATTCCGATGGCAACAGTATAGCACAGGCCGGGGCGGTTGTATAGTGCTTTTTACTTCCTTACAAGAAAAAGTTTTAAGCTGAGGATTATCGCGGAACTACCGGCAGGAGGTCACGGGCCGGGGCTGATCTGGCAGCGGCTTTCGGCCTCCAGGACTTTCGCCATTTTGTCGGCGGCGGTGTCGGTGGTGTCCTGCTTGAAGTAGCCGGAAACGGTGAGGACGGTGTTGCCCATGCGGATTTCAGTCACGCAGTCCGGGCGGCGGGTGGTGGTCTTGCTGGGGGTGTCGGTCATAGGCGGCTCCTTTCAAATTTTTGTTGTGGACATTTAGAGGGCCATTTTCGAGGCCCGGAATGGTAGTACACAGCTCCCCTATTGAGGACGGCCCAAAAGCCCCGTGATACCGGGCTTTTCAAGGGCCTAAACCGTTACATGGCGGCCCGGTGGCGGCGCACCCGCTCACGGGTCTTGCGGCGTTCTTCCTCCTTGGCGCACTCCGGGCAGTATTTGGCCCGGTTGGATTTTGGGATGTACCAGCCACCGCACAGGACGCACTTTTTTCTTTCCCGGCGGTGGAGCAGGGCGGCGCACAGGCTTTCGTCCAGAGGCAGCACAGCCGCCCGAAACCAGCGGCAGATCAGCGAATAGGAAATGCTCTGCGGGCAGACACATTCCTCCCCATCGTCCAGCAGAAGGCAGTTCCCGCCGTCATAGTTGCAGCAGTCATGCACCAATCGCCGGACGGCCCGGTACTGCGGATAGGTCAGCCGGACGGCGTTATCGGTCATGCTCGTCCCTCCGCTGGCTGGGCGCACCGTGAAGCACCTGGTCGATGTTCCGCTTGACGGTCAGCAGCTCGTCCGCCTCCCGCTTACGCTCCTGATACTCATTGTACCCGGCGTTCTTCTCGGACATCAGGGCCTCGATCTCCGCCGTCAGCTCCTTGACGGTGGGCAGCTTGGTGATGCCGTTGGCCTTGAAGAAACGAATGGTGGCCTCGGAGAGGAGAAGATCACCTTCATGCTCCTGCCGGTAGGCGGCGCGGGCCTTGGGCGTTTTCTGTGCGGCGAGGCCATCCCGGACTGCTTTGGTGTTCCGGTAGATGATGATCTGCCGCCGCAGCTCCTTTTTTTCTTTCAAGGCCAATTCCTTCGGCTTCAAGCTGGCGGCGCTGTCACGCACAGCGGCAAAGGCGGCGGACACGGCGGCGTCCAACTCCTCCGGCGAGGAAAAGCCATACTCGGTATAGACGTTGACCGAGTTTGCTATCTGCTTCAGGTTGAACACGGACGCCCATTGCTGGTAGCCGATGCCCTTGCCCTCGGCTTTCTTGGCCTCAATGTCCACCATGCGCTGGACGCCCTGGGGCTGGCGAAGCTGCTCCCGGATGCTGGGCTTGGCTCCCAGGCTGGGACGGGCGGCGTTGCGTTCCAGAGCGGCACCGACGGCGGCGCGGTCGAAATCGTCCCCCAGCTTCCGGGCGGTGATGGGCTTGGCCCGGTCGGGGGTGAGGTAGGACAACCGGCCCCGGCTCTCCTTGACGGTGATGCCCCGCTGTAACAGCCGCTGGGCAAAGTCCTCGAAGCTGACGGCCAGGTTGAGGACGGCCCGGATCTCCCGGCGCAGCTTCTCCTTGTCCGTTTCAAACTTGGTGGGCGGCTTACCCTGGGCGGCGGCTTCGGTGTCCAGAGCAAGCTGCCCTTTCTTCTGCGCCCAATACTCCCGTTCGGTGACACGGTTTTTGCTCCCGCCCAGCAAGTCGATTTGGTACAGCCCCGCCCCCTGGCACAGCTCCATGACCTCGGCCCGGAAGTGGCGCATGGCTGCGGCGGTGCAGCGGTGCTTGGCTCCGGCCTGGGTGTCGCTGGCTCTGTCCATGTACGGTTTGCGCTCCACCTCGGCCACCCGCAGGGAGTTGATAACGATATGGACATGGATGTTGCCGCTGTGGTTGTGACCGTCCGGGTGGGTGCAGACCAGGGCCTGGTGTCCGGGGAACTGCTCGGCACAGAACCGCTCCCCCAGCGCCTGGGCCTTGTCCATTGTCAGGCCGTGGTCGGGGCCGTCCCTGGGGTCAAAGGACAGGATGTAGTGATGGCTTTTCACGTCCTCCCTCTGCTGGTTTTTTCCATAGCGGAGATTGGCCCGCATACAGGCTACGGCGAAGTCCTCCTCGCCGCAATTCAAAGAAGAAATGCGGTAGTCCTGACGGGGGACAAGCCGCCCGTTCTCGTCCAGGATGGGCTTGCCGGTGAACTCGTCATGCTCAAAGGTGAGGTACTGCTCCGCCACGCCGTAGTCGGCATTTTTAGAGCTTAAATGTTTCAGTGTTGCCAATGGCTTCACCTACCTCTCGAAGCACCTGGAACTTGAGGGCAGCGAGGTCGGACAGCTCCGCCCGAACCTCGGCGGCGAGGGTGTTGTACGGTGCTCCGTACTCGTTCAGATACCGGGCAATCTGATTGAGGTTGCCGCCGATTTTCCCATACTCCCCGGTCAGCCTGCCCACGGCGGCAAGCAGCTCGTCATTGACGGGGGACACGATGATGATGGGCTTGACGGTCGCGCCGGTGATGGCCTGCCGGATAAATTCGGACTGGCTCATGCCGTAGGCGGTCAGGCGCTCCATGAAGTCGGCGTGTTCTTCTTCGGTCACACGGGTCTTGATGATGTGGGTGCGGTGGGGCGTGTTGTAGCGTTTGGACAATAAACTTTTACCTCCTGTTTTGAAATTCCCTTTAGGGTATAGTTCGCCCATTATACACCTTTCAAGTTTTCCATATTCAGTTGTCATGGGCGATGTGTTACGCGATGGAAAAGGGAACATCAGGCTTTGGAAAAACACAATGCACCCAGGTGGTCAAGACCATCTGGGTGCAGAGAATTTTACTGATATTCACTTTTTATATCGCTCATCGTTAAGACTATTATAGAGCGAATGTAAAGTATTGTCAATGCGTTTTGAGGTCTAGTTTTGTCGAATTGGCCCGATGGAACAGTACAGACGCAAAGCGGGTGTACTATTCCGGCGGGTGCGCCGCTCTGCGGCGATTGCGGAAACGGCTTCCGATTTCCGCCTGGTCAGGCGAGAACGCAACAGGCGGGGCTGACGGATTTTTGTGGCGCGGCTGCGCCACAACACCGGCGCGGAGCGCCGGTCAGCAGGGTTTGGGGAAGGCACTCCCCAACAAGTAGCAGACCAGGGGAACAAATGAGCGGAGCGAAATTTGGGCCACGGGTCGATACTTGCTCTCGCTCTCGCTCTCGCTTCTCTTTACATTGACAACACAAAGCCCATTTGCTATAATATCGCGAAGAAGAACAGCCATGTTGTTCTAATTTCAGTATCGGAGGTATTCATATGGCAAACTGCAAAAACAGAAACAAGTCTTTTAACGGCGCTTTGGGCACTTTAGGAGGCCTTTTCTAAAATCACTGTTAGAAAGGGCTGAGAAGTTTGCCCTTCCTGCGCGGCAGTCGGGCTTGTTTCACAAAACAACCCACT
>JALFUW010000031.1 GCA_022786995.1 Clostridiales bacterium
TAGGTGTGGGGCTGGAAGGCCAGCACCAGCCGTCTGTCAGGCATGGCGTTCCGCACGGCGGCGATGGTTGCCGCCACCTCGTCGGGATGGTGGGCGTAGTCGTCGTACACGTCGGCACCGTGAAACTGCCCCTTGAACTCCATCCGGCGACCCGCGCCGTAGAAAGATTCAAGGCCATGGGCTACCGCCTCGCCGGGAATGCCCATCATCCAGGCGGCGGCAGCGGCTGCCAGCGCGTTCATGGCGTTGTGTTTTCCCAGCACGCCCATATCCAGATGGCAGTAGGATTCTCCGTCGCACACCACATCAAAATGCCGCCAGTCCGGGCACATATTGGCGGCGTGGATGCGGTTGCCCTCGCCTAAGCCAAAGGATACATAATCGATACCCTCCATGGCCTTGACGGTGTGGGGATCGTCACCGTTGGCAACCACGCCGAAGGTGGCCATTTCCGCGAACTTATGGAAGGATTTCTGGATGTCCGCCAGATCCTTAAAATAGTCCAGATGATCCTCCTCCACGTTCAGCACCAGCGCCAGCGTGGGGAAGAAATTCAGGAAGGAGTCACAGTACTCGCAGCTCTCCAGCAGTATGGTGTCGCCGTGTCCTACCCGGTGGCTGGCGTGGAGCAGGGGCAGGTAGCCGCCGATCATAACGGTGGGATCTAAGTTGGCCTCCATGAGAATGTGGGTCAGCATGGAGGTGGTGGTGGTCTTGCCGTGGGTGCCGGAGACGCAGACCGCGTTCTTATAGGACTTCATGATCTCGCCCCAGGCCTGGGCCCGCTCGAAGACGGGAATACCGGCGGCCCGGGCGGCGGCGATCTCCGGGTTGTCGTTGTGGGCGGCGGCGGTGCGGATAATGCAGGCCGCGCCTTCAATATTTTTTGCGTGGTGTCCGATGGCCACGGGAATGCCCTTGGCTTCCAGCTCTCTGGTGCCGTCGGACGCGCTCATATCGGAGCCGGTTACCTCCATGCCCATGCCCTTGAGCACCAGTCCCAGGGGGCGCATGGAAACGCCGCCGATGCCAACCAGATGCACATGACAGCCGGGCGTGAGGTATTTGGCGATTTTTTTATTCTGAAACATAATTGAAAGCTCCCCCATTTGCATAGCTCGTTGCATTATACTATATTTAATAGGATTTTACAACCACTATTTCTCCCGGCGTCCCCTGCCCCGGGCGAATTTTCCCGGTCGGTGCCGGATTTCGGAGCGGTAGGCGGTCAGAAGCAGCCCCGCGAAGACGGCCCCGCAGGCCATGGATATCTGCACACCGAGAACGAAAGCGGCATTGCGGTAGGTAAGCCGAATCGTGTGACTGCCCGCGCTCAGGGGCAGGGCAAGCATACAGTCGCCCACCAGCACAGTCTCCACCGGGGTGCCGTCAACGCTTGCCTGCCAGTTGCCGTTCTGGGGAATGGAGGTGTACAGCAGGCCGTCCCGGTCACAGTCGATGGTGCCCTCAATGCGGGTGGATTTGAATTTTGTCAGCTCCAAAGTGGAGGCGTTCAGGACTTCATAGCCCGCCCGGAACCGCTCCGGGTTCAGAATCGCCGCCCCCACGGTCATGGTGCTGCTCTCGTCCGCGGCGCAGATGATCCGCACGTCAATCACATCGCCGGTCTTCACGTCACCCACCGCCAGCATCTGGGGCAGGCTGATCTTTTCCTTGTACAGCTCCAGCCCATTGACGCTGACGTAGAATTCGTTCCGCTTGGGCAAATCCAGGTGGACGCAGGCAAAGCCCTCCCGATCGGCGGTGAAGCTGTAGATCACCTCGGCCCTGTCTGTGGTCACATAGCGGCAGTAGCCGGTGTCATTGCGCTCGGAGATCTGCGCGCCATTGGGCAAAATCGACAAATTATCCCCTTCCAGCCTGTGCCACACATCCCCGTCCTCCCCTGTGGCGGCAGAGAACAGGTCGTTCTGGAAAGCGAAGGCGTTGCCGGAGGTGGTAAACTCCAGTTCTCCCAGCGCCGCTTCCGTCAGGAAGCCCAAAGGCAGATAGGCCTGATTCTGGAGCAGCGCCGTATTGCCGAAGCGGTTGACCTCCGAAAAATAGGTGCTCTGCTTATCCTTCCCATCCCGCTCAATCATATATTTCAGGTTCAGGAACAGGTTGGCCACCGGGGAGCTTTCCTCAAAGCAGTAGCGGTTGTAGGTGTTTTTCGCGCCGTAGCCCAGGGCCTGCATGAACAGGGTGGTCTTGACGTTGGCAGAGCTGGTGAAGGCGGACACGCCGTTGTAGCCGTTCAGAGCGCCGTCGTTCAGGGTCTGGGAGTGGGTGGTCTCCGCCCGGTAGAACAGGGTATTTTCCTCCCGCTCCTTCATGTAGCGAATGACGGAGGCTGTCTTTTCCTTTCCCCGGGGGTAGTCGGAAACGGCGGTGCCGGGGAAGTACAGGCCGAAGCAGATGAGATTGGCGATTACCTCTATCCCGGCGACCGTCAGCACCAGCGCCCGGGAGCGCCGCCGCTGGCGGCTGTTTTCCAGCCGGATCCGGGCAACTTCCTCCTGCTCTGCCTCCTCCGGGATGGGTTCGAGGACGTTGCCGGACAGCATAGCCAGCAGATACAGCACTAGAAACACCAGATTGTAGACAAAATACAGGGGAAAATCCAATTTTCCACCAAAAAGGGAAAGTTCGATGGTTTCCGTCAACTCGTTGGAGCAGGCCAGCACCCCCGCCGCCAGTATCCCCGCCGCCAGAATCCCCCGGGTGGAGAAGGTCTTCCGCAGAGTCCATGCCCGGTAGGCCATGTACAGCACCACGAAGCTGTACAGGAAGCTGAACCGATAGGGAATCATGTTGGTAAAGTGGAAGCCATGCCAGATATAGTCTAACTGCCTCACGATGAAGCTGAGGTTAAAGAACACCAGCAGAAACACCGCGCAGACCTTGTCCCTAAGCCGTACCTTCCCGGAAAGCAGATACGCGAACATGAGAAACACGCTGATAATGCCGCAGTAGACGTTGGGCAGACCCTCCTTGAAGGTTGGCTCCAGACTGCCGCCCATGTTGCCCGCCACCTGCCGCATGGCGTCCAGCAGGCCCGGAAGGGTATGCTCCTTGGCGATATTCAGCCGGAAGGAGGTGGGGAATTTGTTGACGCTGGACTGGGTGGTACCGAGGGCAAACAGGGCCGGAACGGTCAGAATCGCCGTCATGCCCAGGGCGATCATGGAAAACAGGCCGATGCGAAGAAGGTCGCAGAGGAATTTCTTCCAGCCGCCCCAGCGGCAGATTTCGTAGATAAAGAACAGAAAAAACACGAATAAGCAGGTAAACAGGCCGATATAGTAGTTGGTAATCACGGAGAAGAACAGGCTCACCGTGTACAGAATCACTTTCTTATCCCGCAGCAGCTTGACCTCACCCAGAACCACTAAGGGCAGTAAGGCGAAGGTATCCAGCCACATGACATTCCACTGATAGCCCAGCGCCCAGGCGCACAGGCCGTACAGCGCCCCGAACAGGGCGACGGAAAGGTCGTTTTTCTGAAACAGCTCCTTGAGAAACAGGGAAAAGAACAGACCGGCAAGCCCCAGCTTGATGGGCACCAGCAGGGAAAAATAGCCCAGAAGCCACCCCTCCGGCAGCAGCACGCTGACAAGGTTCAGCGGCGACGCCAGATAGTAGGCAATGAGGCCCAGATAGTCCATGCCCAGCCCCACACTCCAGGTATACAGCAGGCCCTTTCCGCTGCGGATGGCATCGCGGAAGGCCACAAAGAAGGGGTAATACTGGTGGTACATATCGGAATACAGCATGGAATACTTACCGAAGGGGGCGTAGCGGCTGATGAGCATGACAAACAGCATTCCCACGCAGGGAATGGCGAAGCCCAGCGCCGGGTAATTCCATTGCGCGCGTGCCTTAAGTCTCATGAGGTTCCTCCAGAGAAGATATCGTTGCCTCTTAGTTTACCACGTTTTTCCGCCGGGGTAAAGCAAAAGGATGTGAATTTTTGCGGGCCGCAGGGCGGCCAGCCAATGCGGTCGGCAGAGCCGACAGCCAATGCGTTACGAACGCTGGTGGTCAACCAACATCCTTTGGGCCCCTCGACCAGCGGCGAGTCGCCGCTGACAATGCGTTACGAACGCTGAGCGGTCATCCTACATCCTTTGGGCCCCTCGACCATAAGTTGTCATGAAAATTGGAATTTGGCGCTTTCTTGCCTCCCTCTTTGAGGGAGGTGGCAAAAATCTTTGATTTTTGACGGAGGGAGTGTCCTGTCAGTGAAACAGTACCCTCTCAGTCACGGCTAAGGCCGTGACAGCTCCCCCAGAGGGGGAGCCAAGACCCCGCCAAATCCCAATTTAGCGCTTTTCCTTAAGGGCAAAAAGGGACAGCTCCCGCCTTTTGGGCAGGAGCCGCCTGTCTCAATTATCCAAATCATCCAGATCGTCGTCGCCGCCCATGTCGGTGGTCGCGATCTCGCCGAAACGCACCCGGCGCTGAATTTTCATTTCCTCCACCTGATTGTGGATCAGCTCCTTGACCATCAGCGGATCCTTGATATTCTTCAGCACCAGCGTGGGCATGGTCTTGTCGGAGGACATCACCGTTACCGTGCCGACACCAAATATTCTCTGCCAAAGGCTACGGCGGGTATCGATATCCCGGACGCGGTACAGAAGCACCTCGTCGTCCTTGATGTTCAGAAAGCCCACGGACACGAACAGCCGGTCTTCGGACAGCTGATAGCGGGTAAACGAAAGCGGCAGGCCCAGATGGCGCTTGCGGTCCTTCCACAGGCACTTAATGTTGATGGACATGGTAATACCCTCCCCGGTTTTTTCTCTATGTGCATATCGGCTTTACACAGCATGATTGTCCTTTAGTTGACAATTGACAGTTGACAGTTGACAATTAAATACCATAAATGGAAGCTTTCTTTGAAAAATCCAATGGTTTTCGTTCTATTTACTTGTTTTAATTCATCCCGAAGGGATACCAAAATTGTCAATTGTTCATTGTCAATTGTCAATTGAATTCCCCTTTTGCTGAGTAAATCCGATAAGCATATTTTTCTACATTTTATTCTGAATTACCGAGAAAGTCAAGAAAAAATCAGAGAATGAGGCAGATCAGCCCCGTGGCGCCCTCGTTGACGATTCTGGTCAGGGTGCCCCGGAATTTGACCCGAACCTCCTCGGGAAGCTGTACCAGCTTTGCCGTCAGGCCCTCCTGAATCATGTCGTAGACGGATTTACCGAAAATGTTGCTCTGCCACAGCTTCTCCGGGTCTTCCCCGGTGAGCCGCTCAATGAGGTCACGGGACTGCTTTTCGTCCCCAACCATGGGGCTGATCTCCGTGTCGATGTCCACCCGCACCATATGAATGGACGGCGCCCCGGCCTTCAGCTTTACCCCGAAGGCCCCGCCCTTGCGGATGACCTCCGGCTTTTCCAGCTGCATCTCCCCGGCGGCGGGCATGACCACACCGTAGCCCGTGGCCTTGACGGAAGCCAGCGCATCGGAGATTTTGTCGTACTCCTGCTTGATTTTCGCCAGCTCCATGAGAAGCCCCAGAAGCTCCGCGTCACTCTCAATGGGCACTCCGGCCTTGCTGCTGAGAATCCCATAATAGAGTGTCTCCGGCAGGGCAATGGCAACGCTGACTGTCCCTTCCGCCAGATCGATCCCGCGCAGGGTGTAGCTCTGCACCTCGGGAAGCTCTCCCAGAGGGGCCAGAGCATCCTGAGCCTGCCCCAAATTTTGAATTTCCCCCGCCTGCCGCAGAAGGGCCTGATACAAGTTTTCCTTCACCGGGTGGCTCTTTTCCAGCGCGTCCAGCCACCGGGGCAGGTACACCCGCAGCTCCGTCATGGGGAAGGTGTACAGCAAAGCCCGAAGCATCCGACTGATACCAGCGGTGTCCAAGGTCTGGGCGTCCAGCACCATCGGCTCCACGCCAAACTGTTCCCGAATGTACCGGGCGGTATCCTGGGCCGCCTGCGCCTCTGGGCTGCGGGAATTGACTACCACAAGGAAGGGCTTTCCCGTCCGGCGCATATCGGTGATGGCCCGGCGCTCGGCTTCCACATAATCTTCCCTTGGGATATCGGTGATGGTGCCGTCGGTGGTGACCACCAGACCGATGGAGCTGTGATCGGCCATGACCTTTTTCGTGCCCAGCTCCGCCGCCTGGGTCATGGGGATTTCTTCATCGTACCACGGTGTCGTCACCATCCGGGGCACGCCCTCTTCCTCGGCCCCCACGGCCCCCGGCACCATGTAGCCAACGGAATCGATGAGCCGCACCCGCAGCCGGGTAGCGCCGTCGGGACTGATTTCCACCGCTTCCTCCGGCACAAACTTCGGCTCTGTGGTCATGATGGTCTTCCCCGAGCCGCTCTGGGGCAGCTCATCTCTTGCCCGCTCCGCCCGGTAGGGATCGGAAATGCCGGGGATCACAAGGGCTTCCATAATTCGCTTGACTAAGGTGGATTTGCCCGTACGCACCGGCCCCACCACCCCGATGTAGATATTGCCCCCGGTTCGGGCGGCAATGTCCGCATATATGTTCTCCATAGCCAGCCTCCTCATTCCGGCAGGAGGATGGCTCCTGCCATGGGTTTACCACAGGGTATGTCCGGCAGGCTCGGTTTAGAACTTCTTCGGAGGCGTCCTTGCTTCGTTGATAGGGTATTTAGCGGCGCGTCGCCGCAAATAAAAAACGCTGCTTAAACTTAAGCAGCGTATTTTATATGCCAGAGAAATCAGATAGCACGCTCGACCTTATTGGAGCGGAGGCATCTGGTACAAGCGTACACATGGCAGGGAGTTCCGTTAACGACAGCCTTAACGCGCTTGACGTTGGGCTTCCATGCACGATTGGAACGTCTGTGGGAGTGGGAGACCTTGATACCGAAGGTTACGCCCTTGCCACAAAAATCACACTTAGCCATTTATTGCACCTCCCATCCGGATGTTTACTCAACAAACTACGCCCTTTACAGGCGCTTGACTATGATACCAGACTTTCCCGTAAAATGCAAGCACTTTTTTCAATTTTTTTCGTTTTTTTGAAAATGGGTTGATATTCCACCTTCCTACGGCTATAATGGAAGCAAAACAAATTGACAGCAGCGATGAATGCGAAGAAGATTTAGGAAGCACCGTAATATTCCGTACTTTTCTTTTTCATTCATCCCGAAGGGATACCATAATTTCAACTGTCAACTGTCAATTGTCAATTGTCAACTACAACAGATTTTGGGGTGGAACCATGATCGATACCTATTCCGTACCGCTGAAAACCCTGGTGGAGGAATTCCAGCTGGAAATCGCCTACGCTTCCTCAGACTATGCCTCCATCCGCATCACCGTGGAGGACGTATCCCGTCCGGGATTGCAGCTGGCAGGCTTTTTCGACCACTATGAGCCTATGCGTCTGCAGGTCATGGGCAACGTGGAGATGAGTTACGTCGGCAAGCTGACCCCTGCCAACCGCAGCGCCATCTTTGACCGGCTGTTCTCCTACAAATTCCCCGCCCTTCTGATCGCCCGGGGCATCCAGCCCCATTCGGAAATGCTGGAAATGGCCAAAAAGCACAACATTACGATTTTGCTTTCCAAGGATCCCACCAGCGCCATTGTCTCCTCCATCATCGCCTACCTGAAGACAGCCCTTGCCCCCCGGGTCACCCGTCACGGGGTTCTTGTGGAGGTCTACGGCGAGGGCATTCTCCTTACCGGCGACAGCGGCATCGGCAAATCCGAGTGCGCCGTGGAGCTATTAAAACGAGGCCACCGGCTCATCGCCGACGACGCGGTGGAAATCCGCAAGGTCTCCGCCGGTACCCTCATGGGCACCGCCCCGGCCCTCATCCGCAACTATGTGGAGCTGCGGGGCATCGGCATCATCAACGTGGCAAAGCTCTTCGGCATGGGCTCCGTCAAGCTGGAAAACGAGATTAACCTCGTAATGAACATTGTCCCGTGGAATACGCTGGAGGCCTACGACCGCTTGGGTCTTGAGGAGCATTACACAGAGATTCTTGGCGTGAAGGTTCCTATGAACACCATCCCCATCACCCCCGGGCGAAACTTAGCCGTGATTCTGGAGGTTGCCGCCATGAACAACCGTCAGAAAAAAATGGGCTACAACGCCGCGCTGGAGTTCACCGAGCAGATCAACCGCCACTTTGACGAGAATATAGGAAAAGGTTAATGAAGGAATTTACCATCGGCCCCAATGACGCGGGCCAGCGTCTTGACCGCTTTCTTGCCAAGGCCGTTCCCCTGCTTCCCGCCTCTCTGGCCCAGAAATACATCCGGCTCAAGCGCATCAAGTGTAACGGCAAACGCATCGACCGGGACACCCGGTTGAAGGCGGGAGACGTATTGCAGCTGTATATCAATGACGAATTCTTCGACAAGCCCAGAGAGGATAACGCCTATCTGACGGTGGCCTCCCCCAGGCTGAACATCGTCTACGAGGACGAAAATATTCTGCTGGTTGATAAGCGCCCCGGTCTTGCGGTGCATCCCCACGATGGAGCGGAGTACGGCAGAACCCTGATTGACCACATTCAGTCCTATCTCTATCAGAAGCGGGAATGGCGGCCAAGGGAAGAAAACGCTTTCACCCCGGCCCTGTGCAACCGCATCGACCGCAACACCGGCGGCATCGTCATCGCGGCGAAAACCGCAGAGGCCCTGCGGGTGATGAACCAGAAAATCAAAGACCGGGAGCTGGACAAGCGGTACCTCGCCATCGTGGAGGGCACACCGAAGCCCAGAGACGGCACCCTCAGGGGGTATCTGTTCAAGGACGCGAAAAAGAACCGGGTCTTCGTCACCGACACGCCCCAGACCGGGGCCAAAACCTGCCAGACCAACTACCGCACCCTTGCCAGCCGGAACGGCCTGTCTTTGGTAGAGTGCGAGCTGATCACCGGCAGAACCCACCAGATCCGCGCCCAGTTCGCCCACGCCGGGCACCCCCTGCTGGGCGACGGCAAGTACGGGAAATTGGACAAGCGGTTCGACCGCAATTATCAGGCCCTGTACTCCTACAAGCTGACCTTCTGTTTTACCACCGACGCCGGTTCCCTGGAAAACCTGAACGGAAAATCCTTTCAGGTGGAAAAGGTGGACTTTGTGGAGGCGTATTTCCCGGATACACGCATCCCGTAGGGGGCGATGCCCACATCGCCCCTTCCGAAGTATCCCGTATTCGCCGGAAGATTCCCGTTATCACAGGCCTTTTCCGCGGGCCGATGTGGGCATCGGCCCCTACACATTTTCTTTCACTGTGGGCACTTCATCGCCCATACCATATCTCAGGAGGCAGCCCATGACCCTGTTTATTACCAGCAGCCCCTACGTCAATGACGCCGACCGGGCGATTTTAAGCAACGACAACGAATTTATCGACCGTATCCGCGGGGTGCTTCCCCCCTGCCCCCGGGCGCTGTTCATTGCCGCCGATCCCGATAACCGGGAGGATACCTGCCGCTTTGCCGCAGACACCACCGGCGCTTTCAGCGAGGCGGGAATGCCCTTTCAGTCCTACCACATTCTCGACGGCTTCAACGCGGAAGAAGCCGACATGCTGATTCAGCACAGCGACATCATTCTTCTGTCCGGGGGCCACGTCCCCACTCAGAACGCCTTCTTTCAGGACATCGGTCTGCGGGAGCTGATGGAGCGGTTTGACGGCGTGGTGGTGGGCATCAGCGCCGGCAGCATGAACTGCGCGGATGTTGTCTACGTCCAGCCCGAGGAGGAGGGCGAATCCAGCCCGGACTTTCCCCGGTGGGCCGATGGCCTTGGACTGACCGATGTAAATATCCTGCCCCACTACCAGAAGGTGAAGGACAACATTCTGGACGGCCTGCGGCTGTTTGAGGACATTACCTATGCCGACAGCATGGGAAATACCTTCTTCGCCCTGCCCGACGGCAGCTACTTCTATCAGGACGAGGAGGGACTCCTCCTCTGCGGCGAGGGCTACCGCCTGCGGGACGGCATTCTGGAACAGCTCACCCGAGATGGGGATGTGCTGGATATGGAAGAATTGGATTAAAATACAGCGTCCGCAGGGAGTCATCCAGCGGACGCTGTCATTTTTATGCTCATCGGCGTTGCGCAGATATGTTGATCTTTTGTTGATTAACCGAATGTCATTGCGAAGTAAGTGACCGATGTCACTGGTGTGGCAATCCGCATCCCCTTTCGCACTCTGATGACGAACATTTCCAAAAGAAGAACGGATTGCCACGTCGGGCTTCGCCCTCCTCGCAATGACATCCTAAATCAGAAAAGTTCTTCTTTAGCTGCGTTACTCCATTAAGCGCATCACAATTTTAACAAATTCAGCATGACTTCCATCAGGGGATAACGGATGAACACGATGACCAGCAGGACAACAGCGTTGACAATCACCAGCTCCAGCCAGTCCTTTCTGCCCCGGTACACGGCGATTCTGTGTCCGAACACCAGCTTTGCCATCAGGAAGCCCGCGAGGGTGCCCAGCGTGTTCATAATCAGGTCGTCCACATCCGTTGCCCGGAAGGTAAACATCTGAATCAGTTCCACCGTGAGCGACGTGAGGAACCCCGCCGCCAGCGTCCGGCCCCAGCGGCGGTAGCGCTCAAAGTAAGCCGGAAGCAGAAAGCCCAACGGTGCGAACATAACGGCGTTCAAAATCATACCCGCAATATTGCTGGCGCTGAAATCCTGAAAGGGAATCAGGTTGAGGGTCGGGTCCCAGCAGATGTACTGAATCCCCGGCACGCCGATGACGATGTACATGGCGTTTAAGTACAGGGTCAGCAGCGCCATCCAGCCCCAACGCCGCTTTGCCCGCTCCCGGTCAAAGACGAATATGTAAATCAGCACCAGCGGCAAGGACACAATGGCACCACAGAATTTGTCCAATAGGTTCAGCAATAAATTTTCCATCGTCCCACCTCTTTTTCTGTCATCCTGAGCGGAGCGGCTTTGCCGCGTAGTCGAAGGATCTTTTCAGTTCCGCAAATCGGAGACAGATAGATCCTTCGACTCGCTGCGCTCGCTCAGGATGACATACCATTACCTTCCGTTATAGCTCTGCCCGTTGATAGGCTCCCCGTCCACGGTCACATCGCTGCACCCGTAGAACATCAGGTTGTTGCCGCCCAAGTCCCGGAAGGTGCACTTCTCGATAGTAATGCCGGTGGTATCGGACATGGACACACCGCCGTTGCTGCACTCATAGATATCACACTTGCGCAGGGTGATGCCGGTACAGCCCTGGGCCTCCACGCCTAAGATTCCGCAGCCGAACAGGCCGCAGTTGTCCACAGAAACAAACTCGCAGTTCTGGAAATTCAGCACGCCGCCCATGCAGACCCCCGGCTCCTGAGTATGCCCCGCCGTGAAGCCGGAGAGCACCAGATTGTCGCAGTTCACAAACGTCAGGACGTTGGCGTACCGGGGTACGGCGCTCACGGTGTGGTTCTTGGTCTTGCCGTCCTTGCTGCGGATGGTCAGATTGTCCGCGCCGGCGATGACAAGGGCGGGGCCGTCATAGATGTCCTCCCAGCGGTAATACTGCTTCGGCCCACCGCCGTAGTCCTTGGCGGTACTGAAATCGATGGTTTCCGCATCGATGACGATCTCCGTATTGGGGCCGATGGCGGCTAGGAATTCGTCGGCATTGGTGACGGTAACCGTGGTTTTCGGGCCGTCGGGAACGGTTTCCTCAGGAATCAGGCCGTTCATCATGTCCTCGGTAATGGTGTTGCCCTCGGCGTCCACCGCGCCGCAGCCGTCCGAGAACCAGCGATAGACCCAGCAGTCTTCAAAGGTGTTGCCGTCCAGCGTCACAAAATCACCAAATGTGCCAAAGGCGCTTTCCTGCGCCCAGTTGCCCCGGAAGACGTTATTTTTCAAGACAACCTCATCCACACCGGAGCTTCTGACAAAGTATTGGGACAGATTGTCGTAAATTTCGCAGTCGGAAATGGTGATGTCCGAGCTGCTGTCCAGAGAGAATATCGCGTCGGCTTCCCATTCTTCAGTTTTTCCAAGATCATAGAACCGGCAATTGACCACATTTGCACTGTGGCTGTTCATCAGCTGAATACCATTGTAGGAACACTCATAAATATCGCTGTTGGCAACCGTCAAATCGGTGCAGTTATCCGCGCTCACGCCTGTCACGCCGCAGCCGTACAGGCCCACATCCCGGATGGAAACACCTCTGTCGTACTCCAGACAGATCACACCACCCACGCAGGAGCCAGGCTCTTTCGTGTGTCCGGCGGTGAAGGCGGTCATGGACACGTTCCGGCAGCTGTTCAGCCGCAGCACCTGTGCGTACCGGGGGGCGGCGGAGAGAATGGTCACGCCCTTCCCCGCGCCGGTGATGGTGAGATTATTCGCAAACTGGATCACCAGCTCATAGCCGTCGTAGACTTCCTCCCAATAGCACCATTCGTTGCCGGTTTCCCCGGCGTAGGTGCTGGCCTCGGACAGGTCGTAAGTGCCCGGCTCCAGCTGAATCTCCCGGTCGGGGCCAATGGCGGCAATCAATTCATCCACCGTGGACACGGTGTACACGCCGTCCTGATAAGGCACCGTCACAGCTGTGGTTTCGGCAGGCACTGCCGTTGCAATCACGGTGGCCTCCCCGGCGATATTCTCAGAGCAAGCCGTCATGGACAGCAGCAGAATCATGGATAAAAGTATACAGATACACTTCTTCATGCAAAACACATCCTTTCCTCACGTTCATCATAGCTGGAAGACATTGGTTTGTCAATCGGCGGGCACCTTATGATTTTCTTAAGAAGCTTAGGATTTTCTTAAAATTCCGCAAAAAATGTCATTGCGAACCAGTGACCGATGTCACTGGTGTGGCAATCCGTTCTCCTTAAAAATGTCAGTAGTTGGACATCTGATGGGGATACGGATTGCCACACCAGCGTGCGCGCTGGTTCGCAATGACAGCAATGATTCGTTATCTTATCAGCCCCGCATGGCCCGGCGGCGGGCGATGTTGATGGGGCCTTCCTGCATGTTGTTGATCCAGGCAAGGCTCTTGCCCGCGCCGTAGGCGGTGCAGGAGTCCGGGTCGTCCGCCAGAATGCAGGCGATGCCCGTGCGCTCCATGAGAAGCAGATCCATGCCCCAGATCTGGCCGCAGCCGCCGGTGAGGGTGATGCCGTTTTCAGACACGTCGCTCACCAGCTCCGGGCTGGTCTCCTCCAGCACCGCCAGCACCTCGTCGGCGATCTGCCGGGCGGGACGGCGCAGGACTTCGTAGATTTCCGTAGAGGTCAGGGTCACCATCTTGGGCATGCCGGTCTTGAAATCCCGGCCCTTGATGTTCATGCTCCGCTCCTCGTCCCGGGGGTAGACCTGTCCGATCTGAATCTTCACGCTCTCGGCAGTGACCTGCCCGATGACCACGCCGTGCTGGCGGCGGACATACCGGGCGATCATCTCGTCAAAGTAGTTGCCCGCGATTTTCAGAGAGGAGGAGACGGCCACGCCGTTCATGCTCAGCACCGCGATGTCCGTGGTGCCGCCGCCGATGTCCACCACCATGTGACCGCTGGCCCCGCGGATATCCAGTCCCGCGCCAAGGCCCGCCGCCAGCGGCTCCTCGATCAGGAACACACGCCGGGCACCGGCTTCGATGGCAGCGTTGATAACGCTTCGCTCCTCAACCTCGGACACGCCGGAGGGGACGGACACGACTACACGGGGCTTGGGGGTGAATAAGCCCGCCTTGGTGGCGGTTTTGAACATTTCCTGCAGCATTTTGACGGTCATTTCGTGGTCGGACACGATGCCGTCCTTCAGCGGGTGCATAGCCACCACGTTGCCGGGGGTACGGCCCAGCATATTCCGGGCGGCGGCGCCCACCTGCAAAATTTTGCCGGTGTTCTTATCCACCGCCACAACGGAGGGTTCCCGAACCACCAGGCCCTTGCCGTCGGCGTAAATCAGAACATTGGACGTACCCAAATCCACGCCCAAATCGTTGGAAAACATAGAAAACAGACTCATATTGACACCTTTACTTTCGAGCAGCCGCCACCGCGGCACAATGTACTTCCTTCGCCCCGGCGCTGAGCAAGACCCGGGCGCATTCTCCGGCAGTGGCGCCGGTGGTGAGAATGTCGTCCAGCAGCAAAATGCGTTGTCCCTTTACCGCAGCGCCTTCCAGCAATCGGTAAGCGCCCAGCACGTTGGCCCGGCGGGCCGCCGGGTCTTTCAAGCGGGATTGGGGGCGGTTGTTGCGAATCTTTTTTAATGTGGGAACCGGGGACAGCCCCAACTCCCTGCCCACAGCCTTCGCCAGCAGCTCCACCTGATCGTAGCCCCGGCGCAATTTGCGCAGGCGGCTGACAGGCACCCATGTCAGCATATCAAAGCCATCGGGGTATTCTCGCTGGAGCCTCATGGCGAGAATTCTGCCGTAGGAAACACCGTAGGAACGGGCGTTGTAAAACTTAAAACGCAAAAGGCTGCGCCTTACGTTCCCTTCATAGTACCAGACAGCGGCAAAACTGTCAAGAAATCGGATGTTAATTTTCTTCCCCGCATACTCCGGGGCATCTGCCCGGCATTCCCGGCACAGGTCGATTTCCCCGCTTTTCAGAAGCTTTCGGCACAGCACGCACTTGGGCGGGAATAGCAGCTCCATGAGAAAATGGTACAGCTTCATTGGACTTTCCCCTGTAATCTCAGTTTGAGGCCGCTGTAGCGGCGGTTTTTCTTGGCGTTTTCCACCATGACTCCCACCGTCTCCTCTTTTCCCACAATCACCAGCAGCTCCCTTGCCCGGGTGATGGCGGTGTAGAGGATGCTGCGGCTGAGCAGATAGGGCGAGCCGTTCCACGCCGTAAGAATCACCGCCCGGTACTCGCTGCCCTGACTTTTGTGCACCGTCATGGCATAGGCCGGTTCCAGTTCATTGAGCTGGGTGAAATCGTATTCCGCCTCTTTATCATCAAACAGAACCGTCAGAGTTTCCGAGCCGGTGTCGATGGACTGAATAACTCCCACATCACCGTTGAAAATCCCCGCGCCAACCATACTTCCATCGGTTTTTTTCCACAGAATGTCATAATTATTGCGAATCTGCATGACCCGGTCACCCTCCCGGAACAGGTAGTCTCCGAAGGTGCGCTCCTTCTTGTCAGGGCCGGGCGGGTTCAGCGCGGCTTGCAGCAAACGGTTCAGATTCACCGTGCCCACCGCGCCCTTCCTGGTGGGGGACAATACCTGAATCTGATCGGAAGGGATCCCCATATTCTGGGGCAGCCGGGTGGCGCACAGATCCCGAATCAGGCCGCAGACCCCGTCCTCACTGTTCCTTTTCATAAAGAAAAAGTCACTGGTGACGCACCTTAACTCCGGCATTTCCCCCTGATTCACCCGGTGGGCGTTCATGACAATGAGGCTCTGCTGAGCCTGGCGGAAGATTTCCGTCAGCCGCACCGAGGGCAAGCAGCCGCTTCTGAGCATATCCCCAAAGGGAAACCCCGGCCCCACCGGGGGCAGCTGATCCGGGTCGCCCACCAGAATCAGCCGTTTTCCCTGGGGGATGGCCTGCAAAAGACTGTGGAGCAGCTGTATGTCCACCATGGACATTTCGTCCACGATCACCGCGTCGCATTTTAATGGGTTTTCTTCGTCTCTGGCAAAGAACATCTTTCCCGTGGCCGGGTCGATGCCCGCTTCCAGCAATCTATGGATGGTGGAAGCGTCGTCGCCGGTGACCTCGGAGAGTCGTTTTGCGGCCCGGCCCGTGGGTGCCGCCAGAAGACAGCGCAGCTGCATTCTTCCCAAAAGCTCCAAAATACCATTCAAAATGGTGGTTTTTCCCGTACCAGGGCCGCCGGTAATCAGCAATAGGCCGGAGGTTGCCGCCTCCCGGATGGCCTGAAGCTGCTGAGCAGAATAGTCAATGCCGCTGTCTTTCGCAATGGAATGGATCAGCTTATCCAGATTTTTCGGCTCCGGGAAGGTGTTGCCCGCAAATTCCAGCAGCCTGCGGACAGACTCTGTCTCCGCTTCATACAGCTGCGGCAGGTAGATGACGGTGATGCCCGCGAGCTTATCCCTACTCAGCCTGTCCGCCTCCAGAAGACGCTCCACCGCCTGCTTCACGGTGTCCTCCTCTACGGTCAGAAGCCGTGCCGTGGCAGCAATCAGCTTGTCCTCCGGCAGGAAGCTGTGGCCCCCAGTGAGGTTGTAGGTCAGTTCAAACTGCACCCCGGCTTCCACCCGCCGGGGGTCGTCCCCCGCCACGCCCAGTTCGATGGCGAATCGATCCACCGCGCCGAATTCCGCTTCCAGCTCCTCGTCCATCAGCAGATAGGGATCGTCATACAATAGCTCCATGGTGCTGTCGCCGTAGCGCTTGTAGGTGCGCACCGCCAGCTCCGCCGGCAGGTGGTGCAGGGCGAAAAACTCCATAATCTGCCGCATTCCCACCTGCAAGCGGAACTCCTCGCCGATGGAACGGGCCTTCTCCCGGGAAATCCCGGCAACCTCCGCCAGCCGCTCCGGCTCCCGCTCCATCACCGCCAGCGTCTCCGCCCCGAAACGCTCCACAATCCGGGCTGCCATTCGGGGGCCGATGCCCTTGATGACCCGGCTGGACAGATAGTTCAGAATTTCCATGGTGGTCTGGGGCATGAGCCGCTCCAAAAATTCCGCCTCGAACTGCCTGCCGTAGCTTGCGTGATTGCCCCACCTGCCCGTGACCATGAGCTTTTCGCCCACGACGGGCAGGGGGATGGTGCCCACCACCGTCACCGTCTGTCCGCCGCCCACGTTCAGCCGCAGAACGGCATAGCCGTTTTCATAATTCTGATACACCACAGCGCTGACCGCGCCCTGCAAAATCTCAAGTTCCTGCTCCGCCAAATCTCTCTGCCTCCCAAGTCAGCCGGGCAAGCAATTCCTCCCGGCCGCACACTTCTATTTCTTCCGTAGCTTCCCCTTCGGTGACCGCAATGAGGGGACAGCTGAAAAGGCCCAGTCCCCGCAGCCAGCGGTATCTGCGGCAAACGCCCTCATTGGGTGTGCCCATGTACACCACCGCGCAGCCTTTCATCCCCGGCAGCAGCCAGCCAAGCCCTGCCCACAGGACGCTCAGCGCCCCGTAGGCCGCCAGAAACCCGATCAGAACAAAGAAGCCCATGAAACCACCTCACGGATATCCTATGCCGAAAGCTGTGTTTTGTGCCATTTTACACTACTTTCCGCCAAATGAAAAGGGGCTGGGGAAATCTTTTGTGAACAAATTGGAAATAATAGGGCATAACCGCCAAGGAAGGTGAAAAGATTCGCAAATTGTCCTTGCATTTTGATGGCGAAAAAGCTATAATAAAGCATACGTTGCGTGAGGCTGGAGGAATTATGAAATTGATCTCGCTTCTGATGTGGGTGGGCCAGTTCGGCCTTTCCGCCATCTTCCCTACCGTCTTCTTTCTGCTGGTCGCCGCGTGGCTCCAAAGCCGCTTCGGACTGGGTATGTGGATCGTGGTGGTGTTCGGAATCTTAGGCGTTCTCACCAGCATCAGCTCCGCCCGCTCCTGCCTTCGCTCCATGCGCAAGGCCGCGGAGGAAGCTGCCGGTAAGAAAAATCACCCCGTCAGCTTTAACGACCATCACTGATCTTAAGAAGGTAAGAAACCCATGAAATTACAACCCGCTTCCCGTAAGGAGCTTACCCGCATCGCCATTGGCACCCTGGCCTGCGACGCGGTGATGATCGCCGCCCTGTTTGTGCTGAGCCTCGTGGGCGTCGGCAGTTTTGATTTATTGCGCATTCTGCTGGGTGCCGTCTGCGGCTCGGTGGTGGCCGTCGTGAATTTCGCCATTCTGTGCCTGACGGTGCAGAGCGCGGTGGAAATCGAAAACAAGAAGAAAATGAAGGCCCGCTTCCAGCTCAGCTACAACATCCGTCTTCTTTTGCAGGCAGGCTGGGTGGTGCTGTGCTTCGTGCTGAAGCCCATCCACTTTGTTGCCGGCGCGGCCCCCATTTTGTTCCCCAATGTAGTCGTCTTCTTCCTGAACAGTCGCAACAGGCTCTTTCCCAAAAGTGACACCCCCGCAAAACCCATGGCTCAGGACGACGGCCCGGAAGACGACACTCTGGAAACCTTCGAAGCTTAACAGTTCATATATAATGAGGTGATTGCGTTTTATGGAAGTATCAATCAACGGCGCGCGAATTCTGGCAACCTTTGAAAACGTTCCCGTCTTCGGCACGGTGCAGATCACCCAGACCCTGGCGGTAGCCTGGCTGGTGATGCTCATCATTTCCGCCCTGTGCATCTGGCTGGGATCCAATCTGAAGGTCACCGGCATCTCCCGGAAGCAGGCGGTGGCGGAGATGATCTACACCTCCCTGGTGAATTTCGTCCGGGGCAACATGGGGCCCGAATTTGACCGCTACATTCCGCTGGTGGGCACGATTTTTGTGACCAGCGTCATTTCCAACCTCATCAGCCTGCTTGGCATCTGGAGCCCCACGGCTGATCTGATGACGGAGCTTGCCTGGGGTCTGGTGGTATTTGTGCTCATTACCTACCACAAGATCAAAGCCTCCGGCATTGGCGGCTATCTGAAGGGCTTTTTGGAGCCTATCTTTATCCTGCTGCCCATCAACATCATGAGTGAGTGCTTCACCCCCGTGTCCATGGCCTGCCGTCACTTCGGCAACATCCTGTCCGGCACGGTTATCGGCACCCTGATCTACGCGGCTCTCACCGCCGCCAATACCGCCCTCTTCCACATCCTCGGCTCCAACCTGTATGTCGGTATCGTGGTGGCAGTCGTTGGCGCGGCGCTGATTGTACTGGGTCGGAAGAAGGACAAAAAGCTCCCCTTCGTCGTTGGCATCATTGCCGCGGTGCTGGGTGTGCTGGGCCTCATTACCGCTCTGGGTGCCACCTTCCCCTGGCTGACTATCGGCATCCCCGCCATTCCCAGCCTGTACTTCGACTGGTTCGGCGGCTGCATTCAGGCCTTTATTTTCTGCACGCTCACCACTCTCTTCATCAAACAGGCCGCAGGCGATTGACTGCCGCCATTTGAATAAAAAAGGAATCAATTTTAGGAGGATAATCGTATGGAAATTCTGGCTAAAGGCATTGCTCTGGCAGGTTGCGCCATCGGCGCCGGTCTGGCTCTGATCGCAGGTATCGGCCCTGGTATCGGCGAAGGTAACTGCGCCGCCCGGGCCTGTGAAGTTATCGGACGGAACCCCGAGTGCAAGGGCGACGTGACCAGCTCCATGATCCTGGGCATCGCTCTGTCCGAGACCACCGGTATTTACGGCTTCGTCACCGGCCTGCTGCTGATCTTCGTGGCTCCCGGTATGTTCATGAACTATCTGGGCTGATTCCGGCATTCTACCATTTAATTTACGCCGGAAGGAGGCAACGCAATGGATACCCTTTACCAGTCCTTAGTGACGGTAAACCCCGTGACCCTGATCGCCCAGATCTGCAACCTGTTCATTCAGCTGCTGATTGTGAAGATCTTCTTCCTGGATAAGATCAAGGCCATCCTGGACCAGCGCCGGGAAGCTGCCGACAAGCAGATCACCGAGGCGGAAAATGCCAAATCCGAAGCGCTGGCCATCAAACAGACCTATGAGCAGAACATGCTCGAGGCCAAGGCAAAGGCAGACGATCTTCTGCTGACCGCCCAGCGTACCGCCAACTCCCGCAGCGAGGAAATCCTCGCCCAGGCCCAGCAGCAGGCCGCCCAGATCAAGTCCAAGGCCGCTGCCGATATCGAGCTGGAGAAGAAAAAAGCCATCAACGAGGCCAAGAACGAGATCTCTGACCTTGCCATGGCCATCGCCGGCAAGGTGGTTGCCCGGGAGCTGAACGCCGGTGATCAGGCGGATATGATCGACCGCTTCATTGACGAATTGGGTGATAACGTATGACGGAAGTTGGAAATGTCTACGGTGAATCCCTGTACCAGCTGGCGAAGGACGAGTCGCTTGCCGTCTCCATCGGTGAGCAGCTGTCCGCCCTGCGGGAGAGCTTTCGTCAGGAGCCGGATTTTGTCCGTCTTCTTTCCTCTCCCAACCTGACCAAGGCCGAACGCTGTTCCGTTCTGGATGACAGCTTCCGGGATAAGGTGCATCCTTATGTGCTGAATTTTCTGAAAATTCTCACGGAAAAGGGCTATATGCGCCATTTCGGTGACTGCTGTCAGGCGTTTACGGAGCACTTTGATCAGGACAACGGTAATCTCCGGGTCACCGCCGTCACCGCTGTGGCGCTGTCGGAAGCCCAAAGCAGCAAGATCACCGAGAAACTGCATAAAATCACCGGCAAGAACATCATTCTGCACAACCGCATCGATCCTGCGGTTCTGGGCGGCGTCCGCCTGGACTATGACGGTCAGCGGCTGGACGATACCGTGTCCCACCATCTGGACGCGGTGCGTGAGCTGCTGAGCAAAACCGTACTCTGACGAGAAAGCAGGGACTGTATGGAACTGAGACCCGAAGAAATCACAAAAATCATCCGTAGTCAGATCAAGAACTACGAGCACAAAATGGAAGCCAGTGAGACCGGCGTTGTCATTCTGGTGGGCGACGGCATTGCCAAAGCCTCCGGCCTGGACAAGTGCATGTCCGGCGAACTGGTGGAATTCCCCGACGGCTCCTTCGGCATGGCCCAGAATCTGGAGGAAGATACCGTATCCATCACCATTCTGGGCAGCGATCAGGGAATCAAAGAAGGCGACACCGTCAAGCGTACCGGCCGGGTTGTGTCCGTGCCCGTGGGCGCAGGGCTGATTGGTCGTGTTGTGAACGCCCTGGGCGAGCCCATCGACGGCAAGGGCGCCATTGAGGCGGAAGGCTACCGGGCCATTGAAATGCCCGCCCCCGGCATCATTGAGCGTCAGCACGTCTCCCGCCCCCTGCAGACCGGCATCAAGGCCATCGACTCCATGATTCCCATTGGTCGGGGCCAGCGTGAGCTGATTATCGGCGACCGACAGACCGGTAAGACCACCATTGCCACCGACACCATTCTGAACCAGAAGGGCAAGAACTGCATCTGCATCTACGTTGCCATCGGTCAGAAGCGTTCCACAGTTGCGCAGGTTGTAGAAAGCCTGACGGCAGGCGGCGCCATGGACTACACCATCGTGGTTTCCGCTACCGCTTCCGAGCTGGCCCCCATGCAGTATATCGCCCCCTACGCAGGCTGCACCATGGGTGAATACTTCATGCATCAGGGCAAGGATGTACTGGTGGTCTATGACGACCTGAGTAAGCACGCGGTGGCCTATCGTGCCATTTCTCTGCTGATCCGCCGTCCCCCCGGACGGGAAGCTTACCCCGGCGACGTGTTCTACCTCCACTCCCGTCTGCTGGAGCGGGCGGCACAGCTGTCCCCCGAACTGGGCGGCGGTTCTCTCACCGCGCTGCCCATCATCGAGACCCAGGCAGGCGACGTTTCTGCCTACATTCCCACCAATGTCATTTCCATCACCGATGGTCAGATCTTCCTGGAGACGGAGCTCTTTAACTCCGGCGTTATGCCCGCCGTAAACCCCGGTATCTCCGTGTCCCGTGTTGGCGGCGACGCCCAGATCAAGGCCATGAAGAAGGTGGCAGGCTCCCTGAAGCTGCTGTACTCTCAGTACCGGGAGCTGCAGAGCTTTGCCCAGTTCGGCTCCGATCTGGACGCGGACACCAAGTCCCGTCTGGCTCTGGGCGAGCGCATCGTGGCAGTGCTGAAGCAGAAGAACGGTTCTCCCAAAGAAGTGGTGCAGCAGGTGTGCATCATCTATGCCGTCACCCACGGCTATCTGAATTCCATCGCCGGGGAGGATGTGCCGGAGTTTGAGAAGCGGCTGGAAGAGCACATGGATAACTACCATGCCGATGTGCTGGAAGCTATTCGTACCACCGGCAAGCTGGAAACCGAAACCGAAGCCGCGCTGAAGGCCGCTCTGGACGAGCTGGTGGCTCAGTTCACGGCATAAGGAAGGAGGGTTTCCCATGGCTGGCGTTTCCACCAAGGAAATCAAAAACCGTATCCGAAGCATGGAGAGCACCAAGCAGATCACGAAAGCCATGGAAATGGTCGCTGCTTCCAAGCTTCGCCGCGCCCAGGCGCAGATCGCCAATTCCCGCCCTTATTTTGAAATTCTGCGGGATACCATCGAAACTATCACCCGCTCCAACCGGGACTTTTCCTCCCCGTACCTCAAAAAACGGGAGGGCAAGAAGGTCCTGTACGTTGTCATTGCGGGCGACCGGGGCCTTGCCGGCGGCTATAACAGCAATGTGTTGAAGCTGGTCTATTCCCAGATTCAGGATAAGGAAGCCACCGTTTTGCCCATCGGCAAGAAGGCCGTGGACAGCTTCAAGAGTAAGGGCATTCCCGTTCTGACGGATTCCTACGCAGAGGCTGCTTCCGTGGGTATCGGTGACTGCTTCTCCATGGCCAAGCAGGTAAGCCGGGCTTTCTTGGACGGACAGTACGACGAGGTGTACGTGGCTTACACCAACTTCGTGTCCATGCTGACC
>JALFUW010000109.1 GCA_022786995.1 Clostridiales bacterium
GCCAGTCAACGGCCTTGTCCATGTCGCCGTCGGTGGCCTGCAGGGCTTTCTTGCAGTCCATCATGCCGACGTTGGTCATTTCACGGAGCTTCTTAACATCCTGAGCGGTAAAAGCCATTTTCTATTTCCTCCTGATACGTATATTGTATGGTAGGGGCGAGCTTATTCAGCGGCGGCCTCGGCGGGAGCCTCAGCGGGAACCTCGGTATCCTCACCCTGACGGCCCTCAATGGCGGCGCTGGCCATGGCAGAGGCGATCAGACGGATGGCGCGGATCGCGTCGTCGTTGCCGGGAATGACGTAGTCGATCTCGTCGGGATCACAGTTGGTATCGACACTGGCCACAACGGGGATGTTCAGCTTCTTGGCCTCGGCGATGGCATTGCGCTCCTTGCGGGGGTCAACGATGAACATGGCAGCGGGAATCTTCTTCATTTCCTTCACGCCGCCCAGGTACTTCTCCAGCTTGGCAATCTCGCCCTGGTGCTTGATGACTTCCTTCTTGGGCAGCATGGCGAAGGTGCCGTCCTCTTCCATCTTCTTCAGCTGAGCCAGACGGTCGATACGGGAGCGCATGGTGCGGAAGTTGGTCAGCATGCCGCCCAGCCAGCGGGAGTTGACGTAGTAACCGCCGCAGCGGGCAGCCTCTTCCTTGATGGCATCCTGAGCCTGCTTCTTGGTGCCGACGAACAGGATGTTGCCGCCATTTGCGGAAGTGTCACGAACGAAGTTGTAAGCCTCCTCCAGCTTCTTAACGGTCTTCTGCAGGTCGATGATGTAGATACCGTTACGCTCGGTGTAGATGTAGGGGGCCATTTTGGGGTTCCAGCGGCGGGTCTGATGACCGAAGTGCACGCCGGCCTCCAGCAGTTGCTTCATAGATACGACAGCCATTTTGATTTTCTCCTTTTGTTTTTCCTCCACCCCGATCATCCCGCGTGCCCGCCTCTTTTCGAAGCACTGGAGCCCGCGATCCCCGGGTGTGTGGTGTGTAAAGTCATGGGAAAATCCCATGCCGAATCATTATATAGGATTGCGGCGGAATTTGCAAGTATTATTTCCAAAAAAATTTGGAAATAATCGAATTGACAATTGACAATGACAGTTGATAGTTGACAGTTGTGGTATCCCTTCGGGACAAATTGCAATTTGCAGCAATCCATATGCCACCGTAGGGGCGGCCATTGGCCGCCCGAAAGGTTCCGGCATTTTGCGCTTTACCGTCAAAACGGAGAGCGTACCACGCCCAACGCTGCGGGCGGCCAATGGCCGCCCCTACGGTTACAAACCAACAAATTCCGTTTATTCGTAACAGCTCATGGTCGAGGGGCCCAAAGGATGTTGGTTGACCGCCAGCGTTCGTGACGCATTGGCTGGCCGCCCTGCGGCCCGCATTGTCAGCGGCGACTCGCCGCCAAATTCCAATTTGTCGGTTTGCTGACGGAAACCGATATGAACAATTTTCAATTGTCAACTGTCAATTGTCAATTCTCAACTACCCCAGCAGCTTCTTTCTCGGTACCCGGCAGTCGTTGGGCTTGGTGTCCACCAGCACAATGTCCGGGCCGATTCTTTTGATGCAGCTCCAGGGAATGATGAAGTCCTCGTGCCGTCCCGCAATCCCCAGAATCCGGCAGGGGCCGGGCACCACGATGGCACAGACGTGCCCCTCGGGAATCTCAATCTGAATGTCGGACACAAACCCCAGCCGCTGGCCGTTGCTGACGCAGATGACCTCCTTGCACTGCAGGTCGGAAAAATTCATGGACATACCTACGCCCCCTTTTGGTGCAGTCTATGCGCTTCTGGCGGGCGATATGATGGAAAGTGTGGAGAGTTAGGAGTGAGGAGTTCGGAGTTATTATTTCACTCCACACTCCTCACTCCTCACTTCTACGAAACGGTGACGGACTTTCGCATGGCGCCGATGGCTCCTTTTTCAAGCCGGGACACCTGGGCCTGAGAGATGCCCAGCGTGCTTGCAACCTCCATCTGGGTTTTGCCATCGTAGAAACGAAGGGATAAAATCTGCTTTTCCCGGTCGTTCAGGGCCTGGAAGGCGTTTTGCAGGGTGATGTGGTCCATCCAGCCGTCCTCGGTGTTTTTGGTGTCCCGAACCTGATCCATCACCGTCAGAGGGTCGCCGCCGTCGGCGTAGACGGGATCGAACAGGCTTACCGGGGCGCACACCGCGTCCAGCGCCTGACTGACCTCCTCCTGGGGAAGCCCCAGCTCCCGGGCAATCTCCTCCAGCGTCGGCTCCCGGTCCATCCGGGCGGTCATGGCGTCCTTACATTGTAAAACCCGGTAGGCAACATCCCGGATAGACCGGGAGACCCGGATGGCGCTGTTGTCCCGGAGATACCGCCGCACTTCCCCGGCGATCATAGGCACGCCGTAGGTGGAAAACTTCACCTGCTTTTCCGGGTCGAAGTTGGTGATGGCCTTAATGAGGCCGATACAGCCCACCTGAAACAGATCGTCGGGGTTTTCGCCCCGCTTGTCAAAGCGCTGGATCACGGACAGCACCAGACGCAGATTGCCTTCAATCAGCTTCTGGCGGGCGTCCGTATCCCCCTGTCGGGCCCGGCGGAGCAGTACGTCCATTTCCACAGGGGACAAAACGCTGAGTTTGGACGTATTCACGCCGCAGATCTCCACTTTTCCCTGCATAGAAACCTCCACAGCTTCCTAATATCGCCGCATGGATGAGGGAACCCCTGAGATTTCCTGCGGCGCCTACGCTCAGTATGCCCGGTTGCCGGGAAAAGATACGGGAAGACCTTTGGCGGTTTTTCACAAATTTTCACGGGGAGCAGAGGAAAGGTAACAAAATATGACACGCAATTTTTACGAATTGTAAACTTTCTTAAGACTTTTTAAGGGAAAACCGGGCTGCCGGCGCGGTGACGTAACACAGGCTTTTGCAAACAAGAGACGGCGATATGCAAATACATATACAGGATTTCCACAGGAGTCAGTGGAAAAGAAAAAAGACGGGATACCTGTTGATAACTCAAAGTTTTCCACATTCTCCACAGTTTTATCCACAGGAGTTTTCCACAGGAAGGGGTCATTGTGGATATTCATTTTCGGTTCACATAAGACGGATACCGCCATTCCGGGAAAATCCCACTTTTTCGGTGGTGGTGGATTTTCACGAAGGCGGTTTCTTTGTGCAAAAATTAGGGGCTTGACAGGCGCGCTTCCGGATGGAGAGACCGGGCCTGCCCGGCAATGGGAAAAAAATTCAAAAAGGGGGTTGATTT
>JALFUW010000017.1 GCA_022786995.1 Clostridiales bacterium
CGCCAGCGGCGAGACCCTGCTGTTCGTGGGCACCAAGAAGCAGGCCCAGGACGCCATCAAGGAAGAGGCCGAGCGCGTTGGCATGTACTATGTGAACGCCCGCTGGCTGGGCGGTATGCTCACCAACTTCAAGACCATGCGGACCCGCGTGGAGCGCCTGAACCAGCTCAACAAGATGCAGGAGGACGGCACCTTTGCAATGCTCCCCAAGAAGGAAGTTGCCAAGCTGAACCTCGAGATCGAGAAGCTCGAGAAGTACTTGGGCGGCGTCAAGAATATGAAGAAGCTCCCCGGCGCTCTGTTTATCGTTGACCCCCGCAAGGAGCGCAACGCCATTGCTGAGGCCCGCAAGCTGCACATTCCGATCGTCGCCATCGTGGACACCAACTGCGATCCCGATGAGATCGACTACGTGATCCCCGGCAACGATGACGCCATTCGCGCCATCCGTCTGATCGCTGCCGCCATGGCCAGCGCCGCCATCGAGGGCCGTCAGGGCGAGGACACCGAGGCCCCTGCCGAGGCTCCCGCTGAGACCGCTGCTGAATAAGCTTGCCCCTACCATACAATTATCGTATCAGGAGGAAATAGAAAATGGCTTTTACCGCTCAGGATGTTAAGAAGCTCCGCGAAATGACCAACGTCGGCATGATGGACTGCAAGAAGGCCCTGCAGGCCACCGACGGCGACATGGACAAGGCCGTTGACTGGCTGCGTGAGAAGGGCCTGGCCAAGGCCGCCAAGAAGGCCGGTCGTATCGCCGCCGAGGGCGTGGCTTACGCCGCTGTCATCGATGGCGTGGGCGTGGTCATCGAGGTCAACTCTGAGACCGACTTCGCTGCCAAGACCGACGCTTTCCTGGATCTGGTCAAGAACCTGGCTACCATCGTTGCCACTCAGAACCCCGCTGACGTGGAGGCTCTGAAGGGCTGCAAGTACCCCGGCACCGACCTGACCGTCACCGAGATCATGCAGGAGAAGGTCATGTCCATCGGCGAGAACATGCAGATCCGCCGCTTCGCCCGTTTCGATACCAACACCTCCGTGGCTTACGTCCACGCCGGTGGCACCCACGGTGTTCTGGTGAATCTGGCTGTCGAGGGTGATCTGGACGTCACCGAGATCGGCAAGAACGTGGCCATGCAGATCGCCGCCATGTCCCCCAAGTACTGGGACAAGGCTCAGGTGCCTCAGGCTGACGTTGACAAGGAGCTGGCCGTGCAGGTGGCTCTGATGGACAACGACCCCAAGATGGCTTCCAAGCCCGCCGCCGTCAAGGAGAAGATCGCTGCCGGTAAGATGGCTGCCTTCTACAAGGAGAGCTGTCTGCTGCAGCAGGAGTTCGTCCGTGCCGACCTCTATAAGGGCGACGTGGCCGGTTACATTGCCGACGCTGCCAAGAAGCTGGGCGGCAAGGTCACCTTCGTCGACGCCATTCACTACATCAAGGGTGAGGGCATCGAGAAGAAGGAAGAGGACTTCGCCGCTGAGGTGGCTGCCCAGATCGCCGGTGCTGCCAAGTAAGTTATCATTCAACAAAAGAAGCTCCCTGCCCTACCGGCGGGGAGTTTTCCTTTTAGGCTTGCATAGCGCGTGGAGTGGGTATCAGTCCCAACTCCTAACTCCTCACTATCTCCGCTCTCCACTCTCCGCTCTTGACTTTCCCGCGGAAACAGGCTAAACTATCCTTAGAAAAACATCAGGAGGTACATTATGGCACCCAAGGTTTATTTTACCGATTTCTGCACCGGCACGTCAGAGACCCTGCCCCAGAAGCTGTCCCGGCTGATTCTCTCCGCTGGCATCGATCAGATTGACTTCAAGGACAAGTTTGTTGCCATCAAAATTCACTTCGGTGAGTTGGGCAACATGGCCCATCTGCGCTCCGGCTATGCCAGGGTGCTGGTGGATATCATCAAGGATCTGGGGGGCAAGCCCTTCCTCACCGACTGCAACACCATGTACATCGGCTCCCGGAAAAACGCCCTGGACCATCTGGAAACCGCCTACTTAAACGGCTTCACCCCCTACTCCACCGGCTGTCACATCATCATCGGCGACGGCCTGAAGGGCACCGATGACGTGGATGTGCCCGTGGTGGGCGGCGAATATGTGAAGTCCGCCAAAATCGGCCGGGCCATCATGGACGCCGACATCGTCATTTCCCTGAACCACTTCAAGGGCCATGAGGAAGCCGGCTTCGGCGGCGCCATGAAAAATCTGGGCATGGGCTGCGGCTCCAATGCCGGTAAGCGAGAGATGCACAGCGAGGGCCGTCCCGAGGTTGACCCGGAAAAATGCGTCGGCTGCGGCACCTGCGCCAAGTACTGCGCCCACGAAGGCCCTCAGCTGGAAAACGGCATCATGCACATCGACTGGACAAAGTGCATGGGCTGCGGGCGGTGCATCGACACCTGCCCTGTCAAGGCCATCCACCCCGCCTACGCCCAGTCCGCCGCCATTCTAAACTGCAAAATCGCCGAGTACACCAAGGCGGTGCTGGACGGACGGCCCAACTTCCACATTTCTTTGGTTCGCGATGTCAGCCCCTACTGCGACTGCCACGCGGAGAATGACATTCCCATCGTGCCCGATGTGGGTATGTTTGCCTCCTTTGATCCCGTCGCGCTGGATCTGGCCTGTGCCGAGGCGGTCAATGCTCAGACCATTATGCCCGGCTCCAAGCTGGCGAAGGCCAACCGGCCCGACCTTGACAACCTCACCGGCTCCTTCCCCCACACAAGCTGGCGCAGCCAGATTGAGCACGCCAAGAAAATCGGTCTGGGTGAGGACTGTTACGAACTAATCAAAATATGATTTCCCTTATGAATACATACCGGGGCATCCGCAATGACGGATGCCCCGGATGTTTTTCAATTAACCTCGGTATGGCTGCACGTATCGCTCGTGACTCAGGGACGATGGTCGGGCATATGCGCCGGACACCAATCCCAGCATGGCGAAAATGGTAACCACAGAGGAGCCGCCGTAGCTGATCAGCGGCAGGGTCAGGCCGATAACCGGCATAACGCCGATGCACATGCCCACGTTAATCATCAGCTGGAACATCAGAGCGGAAGCAGCGCCGTAGCACACCAGCCGACGCATATAGTCCTGACAGCGGATGCCCACATAGATGCACCGGCCAATGATCAGCAGCTCCGCAATCATGATCACCACACAGCCCACGAAGCCCAGCTCCTCGCCCATGGAGGAGAAAATGTAGTCCGTATGCTGGGCAAACAGAGCGCCGCTCTGGGTACGGTTTCCTTCAAACAACCCCTGCCCCGTCAGGCCGCCGCCGGTGAGGGACTGGAGGTTAATTTTGGAGTGATATCGTTCGTTGATACCCTGAGGGTCGATGGTGGGGTCAAACAGAATGCGGATACGGTTCCGCTGATACTCACCAAGGAACTGCCACAGAATGGGGAACATCGCCGTAATGCCGCCGATGGCCAGTGCAAACCACCAGAGGCTGACACCGCCAGCAAAGGCCATACCGATAAAGATGAACACGAAGATCAGGGACACGCCCATATCCGACGACAGAGCCAGATTCAGGCCCACCAGAATGCCCAAATGCAAAAGCATATGCGCAACAGAAATCGGGTGGGAAATTCGGTTCTGGTGGGAGGCCATCACCGATGCGTTAATAATAATGTAGGTAATCTTACAAATCTCCGCTGGCTGCACCATGACAATGCCAGTGTTAATCCAGCTTCGGTTGCCGGTATTGTTATCCGTACCCAGAGGGCTGATCAGCATGAGAAGCAGGAAAATATTAAACGCCACCATGATCCCCCGGTGCTCCGACAGGAAATCCAGATCGATGGAGGATACCATTGCGTACATGATCGTACCCAGACCGATGGAGACCACCTGAATGATCAGGTACTTGATGTTGCTGCCGAATTTCTCGGCAGAGGTGGCGCTGGCGATGCAGATGACGCCAAAGCCCGCCACAACCAGGCACAGAATCAACAGAACCATATCGCCTTTTTTCATAAAGTCTTTCAGTTCTTCGATATAACGGCGCATTTATCCGCCTCCTTTTCCGCATTATCTATAGATTATAGCATTTCACCGGTCAAAAGTAAATAGAATAAATGTGAACACTGTGTATCTCTCAATCAAAATGCACGCAGTCCCCGGGGCCAAGATGGCAGGCCGCAATATCGTTACACTGCCGGATCAGGCTTTCCGCCCTTTCCCCGGAGCAGTGACTCAACCCCAAAAGCGTCACACCCATCCGCCCCAGTTCCTCCACGGTTCGCCGCACACGCAGTTCATCCGCCTCGACGAGATGGGTGCCGCCGAAGACTGCCCGAATGGGTTTGCCCAGCAAGCTGCCCACATGGCGTGTCATATTCAGGATTCCCGGGTGGGCGCAGCCCACCAGCAGCACAATTCCCTCGTCAGTTTCCAGCGCAAGGCACAGTTCATCCGGGAAATCGTCGGGAACAAAGCCCGCTCTTGTCAACCGCAGGAAACGATCCGGGATCGTCTCCATGGGTTCCCGCCGGGGAAAGCCGGAAATGGCATAGATGCCGGGCAGAATCTCTGCCACCCCGTCCACCGTGTTGTGGGCAATTCCCTGCTTATTCAGAAAATCCTCGTCAAAGCCAGCGGACAGGTTCCTTTCACAATTGTCTGAGCGGGCATACTTTGGTTCAAAAAACCCGGTGCCGGTGTACACCCGCCCCACCGGGTACTGCTCCGCCAAAAAACGGAATCCCCCCGCATGGTCATAATGGGCATGGCTGAGCACCACCGCGTCCAGCTTTCCCAGATCAATGCCCAGTTTTTTCGCGTTATACAGCATTTTTTCACTGCTGCCGCAGTCGAACAGGACGGTTTTCCCCTCGGAAACCACATACAGCGACAGCCCGTGCTCGCACAGAAGATCCTTCCGCCCGGTGAGCCGATTATCCATCAAAGCCGTGATTTGCAGCATACGCTCTCCCCTCCCCTTCTCTTATTATACGCTCTATTTCCAAAATGCCAAGCAAAAACATTGACTTTTCCCCGAGGAATCTATATAATTCAAAGGGTTAATTCTAAGGATTTATTTCCTAAATTGTCCCGTAAAGAGCATTACAAATATTCATTGTTGGAGGTTCTGCTATGCAGCGTGAACACCTGGGAAGCCGTCTGGGCTTTCTTCTACTCAGCGCGGGCTGTGCCATCGGCATCGGCAACGTCTGGAAATTCCCCTGGATGACCGGCCAGTACGGCGGCGGTGCTTTTGTGCTCATCTACCTGCTGTTTCTTCTGGTGCTGGGCGTTCCCGTACTGACCATGGAATTCGCCATGGGCCGGGCGGCCCAGAAAAGCCCCCTGAAAATGTACGGACAGCTAAAGCCCGGCAGCAAGTGGGGCTGGCATGGCTATGTATGCCTGCTGGGCAACATCGTTCTGATGATGTTCTATACCACCGTTGCCGGCTGGATGCTCCAGTATTTTGTGGACACCGCCGCCGGCGTTTTCACGGGACTGGACGCAGCCGCCATTGAGGGCAAATTCATGGAGATGCTGGGTTCTCCCGTAAAAATGACTGTCTATATGGGCATCGTCGTGGTGGTGGGATTCTCTGTCATCTCTCTGGGGGTGCAGAAGGGCTTGGAGCGGGTCACCAAGTGGATGATGATGGCGCTCATTGTTCTCCTATGGGTGCTAGCCTTCCACAGCATGACGCTGACCGGCGGCTCCGTGGGTCTTCGCTTCTATCTGATCCCCGATTTCCAACGGATGGCGGAAATCGGCGTGGGCAATGTGGTAGTGGGCGCCATGAATCAGTCCTTCTTTACCTTAAGCCTCGGCATCGGTTCCATGGCCATTTTCGGCAGCTACATCGGAAAAGGCCACGCCCTCATGGGTGAGGCCGTCCGGGTCAGTTTGCTTGACACCATGGTGGCCCTGTGTTCGGGCCTTATCATCTTCCCTGCCTGCTTTGCCTACGGCGTGGATGTGAACAGCGGCCCCGCCCTGATTTTCATGACTCTGCCCAACGTGTTTAACCACATCGCGCTGGGACGGTTCTGGGGGAGCCTGTTCTTTCTGTTCCTGACCTTCGCCGCCTTCTCCACGGTTTTGGCGGTGTTTGAGAACATCGTCTGCTGCGTCAGCGAACTGACCGGGTGGAATCGGAAGAAGACCTGTTTTGTTTCCTGCATCGGCATCTTCCTGCTGAGCCTGCCCTGCCTGCTGGGCTACAATGTCTGGAGCCACGTCCTCCCCATTGCCGGACACGACATTCTCGACAGCGAGGATTTCCTGGTCAGCAACCTCATGCTGCCGCTTGGTTCCCTGATCTTCGTCCTGTTCTGCACCACCCGCTACGGCTGGGGCTGGAAGAACTTCATGGCAGAGGCCAACGAGGGCACCGGTCTGAAGGTTGCAAAATGGATGCGGCCTTACATGACCTACGTTCTGCCGTTCATCGTTTTTGTGATCTTCGTGGTTGGGCTGATTGGCTTCTTCAAAAAATAACCTAAAAGATGCTCCCGGCTGTCATGTCGGGAGCATTTTGCTTATTGTTCGTTGACCGCATCCACAAATTTCAGGAATGCCATCTTTCCCTCGGGGGTGTTCTTGTAGACGCCTGCGTCCTCCAGCACCTCGGTAAAGACCTTGCCCGTTTCCATGAGGATGATGTCCAGCGCGTTTTCCGCTGTAAAGGTGTACTGTTTTTTCAGCGCCTCCACCCACGGTGCGTGCTTTCCCAGCACCGGGTCGGCAGTAATGTCCGCCCCGGACACGATGGCGGCTGCCAGATCCGTCAGCTCCTGTTTCAGGCGGCTGGGCAGGACAGCAAGGCCCATAACCTCGATGAGGCCGATGTTCTCCTTCTTGATGTGGTGCTTGTCCGCGTGGGGGTGGAATACGCCCAACGGATGCTCCGGGGTAGTGATGTTGCACCGCAGTACCAGATCCAACTCGTACAGCTCTCCCCTGCGTCGGGCAATGGGAGTGATGGTGTTGTGGGGTTCTCCGTCAGAGAAGGACACAACGCCCACGGCTTCGTCGGAATAGCCCCGCCAGCAGATAAGAATTTTGTCCGCCAGCTGGGCAAGCCTTACCGGGTCTTTGCCGTCCAGACGGATGACGCTCATAGGCCACTTCACAATCCCCGCGTGGATATCCTCGTAGCCCTTGAAGGTCACTTCCCGCTCCATCCCGGCGTTCTCCATGGCAAAGCGGTAATGACCGCCCTGGAAATGCTCATGGCTCAGGATGGAGCCGCCCACAATGGGCAGATCGGCGTTGGAGCCGACGAAATAATGAGGAAATGCCTTCACAAAATCCAATAGCTTTTCAAAGGCGCTGCGGTCGATCTTCATGGGAACATGTTTGGAATTGAACACAATGCAGTGCTCATTATAATAGACGTAGGGCGAGTATTGCAGGCACCAGTCTTCCCCGCTGACCCGTATGGGGATGATGCGGTGGTTGGCCCGGGCGGGATGGTTCATGCGCCCGGCATAGCCCTCGTTCTCCCGGCACAGCTGGCACTTGGGGTAGGCCGTCTGAGGGGCGTTTTTCGCGGCGGCAATGGCCTTGGGATCCTTCTCCGGCTTACTCAGATTGATGGTGATGTCCATTTCGCCGTAGTCACTGGAATACTTCCAGCGCATATCCTTGGCAATGCGGTAGCGGCGGATATAGTCCGTGTCGCAGCTGAACCGATAGTACCAGTCCGTCGCTTCCACCGGGCTAAGGGCATACTTTTCTTCAAAGGTGCGCACCACTTCCCTCGGCATGGGAGTTACCGAACCCATAATTCGTGTATCGAAGATGTCCCGGGCGGTGATATTGTCCTCGCACAGGCCCCTTTCCACGGCGTAGTCCAGAATTCCACCCAGAATCTCCTCCAGATCCTCGCTCTGGGGTTCCGCGGAGGGTTCGTAGTCGTCCTTTCGCAGGATATCCAGCAGACGGTTGGTGAGTACCTGATGGTCAACCGGCTCGGCAAGCCCCCGGTTCATGGCATAGGAAACGAGGGAATCAATGTAAGTCTCGATTCTCACGCTTCAACCTCCATCTCTACGCCGCCCTGGGGCCGGATGGACAGCACATGGCAGGCTCCCTCTCCCAGAGCCGCGTCAATGCCGGCACGGAAAGAATCCAACAGATCGAAGGGTACAAAGGCCTGCACCGTTCCGGCGAAGCCGCCGCCGTGAACCCGGTAAGCGCCCCGGCCCTGCAAGTAGTGCTCACACAGACCCAGCGCCACCGCCATGGCCTGCTGTTTTACATAGCCCGCGGGAACCACATTTTGAAGATACATCCAGCTGGAGTAGCCGGATTCCTTTGTAAGCCGCAGGAAGCCTTCAAAGTCGCCCCTTTCCAGACAGGCCACCTGCTGGGGTACCCGGCGGTTTTCGTTGTATTCGTGGATGACCCGCATCACCGCACGGTCACCGCACTTTTCCCGCAGGGCCGGGATGGCAGCGTAGAAGTCCTCCTCGGGAATCTCCGTCACCACATCCTTGCCAAAGTATTCGCAGACCGCCTTCATTTCCCCGGGAACGGCGGCATATTCGTCGGTCAGATCCGCATGGTCGGCCCGGGAATCGATGATGCACAGGGCATGGCCCGTGGTCGAAAAGTCAAAGTGAACCGGCCGGATATCCGGGTGCTCTTTATCGGCAAAGTCGATGGTGACGAGACCGCCCACAGCGGAGGCTGTCTGATCCATCAGTCCGCAGGGCTTGCCGAAAAAGACATTTTCCGCGTACTGGCCAATCTGGGCAATCTCCGGCTGGGAAACCCTTCCGTCAAAGAACAGATGGTTGATGATGGTTCCAATCAGCACCTCAAAAGCGGCAGAGGAGCTGAGGCCGGAACCGGGCAGTACGGTGGATTCACAGTAGGCGTCAAATCCGCCAACTTCGCAGCCCAGCTGTGAAAATCGAGCCGCTACGCCCCGGATCAGAGCCGGTGTGGAATTGATCTCCGCCGCCACAGGCTCCAGCGCATCCAGCCGTACCTGACACAGGGGGTAGCCCTTGGATTGGACCCGGATCACGTCGGTACCGTTTGCCCGCACCGCCGCCACGGTATCCAGATTCACCGCGCCCGCCAGTACCCGACCACGCTGGTGATCGGTGTGGTTGCCGCTGACCTCGGTACGGCCCGGTGCGGAGAAATACCGCTCCGCTGTGCCGCCAAAGACCGCCGCAAACCCGGCATCCAGCCGTTTTTTGTCGTTAGGGGAAAGAATCAATGCTGCCATAAAAACCTCCCGGAATAAGCCCGCAGGCAATTTCTATCGGGTTTATTATACTGTGAATCCCGCCGAAATGGAAGTGTAATTTTCCCAAATTTCGCTGTTTCCGAACGCAAAAGAAAAATGAGAAAAATATGAAAAAATACTTGACATTTTCGGGATCTATGGTAAAATACAGAGGTCGTCGGCAGGCGACAGTCAAATATGGGGGTATAGCTCAGCTGGGAGAGCGCTTGAATGGCATTCAAGAGGTCAGCGGTTCGATCCCGCTTATCTCCACCACATTTTTTACCGTGCTTCCTGTGGAGGCACGGTAGATCAAAGCAAACTGAATATGGGGGTATAGCTCACCTGGGAGCCCAAAGCTACCGTTCACATACCCCACGTTCCTCAACTTAATAGTTCAACAATTCAGCTTTTTCCGGCTTTCTCCATATATGGGGGTATAGCTCAGCTGGGAGAGCGCTTGAATGGCATTCAAGAGGTCAGCGGTTCGATCCCGCTTATCTCCACCAGAAAGCTAACGAAAAAGCAGAAAAAGTCCGTGAAATCGTATGATTTCACGGACTTTTTCTTACATTCTATCTTCAAGCTATTATGGGAGAAAGCCACCGTACTTGAATTGTACTTGAACTGGCCTATTCACGCGATGTGAAGGGTCGGTTTTCCTTTTTTGAACAGCGAATCCAGCTTCTTTGCCGCATTTTCCTTGACCTCTTTCTGAACGTGCAGATAGTGTTCTGTCATGTCCACATCCGCGTGCCCTGTCAGGCTCTGAATGGTTTCCAGTGGTACGCCCTGCGCCTGAAGCTGTGACACATAAGTGTGCCGGCAGCAATGGGGTGAAAGGAGTCTGACCTTTCCTGCGGCGATCAGCGCTTTCTTGAAATGCTTTCGAAATACGCTTGGGTTGCAGATGGGCACCGTCTCCCCGTGCCAGATGTATTGCTCGGTGGTCTTTCTGAATTCTTTGGCAATTTCCCGAAGATGGGATGGAACCGGAATGTCCCGGTAGCTGGTCTTGGTCTTTGGTGGACCAATTCTGGGAGAACCCTTCACCATTGTAACTGCCTGGCGGATATGAATGCAGGAGCCGTCTTCTTCAATGTGCTTTGGCTCCAGCGCCATAATCTCCTGGGTGCGCATCCCGGTTCCCAGCATCAGCCGAATGCTCATACCCATCCGGTCATAGGGCAGTACTTTCATTAAATGCCGAATTTCCGCAATGGTAAAGGCATCCTTTTCGGATTTTGCGTCAGTGTTTTTTTGCTTGTCCGCATAGGCAACCGGATTCTTGCGAATCAGATCGTTGGCTTCCGCCTTTTTCATAATCTGGAACAGCATTCCGCGAAATTTCGTAATGTAGGAATGGGAACGGCCTTCATCTGTCATTTTCTTCAAAAAGTTCTCAATATCGATTGCCCGTATGTCAATCAGACGATCATCCCGGAAGTATTCTTTCAGGATATTCAATGTGTATTGGTAGCTTTCATAGGTCTGTTCCGCAACCTGCCCCTTCATGCTTTCGTACCAAATGTCCGCCCAATCCGTAAATGCCATCTCTTTACTGATTTCGGGTGCGGCACGGAGATCTTCCAGATACTTCGCAGCCTTCTCCTTGACCTCCTTCTGGGTACGCCCATAAAAGCTCTTCATTTTTCGTTTGCCGTCCGGCTGATAGCCTACCATAATCTGCCACTCCCACAAGCCGTTTGACCGCTTGTGGAGGGAGCCTTCTCCATTTGACCGTTTTCTTGGCATATGATTTCAATCTCCTTCTATAAATTGTTTTTTGATGACCCCGGCTGTCTTTTACCGGATCATTTGATTCAAGTATAAAGGCAGCCGGGGCCAGCCGCAAAGGTGCGGGAAATTACGCAATTTTATTGGTATTTTTCTTCATCCATAGTAAAACATTCTCTTTTGTCACCAATTTTCTTCCCCCAACATGCAGCGTAGGGAAGTCCTTGGAATTCAAGAGGTTATAGGCTCCGGCACGGGAAATATGCAAAAAGGTTGCCAGCTCATTTGCAGACAGGATTTCGGGTGCATCTATATACTTAATTGTTTCTGCCATAATCTATCTGCACCTTACCTTTCCTGCGCGCGAAGCCGCTTACGCTGGTAATCGTTGAGCAGCTTCAAAATGGTTTCCTGAATCCGGGCGGCACTGTAGCTTTTGGGGAAGAATTTTCGCAAATCCTCCACCCGGAAGCTGATCTTCTCCTGCTGATTGGCCTTTGGCTCCCGGAGAATTTCAAAAATTCTGTCCATATTCAGTTCCCTGGACTGGCTCAGCTTTTTCATCTGGACGGCTTGGGACAGGGATGGGGTGCAGTCCTCACTCTCCATGGTTTCCAGCAAGTTCTGCTGCTCTTGCCCAGTCAGATAGGAAAGTTCTACCGCTGGAGTCAGGGCAATTTTTCCCGCATCCACCATGCTGAGAATTTGGGGAATCAATTCTGTCAGGCGGATATACCGCTGGACTTGCCGAGCGCTTTCACCGACGGATTCCCCAATAGTTTCATCTGTCCGCAACTTCGTGCCATGTTGGCACGAAGTTCCCTGGTGGCTCAGAGCATCCATTTTCAGCTTATAGGCAAAGGCTTTTTCACTGGGCAGAATCTTCTCACGGTGGAGATTGCTGTCCACCAGCGCAATGGCGGCGGCATCCCGGTCGAGGGCATAAATTAAGGCAGGAACCGTTTCGATTCCTGCCTTTTGGCACGCGTGCAGTCTCCGATGCCCGGAGATCACTTCATATTCATCATTTTCCAGAGGACGAACAACCAGCGGGGTCAGAACGCCCTGTGTCAGGACGCTCCAAACCAGCTGATTCATTTCATCATCGTCTTTCACCTGGAAGGGGTGGTTTTCAAAGGGGCGCAGCTTTTGAATCGGCAGCTGCATGGCCTGT
>JALFUW010000050.1 GCA_022786995.1 Clostridiales bacterium
GGAGTTCAAGGGGCAGTTTCACGGTGCCGACGTGTACGACGACTACGCCCACCATCCCGACGAGGTGGCGGCAACCATCGCCGCCGTGCGGAACGCCATGCCTGACAGACGGCTGGTGCTGGCCTTCCAGCCCCACACCTATACCCGCACCAGCGCCCTGTTTGACGATTTCGTTCGGGAGCTGGGCAGGGCGGATGTGCTGGTGCTGGCGGAGATCTACGCCGCCCGGGAGCGGAACACCATCGGCATTTCCTCTGCGGATTTGGCAGAGAAAATCCCCGGAGCCGTCTTCTGTGAGACGCTGCCGGAGGTTACCGAATACTTAAGCGCCCATGTCCGGGAGGGCGACGTGGTGATCACCATGGGCGCGGGCGATATTTTCCGGGCGGGCGAGGCACTGCTGGGCAAGTAAAGGGGAATATACCTAACGTAGGGGCGGCCATTGGCCGCCCGCCATCACCACCGTGCTTTCGTGAAGCGGGCGCCCAATGGGCGCCCCTACGGTGACGTGCGTTAATCAAATAAAGCACAATTCTCCTGAGCAGTTCCATTCGAGGAGCCCGAAGGATGTAAGTTACCTGCCAATGTCCGTAACGCATTGGCTGTCGGCCCTGCCGACCGCATTGTCCGCGGCGACTCGCCGCAAAGAAAATGTGCCGGTTGCCCGGCACATTCCTCTATTCCTCCAAAACCAGATGGTCTACGCCAGAGGTCTGGAACTCCGACATATATTTGTCCATCCGCTCCACGATTTCGTCGTAGTTTTCGCCGTTGATCTCGGGATAGTCCATGTCCCGCCGGGAAAGCTCCTCGGCGAGGATTTCGTAGAATACGTTGTCCTCGTAGTAGGCGATGGCTTCGTGGATGCCGCCCTCGGTGTAGGCTCGGGAGGGGACGATGGTTCCGTTCCACGGCTCGGACAGGGCGGGGGACAGGGCAAAGATTTTGCTTTCCAGATCATCGTAGTCCTGGAAGCGGTCATCGCCCCGGGTGGAATTGAGCACCCAGTTGCCGATGTAAACCAGATCCAGCAGACGGCGGAACTCTTTAGCGGTCAGTTCGATGTTCATGGCGGCCCTCCTTATATGTTGATTGGCTCAATTATAGCACTGATTTTCCGAAATTCCAGTGGAAAATTGTAAAATATGCGGATCGGTTTTTTCGTAGGGGCGGCCACTGGCCGCCAGAATCAGAATCGGATTGAAATGGCGGGCGGTCAGTGGCCGCCCCTACAGTGATGCTCTTAATGTTGAGGTGAGTATATGGGTAAATTAAACGTTTGCATCCTGTTCGGCGGCATCAGCCCGGAGCACGAGGTCTCCCTGCGCTCGGCGGAATCCGTCCTCAACCACATTGATAAAGATAAATACAACATCCTGCCCGTGGGCATTACCAAGGCGGGCCAGTGGATCTACTTTGGCGGCACGGATTATGCCATGCTCCCTGCCGGAACGTGGATGGACTGCCCCAGCAACTGCCCCGCCGCCATCTCCCCCGTCCGGGGACAGGGACTGCTGCGCTTTGATGCCGATACTGTGACGGCTGCGCCCATTGATGTGGCGTTCCCGGTGCTCCACGGCGAGAACGGCGAGGACGGCGCCATGCAGGGGCTTTTGCAGATGGCAGGCATCCCCTACGTTGGCCCCCATGTGTCCGCTTCCGCCGTGGCCATGGATAAGACCCTGACCAAGCTGGTCATTGACAAGGAGGGCATTCTCCAGGCGGCCTGGGAGCTGGTTCGGGCCGAAGAGCTGCCGGAGAAGATGGCTTCCATTGTTGCTTCTCTGGAGGCCCGGTTTGCCTATCCCATGTTCGTCAAGCCCGCGGGCACAGGTTCTTCTGTTGGCGTTTCCAAGGCAGCAGACCGGGAAAAGCTGAAAGCAGCCATCACCGCCGCGGCAAAATTTGACAGCAAGATTCTGGTGGAGGAGTTCATCAAAGGCAAGGAGATTGAGGTGGCAGTGCTGGGCAACGCTGAGCCTGTGGCCTCGGTCTGCGGCGAAATTGACTCCGGCGCGGAGTTCTACGACTACGATGCCAAGTATCTGACTGATACCTCCACAGCCTATATTCCCGCCCGGATTTGCGAGGATTTGCAGACCCGCATCCGGGAAGCGGCGGTGCGGGTATTCAAGGCCGTGGGCTGTCAGGGCCTGAGCCGGGTGGACTTCTTCGCCACGGAGGACGGCAGACTGGTGTTCAACGAAATCAACACCATTCCCGGCTTTACCTCCATTTCCATGTACCCCAAGCTGTTCACCGCCAGCGGGATTCCTTATTCCAGACTCATTGACGAGCTGCTGAAGCTGGCGCTGGAGGCGGGAAGATGAAACAGACGGTGATGCTGTCCCTGCGCTCCCGCCAGAGCTACGAGGAGCAGGAGGCCGAGGAGCTGGAGCTGGTGACGGAAGGGTTCATGGAGTTCCGGGACGGCGGCTGGGACATCAGCTACGCCGAGACGGAGCTGACAGGGCTGGAAGGGGTCACCACTACCTTCCGGGTGGAAAAGGATCAGCTGACCCTGAGAAGAACGGGACAGCTGAACTCGGAGATGGTGTTCCGGCTGGGCTATGCCCACGACTCTTTGTATCAGATGCCCTTCGGCGCCTTTGCCATGCGGGTGGAGACCCTTTCCCTATTCTATGACATTGTGCCCGAGGGTGGTTCCATCGACCTATGCTACCGGGTGACCATTGAAAACACCCAGACGGGCTTGGTTGAATATCATATGGATATCCGGGCGAAATAAATATAGGGCCGGCAGTTTCTGCCGGCTCTCATTTTTGGCTCCCCTCATAGGGGAGCCTTTTTAATCATTCCTCCGCCGTCCGCCGAAGATGGCCAGCAGCCTTAGCAGCTGGGCCAACGCCACGGCAGTGGCGGCCACATAGGTCAGGGCGGCGGCCCGGAGGGTCTTCCGTGCGCCACTGAGCTCGTCATCGGTTAATAGCTGCCCGTCTTCGATGGCGGCAAGGGCACGGCGGCTGGCGTTGAACTCCACAGGCAGGGTGACCAGCTGGAATACCAGCGACAGGCCGAAGCAGGCGATGCCCAGGTAAATCAGCAGATCGGACATGGAGCCGAAGGCGGACAGCACAATTCCCAGCAGAATCAGGGGCATTGCCAGCTGAGAGCCGAAATTGGTGATGGGGATGATGGCGGCCCGGAGCTTAATGGGGGCGTAGTCCTGTGCGTACTGCACCGCGTGGCCCGCCTCGTGGCAGGCAACGCCGATGGCGGCGGTGGAGGTGCTGCCGTAAACCTCGTCAGACAGGCGGATCACGTTGGCCCGGGGGTCGTAGTGATCCGTCAGCTTGCCGCTGACCCGCTCAATGCGGACGCTGCGTACACCATGGGCATACAGTACCCTTTGGGCCGCCTCCGCGCCGGTGAGATGCCGCCGGGAGAACTGGCCGGAATATTTTTTGAAGGTGGAATTGACATTGGCACTGGCCCACAGGGACAAAAGAATACAGGGCAGCACCAGAACCACATAGCTCCAGTCGAAGCCGTAATAATACATGGGATACATAGGAAAACCTCCGATATTCGCAGTTGATAGTTGATAGTTGATAGTTGACAGTTCGCTGGGACAATTGATGTCCATTCCGATGAAGCCAAAGAAACTGATATTTGATATTATATCCCGCGGGAAGCAAAATGGCAAGGTGGTGTTCGTTTCCCAAATGTAAACTTTTTCATCAGGCTGCCAGGGCAATGTTCACAATTTGTTCATACTGCGCAAGTACGGAACTGGTATACTGTAAAAAAAGAGAAGGGGTGAGACCTTTGAAGGATCCCGATAAACGGCGATATCTGTATCTGATGCTGTCCCTGTTTGGGGGCATCAGCCTGAGTATTGTGGTGTTTTTCGTGGTGTATCGGTTTCAGGGAATCGGCGACATTCTGCACCGGCTGGGGGAGATTCTGGCGCCCTTCATTTACGGCGGCATTGTTGCCTATCTGCTGCGGCCCATGTGCAATTTCCTTGAGCAGACCCTGGAAACCACCCTGCCGGGGAAGACAAAAAAGGCTGCCGGGCCGCTGTCCGTGGGGCTGAGCCTACTGACCGGCATTGCGCTGGTGTACGCTCTGATCATTATGATCGCGCCCCAGCTCTATGACAGTATCCGCAATCTGTGGAATTCCATTCCTGAGAAGGTGAACCGATTTATCCAGTGGGCTACGGAGAAATTCGGCGACGAGGAATTGATCGCCCGGGTTCTGTCGCTGCTGAATACCAACAGCGAGTCCATTTACGAACAGCTGGAAACCTGGGGGAAGAATCTGCTCAGTCCCTATCTTACCGGCCTGAGCAGCATTGTCAGCGGCGTGGGCAGCAGCCTGATCAAAATTTTCAAATTCCTCTACAATCTGCTCATTGGACTGATCGTAGCCTGCTATCTGCTTGCCAGCCGGAAGCGGTTTGCCCGGCAGAGCGTCATGGTGGTCAGAAGCCTGTTAAAGCCCCGGTGGGCGGATCTGTTTTTGGGGGAAGTGGCCTTTGTGGACAGAATGTTCGGCGGCTTCATTGACGGTAAGCTTTTGGACTCCGCCATCATCGGCGTGCTGTGCTATGTGGGCTGTATTGTGTTCCGCTTCCCCAACGCCCTGCTGGTGTCCACCTTTGTGGGCATCACCAACGTGATTCCCTTCTTCGGCCCCTTCATTGGCGCGGTGCCCTCGACCCTGCTGATTATGATCGAGAATCCCATCAAGGGCCTGTGGTTCGTCGTTTTTGTACTTGCCTTGCAGCAGCTGGACGGCAACGTCATCGGCCCCAAGATTCTGGGCGACCGCACCGGGCTTTCCAGCTTCTGGGTGCTGTTTGCCATTGTGCTGTGCGGCGGCCTGTGGGGCGTTGCGGGCATGGTGATCTGCGTACCAATGTTCGCGGTGATTTACGACATCGTGAAGAAGCTGGTGCGCCGGGGTTTGACCGGCAAGGGCCAAAGCCAGCTGTGGGAACAGTACCACGAGGACTACCCGGAAGAATCGGGAAGCAAATAGAAAAATCCGCTGCTTTTCAGCTTGAAAAGCGGCGGTTTTCTTTGCGCTCGCACGTTTGGAAGGGAAAGAAGGCGTATTTGTCAACGAAATCGTGGTGCAGAGCATGGACGATCAACAGGCAAGCCAAAAACGATGGCATTTGAGGTCGGTGAAATTGACCGCGGGTTCGCAATTTTCCCCATTTTTCCGAAAATAACATTTGACAAATTGGCTAAGAGCCTATATAATATCTAGGCATGACTATGAGAAGGGGGAAAAGTATGCTGTTAGGGCTTTCGAAGATCATTGACTGCCCGGGTGCTTGCCTTCCATTCTCCGTCAGCGTTGATCTGAGTGATCTTTGCTACGGTGTCAGCTACCCCGTGACGGAGCCGGTTGTGGCTTCCGGCACGGTGCGCAACACCGCAGGGGTTCTCATGATGGAGGGGGAGCTTTCCACCACCATCCATGGGCTTTGTGACCGCTGCGCCACACCCTTTGACCGGGAAATCACCTTCCCGATCAACGTGGTTCTGGTGACGGAGCTGGCCAGCGAGGAGAACGAAGACGAGTGGGTATTCCCTCTGGAGGGAGACAGCGCCGATCTGGATGACATTGTGCGGACGGTTTTTGTCCTGAATCTGGATTCCAAGCTGCTGTGCAAGGAGGACTGCAAGGGGCTTTGCCACCGCTGCGGCAAGAACCTCAACGACGGTCCCTGCAATTGCCAGAAGGAGCTCGATCCCCGATTTGCTGCTTTGAAGCAGCTTCTTGAGAAGTAAACACAATTAGGCTGTGAAAAGCAGTTTGACCAAGGAGGTGTCACCATGGCTGTCCCTAAGTGTAAAGTGTCCAAGGCCCGCCGCGATAAGCGCCGTGGCTCCAACTGGAAGCTGTCCGCTCCCAGCGTTGCGGTTTGCCCCAAGTGCGGTGAGCCCGTAATGCCCCACAGAGCCTGCAAGGCTTGCGGTACCTACAACGGCCGTCAGGTTCTGGCTGTCGAGGCTGAGTAAGGCACACGGAAATGCAGAGGAAGACGGTTTCGTCTTCCTCTTTTTCCTTGTGCGGCGAGTCGCCGCGGACAATGCGGGCCGCAGGGCGGCCTGCCAATGCGTTACGAACGCTGGCGGTTGACGCACATCCTTTGGGCCCCTCGACCGTAAATCCCCTGTAGTATGGTAAATTGTTCTTTAATTGACAATTGACAGTTGACAGTTGACAATTAAGGAGTCCCTGCGGGACAATTAAAAATGTCGTATATGGCTGGATCCTTCGGAAAATCTGCGGGTATTTCATGGCTGTGGTTTATTTTTAATCATCCCGAAGGGATACCACAATTGTCAATTGTTCATTGTCAATTGTCAATTAAATTCTCCTCTATACAATCATTGCAGAAGGCGATACCACTACTCCTCACTCCACACTCCACACGCAAAAAATTTTTCCGTTGCTTTTACTGTCAAACTGTGCCATAATAGATTGACCCCTGTAAGAAAGGAAGTGTTGTCATGGCAAAACCACTGGTAGCCATCGTCGGACGGCCCAACGTGGGAAAATCCATGCTGTTTAATAAGCTCACCGGCCAGCGCACCTCCATCGTGGAGGATACCCCAGGCGTTACCCGGGACCGCATCTACGGTGACTGCGAATGGTGCGGGCGGCATTTTTCCCTGGTGGACACCGGCGGCATTGAGCCGGACACCGACAGCGATATGCTGAAATTCATGCGCCGTCAGGCGGAAATCGGCATTGAGCTGGCGGACGCCATCATTATGGTAGCCGATGTCCGCAGTGGCGTCACCGCCGCCGATCAGGACGTTGCCACCATGCTGCGCAAATCCGGCAAGCCCGTGGCCCTGGCCGTCAATAAGTGCGACTCCACCGGCCTTGTGAATCCCGATGCTTTTGAGTTCTATTCCCTTGGCATCGGCGACCTGTTCGAGACCTCCGCCGTCCACGGTCACGGCACCGGCGATTTGCTCGACTGGGTGCTGGAAAATATCCCGGAGGATGACGGGGACGAGGAAGAAGACGATGTGATCAAGGTCGCCATCGTGGGAAAGCCCAACGTGGGCAAATCCAGTCTTCTCAACCGCATTCTCGGCGAGGAGCGGGTCATCGTCTCCAACGTGGCAGGCACCACCCGGGACGCCATCGACTCCTACTTTGAGAACGAAACCGGGAAATACTGCTTCATCGACACCGCCGGTATGCGCCGGAAAAGCAAGGTGGACGATGCCATCGAAAAGTACTCCAATATGCGCTCTATTTCCGCCATCGAGCGGGCGGATGTGTGCCTGATTCTCATTGACGCAAACGACGGCGTGACGGAACAGGACACGAAAATTGCGGGCCTCGTGCATGAGGCGGGCAAGGCCGCCATCCTCGTGGTGAACAAGTGGGACGCTGTGGAAAACAAGGAGACCAACACCATGCGGGACATGGAAGCCAAGGTTCGCCAGGGCTTAAGCTACATGCTCTACGCCCCGGTGCTGTTCATCTCCGCCCTCACCGGCGCAAGAGTAGACAAGCTGTTCCAGCTGATTCAGGATGTCTACGCCCAGAACACCATGCGCATCACCACCGGCGCGCTGAACAGCCTCTTGGCGGACGCTACCGCGAGAGTGCAGCCCCCTACGGACAAGGGCCGCCGCCTGAAAATCTACTATATGACCCAGGCCAGCTCCAAGCCCCCGCACTTCGTCATTTTCTGCAACGACGCAAGGCTGTTCCACTTCTCCTACCAGCGGTATCTGGAGAACCAGATCCGGGAGGTCTTCGGCTTGCAGGGCACCCCGGTGCGCATCACCATCCGTCAGAAGGGCGACAAGGAGGAGCAGTAACATGGTAATTTCTATCGTGATTACCGCCGTGATTGCCTACCTGCTGGGCAATCTCAACGGCGCGGTGCTCATCAGCCGTCTGGTTGCCCATGAGGACGTGCGCACCAAGGGCAGCGGCAACGCGGGCCTCACCAATTTTACCCGCAATTACGGCGCGGCCGCTTCGATTTTTGTCATCGCCATTGACGTTGGCAAGGCCGTGGCGGCCTGCCTGCTGGGCGGCTTCCTCCTGAAAGGCGCTGGGCACTACATGGACGGTGTGGCGCTGGGCGGCCTGTTCGTAATCTTGGGCCACGATTTCCCGGCCCTGCTGGGCTTCAAGGGCGGCAAGGGCATTTTAAGCGGTGTCACCGTGGCCCTGATGCTGGACTGGCGCATCGGCCTGCTTGTCTTCGGTATTTTTCTTCTTGCCTACGCGCTGACGAAATATGTCTCCTTGGGCAGCGTTCTGTCCTCCGGCGCCTTCGGCCCCATTTACGCCCTGGTGCACTGGGGTGAGGGCTGGTTCCCCATCGTCGTTGGATTTATCCTCAGTGGGCTGCTTGTGTGGATGCACCGGGGCAACATTGCCCGCCTGCTGAAGGGCGAGGAACGGAAAACAAACCTGTTAGGGAAAGGAAAAAAGCAATGAAAGCAGTTGTTGTTGGAAGCGGCGCCTGGGGTACTGCCCTGGCTATCCGCCTGTGCAAGAACGGTCATGACGTGACCATGTGGACTTACGAGAAGGCTCTGATCCCCGAAATGGAAGCCACCCGCCGCAATCCCCGGCTCCCCAACGCCGTACTGCCCGAGGGGCTGAAGATCAGCGGCGACTACGCCTGCGCCCGTGGGGCCAAGCTGGTGGTCATGGCAAGCCCCTCCTTCCCCTTGAGAAGCGTCAGTAAAGGCGTGGCTCCTTACATTGACGAGGATGCCGTGGTGGTGTCCGTCACCAAGGGACTGGAAGCCGGTACCCATCTGCGCATGAGCGAGGTCGTGGCTCAGGAGACCGGCAAGGACGTGGTGGTTCTCTCCGGCCCCAGCCATGCCGAGGAAGTCTCCATTGACGTGCCCACGGGCCTGCTGTCCGCTTCCGCCGATCAGAAAAAGGCGGAATTTGTCCAGGATGCCTTCATGTCCGACACCCTCCGGGTCTACACCAGCGCTGACCCCGCCGGTGCGGAGCTGGGCGCGGCTCTGAAAAATGTCATTGCCCTGTGCGCCGGCATCACCGACGGGCTGGGCTTCGGCGACAATACCAAGGCCATGCTGATGACCCGGGGCCTGACCGAGACCGCCCGTCTGGGCGTTGCCCTGGGCGCGAAGAAGGAGACCTTCACCGGCCTTGCGGGGGTGGGCGACCTGATCGTCACCTGCACCTCCATGCACTCCCGGAACCGCCGGGCGGGCATCCTCATCGGTCAGGGCAAGGACGCCCAGACCGCCATGAAGGAGGTAGGCGCTGTGGTGGAGGGCTACTACGCCGCCAAGTCCGCCTATGAGTTGGGCAAGGCCAAGGGCATCGACATGCCCATCACCGAGGCCGCCTACAAGGTTCTCTATGAGGGCGCGGACGTTCGTCAGGCCGTGCAGGCTCTGCTGACCCGTGAGCGGAAGCCCGAGTCCGAGAATCCCGGCTGGCTGTAATCGAGAATACCAGCATAAGCATATATGGAGAACGGCCCGCCGGAAAACCCGGCGGGCCGTTCAGACTGTCGAAAAACCTGCGTTTTCCTCACCGTAGGGGCCGATGCCCACATCGGCCCGCAGTAAAAGTGTACAATTATTTCAAAATCTACGGCGAATTCGGAACATCTGCATAGGGGGGCGATGTGCCTCAATCGCCCCCTACGGAGTGTTATTTGACACGCGGAACGACCCGCCGGGTTTTCCGGCGGGTCGTTTTGCTTGTGTGGGCTGATGCGGTAAAGCGGCGAGGTCTTTGCTCCCCCTGTGGGGCAATGTCATCAACTTAAGGAACCAGGGCCCGATTTCCCTGTCATTGCGAACCAGTCCGCTTTACTGGTGTGGTGACCGAAGGGAATGCCTGTGGTACAATCCGTTCCCCTTACAACGTCCCGATTTTGCACCTGTTACCAAAGAGAAAACGGATTGCCACGTCGCTGCGCTCCTCGCAATGACAGTGGTTGACGGCACTTCGGTGCTTAAGTTGATGACATTGCCCTATGGGGAAGTGTCCCCAAAGGGGAGGCTTGGATTCGCTGCATTCTGCCTTAGCTGAGACAACCGAAATCAGTACGCGATGCCCCAGTAGATCATCTTATCGGCGGGCTTGCCGCAGCAGGCACAGACGCTATCCAGCTTCTCCTGGGCGAAGGGGATGCACCGGGAGGACATTCCGGCCTTTTCCTTCATGGCTATCTCGCATTCCAGAGAGCCGCACCACATGGTCTTGATGAAGCCGCCGTTCTGCTCCTGCAGGGCCTTGGCCTCCTCCAGAGAGTGGGCCTCGTAAATGTGTTCCTCCAGATTCTTCTTAGCCTTGGCGTACATACCCTGATGCACGGCTTCCAGCTGCTCGGCAACGGCGGTTTCCAGCTCCTCCAGCTTGACAACCACCTTCTCGCCGTCGTTGCGGCGCACCAGCACGCACTGGCCGTTCTCCAGATCCCGGGGGCCGCACTCCACCCGCAGGGGCACGCCCTTCATCTCGTACTCGGCGCACTTCCAGCCCATGGAGTTGTCGGAATCGTCCATCTTCACCCGGTAGCCCGCCGCAATCAGACGGTCACGCAGGGCCGCGGCGCCTTCCAGAACGCCGGGCTTGTGCTGGGCGATGGGCAGCACCACCACCTGAATGGGGGCCACCTTGGGAGGCAGCACCAGGCCGTTGTTGTCGCCGTGGGTCATGATGATGCCGCCGATTAAGCGGGTGGACACGCCCCAGGAGGTTTCGTGGGGGGCGGTGCGCTGGTTATTCTTATCGGTGAACTCGATGCCGAAGGCCTTGGCAAAGCCGTCGCCGAAGTAGTGGGAGGTACCGGCCTGCAGGGCCTTGCGGTCGTGCATCATGCACTCGATGGTGTAGGTGGCCTCGGCGCCGTTGAACTTTTCCTTCTCGGTCTTCTGACCCCGGGTCACGGGCATGGCGAGGACATTCTCGCAGAAGTCGGCGTAGACGTTCAGCATGGTTTTGGTGAAGTCCTCGGCTTCCTCGGCGGTGGCGTGGATGGTGTGGCCCTCCTGCCACAAAAACTCCCGGTGACGCAGGAAGGGCCGGGAGGTTTTCTCCCAGCGAAGAACACTGCACCACTGGTTGTACTTCATGGGAAGATCCCGGTGGGACTGCAGGACGTTTGCAAAGTGCTCGCAGAACAATGTCTCGGAGGTGGGCCGGATGGCGTAGCGCTCCTCCAGCTTTTCGCCGCCGCCCATGGTGACCCATGCGCACTCAGGGGCGAAGCCCTCCACATGGTCTTTTTCCTTTTGCAGCAGGCTCTCGGGGATCAGCATGGGCATGTAGACGTTCTCCACGCCCACCTTCTTGAATTCCTTATCCAGAATGTGCTGGATATTCTCCCAGATGGCATAGCCATAGGGCCGGTAAACAAAAATGCCCTTGATGGAAGAATAATCGATCAGCTGGGCCTTTTTGCACACGTCGGTAAACCACTGGGCAAAATCGACCTCCATGTCCGTAATCTGCTCGACCTTTTTCTCTTTCGCCATTTTATTTTCATCCTCTCAGGTTTCAAATTTCATCGTACAGCGTATTTTACCACAGCTGGGCGGAAAATGCAATGAGGAAAACGGCCTATTTTGTCATCCCACGCACAGGATAAGCCCTGCCGTATGTATGTATGTACGCTGGGTTTTTCACTTCTTCCTATTGAAAAAAACGCCACGCTGGGGTATAATGGTGGAACGATTGGAAAAAAGGAGTTTTGCAAAGTATGAAATAAGGTATCGTTGGATAAACGAACTTTTCATATGTCAATATTCCTTTATAAACTTCAATATATCCTAATTTGCCGAACTTTTCCGTTACATAAATCCATGTATCTACATATACTTTCATGGCGAATTGGTGCGGAATTCGTGCGGTGTATGGGAAGTCAATATTTGGAAACGGGTTCATCACGACAAATCAAGAAATCTTTTGATGATTTGAAAGGAACCGTATGATGAAGCTGATTCACGCTTTCTACAACATGGATACCAACTCCGTGGAGCTAACCTACAACGACGGCTCCGTTCTCACCATTGATCGTGAGGAAGTGGAAAACCACTACGATGTTACAAACGGACAGATGGCCGATCTTGATTGGCTGCTATACAATGCGCCGATGGAATATGCCAGTCCTGCTGTCCGGGGAAATGGAGAACTACCTGAAAGGGCCTGCACTCTACGGAATAGAAGATTAATTATTTGCCGGTGTATCGTGGACTGCGATACACCGGTTTGTTTATATCTATATGCAGCATAGATTCTCTGTTAGTAATACTAATTCTTAATTAAAAACTTCAATTATCCGTAAGCGTCAATTCTAGGCCCATAAGGAACCGGGCTACCATTTGTGGTAGCCCGGCGATACAAGATCAATATATGTCTGCTACAGGTGCATTGCCCAAGAATGCATCCACGGCATCACCAATGGCGTCCCGGAACGCATC
>JALFUW010000087.1 GCA_022786995.1 Clostridiales bacterium
CACATGGCGGCATAACTCAGTTGGTAGAGTAGCCGGTTCATACCCGGTATGTCATCTGTTCGAATCAGATTGCCGCTACCAGGCCCGTTGGTCAAGCGGTTAAGACACCGCCCTTTCACGGCGGTAACATGGGTTCGATTCCCGTACGGGTCACCATGAAAAATATCCCTGACGCATCTGCGTCGGGGATTTTTTCATATTCTGGCAGCGCGGGAATCGAACCAATCTGAATGCAAGTGCCCGGTGGGCACTTGCCACCCGACGGCTGGACGGCGGGTGCTCCTTATTTTAGTCGATTCCCGTACGGGTCACCATGAGAAATCCCCTCCTGCAGAAGCAGGAGGGATTTTTCATTGTATCAAAACGTACGGGAATCGAACGATCAAATGAAACAGTCTTGTGAACTGTTTCCGGCGAGGGCTCGACCGAGCCGCTCCTCTGTTTCCCGATCCCGTACGGGTCACCATGAAATGAAGCTCGTTCCAAATGGAACGGGCTTTTTTCATGCCGTTTTCCTCTTGGAAATCGAACCTGAATTCCGCAAGAATTATCTCGTGCAAAATTACTAGCCGCATTATTTAATATATAATACGCAAAATCAGTCGTTTTCAGAACTTTTCAGGCCAGATAATACTATGTGAATGACGTCTGCAGATTTCAAAAGACCTTTTGTAGGAAAATGTTCCGAAAATGTGATGACTTTCCAAGATTAATCCTATTATGAATGCAGTAATTTGTGAGATTACCTGGGTATTGGATATTTTTTGCAGAATTCAGGTTGAATCCGGCGCACCGGCGTGGTATACTGCAATCATCTTGTAGAAAGGGGGCCTCCAAAATGGACAAGTCCTGCCGCCTGTCAAGGCTGGACTGGCTGCTTCTGTGCGCCATCACGGTGCTCTACAGCCTGTTTGCCCTCCACGATCTCGGCAGCCGCGTCGCGCCGGAAAACGCCATGACCCTCGGCCCAGACTGCGGCTACTGCTTCGTCTTTTCCGAATCTCCCTCTGCCATGTGCTGGTTTGACGGCCCTCAGCCGGATCCCCGGCAGGATCCGGCGGTGACGGTGCGTTATTCCTCTCTGGACGATTTGCAGAACTACTTTCACCAGCAGGAGATCAGCTTTGGCAAGGTCTTCACCTGGCAGTCCGTATCCCTGCCTCAATGGGATATGCAGGGGGACAAGCTGGTCATCACGCTGAGCTTTGACCGGGAGGTGCCGGTGAAGGAGCTGGTGTTCGTGGACGAAAACGGCAGCCGCATTCTGCCGGAAAACATCGAATTCTACCCCGGTCTTTTCGACGAGCAGGAGACCCTGCCCCGGTGGCTGGGCTTCCGCAACGGGATGTATTTCGACGAAATCTACCACGCCCGCAGCGCCTACGAGCTGCTGAACGGCCTGTACTGCTACGAAAATACCCACCCCCCGCTGGGCAAGCTGCTCATCGGACTGGGCATTCTGATCTTTGGCATGAATCCCTTCGGCTGGCGCATCGTGGGCACCCTGTTCGGCATCGCCATGTGCCCAGTCATGTATGTGTTCTGCAAGCGGATGACCCGCAGCACACCGTTGTCCACCCTGGGCTGCTGGCTGCTGGCCTTCGACTTCATGCACTTTGTCCAGACCCGCATAGCTACCATCGATGTGTACATTACCTTCTTTGTCATGGCCATGTACCTGTTCATGTATGAGTACGTCTTCCTGACGCAGAAGGACAAGCCCTTCAAAGAATCCCTGCGGCCCCTGTTTTTCTGCGGTCTGGCCATGGGGCTGGGCATCGCCTGCAAGTGGACGGGCGTCTACGCCGGAGCGGGGCTGGCGGTGATCTTCTTTGCCAGCCTTCTGCGCCAGCGGAGCCCCGGGGAGTCCGCCGCCGAATACCGCAGGCGGGCGTGGCGCACCATGGGGCTGTGCGTGGTGTTCTTCGTGGTGGTTCCGGCCGTGATCTACACCCTGTCCTACCTGCCCTTTGAGGATGGCTCCAACCACTCGGTTCTGCGAAAAATGCTGGAAAACCAGTTTGATATGTTCGCCTACCACACCAATGAACAGCGGGCACACAGATTTGCTTCCCGCTGGTACGAATGGCCCATCATGGTTCGCCCCATCTGGTACTTTGCCGATATCATCACCGGCGCCGAGGGCAGCGGCGGCCTGCGAGAGAACATCAGCGCCTTCGGCAATCCCGCGGTCTGGTGGCTGGGCATTCCCGCCGCTGTCTACATGGTGTTCCGGGCGCTGGTCAGGAAGGACCGCACCGCCGCCTTCCTGCTGGTGGGCTACTGCGCCCAGTATCTGCCCTGGAGTCTGATCTCACGTCCCACCTTCATCTACCACTATTTCCCCAGCGTCCCCTTTGTGGTGCTGATGCTGGCCCACAGCCTGAGCTGCTGGAAGGACAGGCTCTCCAGGCGGGGGCTGATGGCTGTATGCATCGGCTATGGCGCGGTGGTCTTCGGCCTGTTTTTGCTGTTCTACCCGGTTCTCGCCGGACAGGCAGTGGATGCGGCCTTCATTACGGAAAAGCTTCGCTGGCTGGACAGCTGGGTGCTGACCCTGGAATGATTGTATAGGAATGGAATGAACAGAAAAAGCCCCCTGATGCAGCGGATAAACTGCGTCAGGGGACTTTGCGTTTATTTTTTCAGAAACTTGGGAAGGGGTTTCCCCTCCTTGCGCCACTGGTAGAACTCGGCAGTGGCGGCGAATTCCACGTCGCCGGCGGAATTCAGAGCGGTTTCCACGGAGTCCTGCACCACGCCGATGATGAAGCCTACGCCCACCATCTGCATGGCGATGTCATTGGAGATGCCGAACAGAGAGCAGGCCATGGGAATCAGCAGCAGAGAGCCGCCAGCCACGCCGGAAGCGCCGCAGGCGCCCAGCGCACTCATGAAGGCCAGTACAATGGCGGCGGAGAAGGATACGGGAATACCAAGGGTATTGGCAGCGGCCAGGGTCATGATGGTGATGGTCACCGCCGCGCCGTCCATATTGATGGTGGCCCCCAGGGGAATGGACACGGAGTACATGTCCTTATCCATGCCCAGCTTCTCGCACAGGGCCATATTCACGGGGATGTTGGCGGCGGAGGAGCGGGTGAAAAAGGCCGTCAGGCCGGACTCCTTCAGGCAGCGGAAAACCAGCGGGTAGGGATTGCAGCGCAGATAGGCGAAGATGATGATGGGGTTGACGATGAGGCCCATGGCCAGCATGGTGCCCACCAGCAGGGCAAGGAGCTTGCCGTACTGGGTGAAGATGGCAAGACCATTGCCCGATACGTTGGCGTACACCAGACCCAGGATGCCGAAGGGAGCCAGATTGATGATCCAGCGGACAATCTGGGATACGGCATCGGCGGTGTTTGCAAGAAACTGCTTCGTGGTCTCAGAGCCGATGCCTTTCATGGCAAGGCCAAACAGACAGGCCCAGAACAGAATGCCAATGTAGTTGCCGTTCATAATTGCCCCCACGGGGTTGGCAACAAAATTGGTAAGCAAGGTATTCAGAACCTCGCCCAAGCCCTGGGGAATCACGTCGGACTGGGCGGCCTCCGCCAGCACCACGGTCTGGGGGAACAGGAAGCTGGTGCACACGGACAGGGCCGCGGCGATAAACGTAGTCAGCAGGTACAGCCAGACCACGGTGGCGAACCGGCGGTCAAGCCGGGCGCTTGACTGGGCCAGAGCGGAGGAAACGATGACGAATACCAGCACCGGGGCGATGCCCTTCAGAGCACCCACAAAGAGGCTGCCCAGCGTGGCCACCCAGCTTGCTCCGGGTGCGACCAGCGCCAGCACCGTGCCGATGACAAGGCCCACCAGAATACGAAGGATCAGGCTGGTTTCGTTGTACCGTTTCGCGATGGATTTTATGGCTTGCATGAATTAACTCCTTTCATTCTCAACAGGGCGCGGATGCTGCCTATCCGCGCCAAACGATGTCCATTATACCAGAAAAAACGGAAATGTACAGGGAAAAATGTGAATTCTATCAGGTTCTCTCCGCCCGACTGCAGAAGAATCCGAAGCACCGCTTTCCGGCCCGTCCTGAAATACACAGCATTTCGAAAAGAAAGATCAGCTTTCATTTCCTTTTGCAAGCGGAAAAACTGTTTGAATTTCCCAGATAAACATGGTATGATAGCTTCCAGCAAGCAGGCGGCATCCCCGCCGGAAAGGAACCCTACATGAATCGAATCGTTACCATGGTGCTGAACAATCTAGGGATCGTACCCGGTGCCTGGTTCAAGCTCTGTAAATACGCAAACCACACCTGCGACTATCCCGAAATTGAAAAATACCAGCACATTCAGTATATTCTGCGGCATGCCGTCACCGGCGGCAATGTGAATATGCAGGTCACGGGACAGGAGAACATCCCCGCGGAGGGCGGCTTTATGCTGTACGCCAACCATCAGGGAATGTTCGACGTTCTGGCCATCGCCGCCACCTGCGACCGGCCCATCGGCGCGGTGCTGAAAAAAGAGCTGTACAACATTCCCTTCCTGCACCAGATCGCCCTTTGCACCAAGTCCTTTGCCATGGATCGTGAGGACGTTCGCCAGTCTCTGACGGTGATTCAGAACGTCACCGCTGAGGTTAAGAGCGGCCGGGCCTACCTGATCTTCCCGGAGGGCACCCGCAGCCGTAAGGGTAACGAGATGCTGGAATTCCACGGCGGCAGCTTCCGCTGCGCCACCAAGTCCGGCTGTCCCATCGTGCCCATCGCCCTGGTGGACTGCTTCAAGGTGCTCGATCAGCCCGGCAGCAAGCCGGTATCCGTGCAGGTGCACTACTTATCGCCCATAACGGCGGAGGATTATGCCGGGATGAAGCCCGCCGAGGTTGCCGCGCTGGTAAAACAGCGGATTCAGGAAAAGCTGGACGAATGTCTGGGATAAAGCCATCAGAAGTATTCAGGGGCGCCCATCGGGCGCCCCTGTCGATTGTTCCGGCGGGTATGATGGGCATGGTGCCCCGCGCCCCCGCAGGGCGGCTTGAGGAATTGTGGAATCTTAGCATTCACCGTTTCTGATCCTTTGCGGCAGCGGAAAAGGAAAGAAATCTCCCGGTCTCATACTGAGTGATTGACGGATTGGCCGTGGAGTAGTATACTATACTATGAAATATTGTGACAATCCGGGCAGCGCCGCCGAAGCTGTCGGCTCCGGCCCGACATAAAAAGATAAGGAAGTCTGAAAATGAAAAAAACCTCTGCCCGGTGGCAGCTGGCGGTCTACGATGCCGTGGTGCTGTTCGTAGTCGACCTGCTGCTGCTGGCGTTCTACCGAAGCAACGAGGAGCTGAGCCTGAACGGCGTCCTCCTCCACGCCTCCATCGGCTTTGTGTGTATCTTCGCCGCCCGCTTTGTCGGGCAGATCTACCGCCAGATCTGGCGCTACGGCGGCATCCAGTGCTATATCCGGCTGCTGGTGGTGGATGGCATCGCCTTCATCGCCATCGCCGTGATCGAGATGACCCTGCGAATGTTCGTCCCCATTGAACAGGTGACCTTCTCACGGCTTCTGAGCATTTCCTGCATGAACCTGCTGGCAGCGCTGGCCATACGCATGATCTACCGCTACTGCTTCAAATGCGGCACGGCGGACACCCATTTCGGCCAGTTTTTGCGGCTGCTGCTGCGGATTTTCGCCGGAGAGGAAATGATCCACGCCAACAGCGAAGCCGAACACAAAATCAAAATCGCCATCATCGGCGCGGGCCGGGTGGGCGTGACGTTGGCAGAGGAGCTGCTGGCCAGCCCTGCCGCCGCCTACATTCCCAGGTGCTTCATCGACGTAAGCACGGAAAAAGCCGGCCGCTCCATCCACGGCATCCCGGTGCTCCTGGAGGACGAGACCACGTTGGAAACCCTGCGCCGCCATGAGGTGCAGGAGGTGGTATTCGCCATACCGGGTATGTCCGAGGAAAAGAAGCGGGAGCTGTACGCCGCCTACTCCGAGGCAGGCTACAAAATCAAGGTCTACGACTACCCCATGATGCAGACCGCCGGAAAGCGGCGGTATCTGCGGGAATTCGACATTGAGGAGCTGCTGTTCCGCAAGCCCATCGCCATCGCCGACGACAAGACCGGCGCCTTCTACCGGGACAAGGTGATCCTCATTACCGGCGGCGGCGGCTCCATCGGCTCAGAGCTGTGCCGTCAGCTGGCGAAAATGAACCCAAAGCAGATCGTCATTCTGGATATCTATGAAAACGGGGCCTACGACATCCAGCAGGAGCTGAAAATCGCCAGCGGCGGCAAGCTGGATCTGCGCATCGAAATCTGCTCCATCACCCACCGGGCAGCGCTGGAGCGGGTATTTGAGGCCTATCGCCCCCAAATCGTCATCAACGCCGCGGCCCACAAGCACGTTCCCCTGATGGAGAACAACTGCGTGGAAGCGGTGTACAACAACGTTTTCGGCACGAAAAACCTGGTGGATTTGTGCGAAAAATACGGTGCAGCCCGGTTCATGATGGTGTCCACGGACAAGGCGGTGAACCCCACCAACGTCATGGGTGCCACGAAGCGGTTGTGCGAGATGATTGTGGGCAGCGCCAGTCTTTGGGGCACCGCCACCTACAGCTCCACCCGCTTTGGCAATGTCCTCGGCTCCGCCGGGTCGGTGATCCCGCTGTTTAAGCGGCAGATCGCGTGCGGCGGCCCCATCACCCTGACAGACCGGCGGATTATCCGCTACTTCATGACCATCCCGGAGGCAAGCCAGCTGGTGCTGGAATCCGGGGCCATGGCAAAAAACGGCGAGCTGTTCGTGCTGGACATGGGCCAGCCGGTGAAAATACTGGATCTGGCGGAGAGCATGATAAGGCTTTCGGGGGTAAGCGGCATTCAAATTGTGGAGACAGGCCTGCGCCCCGGTGAAAAGCTGTATGAGGAGCTGCTGGTGAAGACCGAGACCCTGACGAAAACGGAAAACAGCCTGATTTTCATTGAGAAGGACGCGCCCCTGTCCAAAGAGGAATTGGAGCGGCGGCTGCAAATTCTGGCAGACGCGGTGGATACCGGCAGCGACGAAACTGTCCGCCGGGCGCTGAAGGCGGTGGTGCCCACCTACCGCTCCCCGGAGGAGGTCAACGCCAAAGCCGGGGAAATGGGCCGGGAACCGGCGCGGCTGTAGAAGGGCGGCGATGGGATGGAGCCATGGAAACAGGCGCTGCCCGAGCTCCGGAAGCCCGGCGGGGACAGCCCGGAGCAGCGGCTGTGGGCGGTGCTGATTGCCTGTCAGGGCAAGACCTACTACACCGGGCTGCCCTTTTCCTACGCAATACGCAGGAGAAGAGACGGGCAGTACAGCGGAGAGCTGCTGGTTTCCCGGAAGGAAGACAGCAAAACTCTTACAAAAAGTTCGATTTTTCTGGCCTATCAAAAGGTGCGGCAGCAGACGCAGGGGGATACCCCGCCCTGCTTCAAGGGCCCCAAAGCCATCGGACAGATTTTCGGAATTTCCTATGGCAACACCGCATAATGGGGCAAGGAGATTCGGCCAGTGTTTTGACCCGAGCGAAAGTATGGAAAATGCGGGAATACTGGATGTATTTCCCATTTTTCATACTGCACGATTGGGGCAAAAGATCCGCCGAAGCCCGCAGCTCCCATTGTGCGGTGTTGCCCTATATCTACAGTCTGTTCTGGAGCTTTGGCCTGATTCAGGTGCCGGACAAGGTGGCGGAAAAGCTGCGCGGAAATCAGCAATGACGGGAAGTCTTCACTTCCCGTCATTACAGCTTGTCAAAAAAGTACCCCGTAGGGGGCGATTGAGGCAGATCGCTCCCTACGGGGAGAAAAATGAAGGTTTTTCGGCAGCCCGATCAGCCCGCGCAAAACCTGCGCGGGCTGAAAATGTGTATATCAGATAATATGGAATGACCTCTCACTTGCAAACGTGGATTTACCTGTCATACTAAGTGTGTCAACAACTCAATACACAGGAATTACCGACATACAAGGAGAGGTCATAATGAACAGTATAACCTATATTGGCATGGATGTCCATACCACAAATTACACTTTATGCGCCTTCACCCTGCAAACACAGACTCCGTTCTTTGAATTGCAGATTCGTCCCGAGTTTGAGGAACTCAAGAAGTATCTGGCAAACCTGGATCACATCCAGGGCGGCGGCAGTTACTTCGTCTGCGGCTATGAACCCGGATGCCTTGGGTATTCTCTTTAAAAAGAAATGCGAATCAAGCGCCGAAAGGTTCGGGGAATGTGGGAAACGCACCCCGTATGTCATTCCGACCGAGCAAAGCGAGTGGAGGAAGCTTCCACATAACCTCTTGTGGGAACCATAAAAAGAAGAACAAACAGGAAAGATTCCTCCATTGCGCTGCGCTCCAGTCGGAATGACATACGGTTTTCCAATTTTCGCGTTTTCAAACCTTGCTTCGCATCTTTGGGAGCAAGCGAGCGGCCAATGACCGTCCCTACGGAGACGTTTCGCCGATAAGCACATTCAGAAAAATTCACACTTGATTCCCTGCTCTGGATGTGCTAATATTTATTGGAAATAAGACGCCAAAAAGAGATCAACAACTAAAAATGATATTATTCTTAGCATTCAGGAAGGAGCTGCCCTATGAAGAAGCTGTCCTCCGCCCGTTTGGCGGAAACCGTAAGAAAGCTGAGAAAGGCCAGAGGCCTGACCCAGATCGACCTTGCCGAAAAAACCGGCATCAACCGCTCCATCATTGGACGCATCGAAAGCGAGGCCTTCAAGCCTTCCACCGACCAGCTGGAGGCTCTGGCCGAGGCTCTGGATTTTGAGGTTACCGACCTATATTTGGAAGCGGGCGGGAAAACCGGCAAAGCGTATCCCATGCATTCGTACAACATCGCCGTGGCGGGAACCGGGTATGTGGGTCTGTCCCTCGCTACCTTGCTGGCCCAGCACAACCATGTAGTTGCCGTGGACATCGTGCCGGAGAAGGTGGCCCTGATCAACAGCAAAAAGTCCCCCATTCAGGACGAGTACATCGAAAAATACCTTGCGGAAAAGGAGCTTGACCTGACCGCCACCCTGGACGGCGAAAGCGCCTACCGGGACGCGGATTTCGTCATCATCGCCGCCCCCACCAACTACGACAGCAAGAAAAATTTCTTTGACACCTCCGCGGTGGAGGCTGTCATTGAACTGGTGCTGAAAACCAATCCCAACGCCATGATGATCATCAAGTCCACCATCCCCGTGGGCTACACCGCCTCTGTCCGGGAAAAGTATCACACGAAAAACATTATTTTCAGCCCGGAGTTCCTGCGGGAGAGCAAGGCATTGTATGATAACCTCTATCCCAGCCGGATTATCGTATCCTGTGATGAAGATTCCGCTGACGCCGCACATACCTTTGCCGCGCTTCTCCAGCAGGGGGCTATTAAGGAAACGATTGACACCCTGTTCATGGGCTTTACGGAAGCGGAAGCGGTGAAGCTCTTCGCCAACACCTACCTTGCCCTGCGGGTCAGCTACTTTAACGAGCTGGACACCTATGCGGAATCCAAAGGGCTGGATACCAAGTCCATCATCGACGGCGTGTGCCTCGATCCCCGCATCGGCACCCATTACAATAACCCCAGTTTCGGCTACGGCGGCTACTGTCTGCCCAAGGATACCAAGCAGCTGCTGGCAAATTTCCAGGACGTGCCCCAGAACATGATGACCGCCATCGTGGAGAGTAACCGCACCCGGAAGGACTTCATCGCCGACCGGGTGCTGGAAATGGCCGGGGCCTACGAGGCCAACAGCAGCTGGGACGCGGACAGGGAAAAGGAAGTCACCATCGGCGTGTACCGGCTGACCATGAAGCAGGGTTCCGACAACTTCCGCCAGTCCTCCATTCAGGGGGTCATGAAGCGCATCAAGGCCAAGGGTGCCACCGTTGTCATCTACGAGCCGACGCTTCCGGCTGGCTCCACCTTCTACGGCAGCCGGGTCATCCGGGATTTGCGGGAGTTCAAGGCCATTTCTCAGGCCATCATTGCCAATCGGTATGATGCCTGTCTGGACGATGTGAAGGAAAAGGTCTACACCCGGGATATCTTCAAGCGGGATTAAGGAGCGGAGCATGGAAAGAATTGAACTGACAAACAAGACGATTTTCGTCACCGGCGCGGCAGGCTTTATCGGCTCCAATCTGGTGCTGAAGCTGCTGGAAACCGTGTCTGACGTAAAAATTGTCGGCATCGACAACCTTAACGACTACTACGACGTGTCCATCAAGGACTGGCGCTTGGCGCAAATTGAAGCAGCGGCGGCAAAGCACCCGGAATCCCCCTGGATCTTCGTAAAGGGCGACATTGCCGACCGGGATGCAATCGATGGTATTTTCAACAAATTTCACCCAGAACTCGTGGTGAATCTGGCAGCCCAGGCTGGGGTTCGCTACTCCATCACCAACCCGGACGCCTACATCCAGAGTAATCTCATCGGCTTTTACAACATTCTGGAAGCCTGCCGCCGCAATCCCGTGGCGCATCTGGTGTATGCTTCTTCTTCCAGCGTCTACGGCAGCAACAAGAAGGTACCCTACTCCACCGAGGATAAGGTGGACAATCCCGTTTCCCTCTACGCCGCAACGAAAAAGTCCAACGAGCTGATGGCCCACGCCTACAGTAAGCTCTACAACATCCCCTCCACCGGCCTGCGGTTCTTCACGGTCTACGGCCCCGCGGGAAGGCCCGACATGGCGTATTTCGGCTTTACCAACAAGCTGCGCAATGGCGAAACCATTCAGATTTTCAACTACGGCAACTGCCAGCGGGACTTTACCTACATTGACGACATTGTGGAAGGCGTCATCCGGGTCATGCAGGGCGCGCCGAAGAAGAAAAACGGCGAGGACGGCCTGCCTATCCCGCCCTACGCCGTGTATAACATCGGTAACCAGAACCCGGAAAATCTGCTGGATTTCGTGGATATTTTGCAGCAGGAGCTGATTGCCGCCGGGGTTCTGCCTGCGGACTACGACTTTGAAGCTCACAAGGAGCTGGTTCCCATGCAGCCCGGTGATGTGCCCGTGACCTACGCCGACACCAGCCCATTGGAGCGGGACTTCGGCTTCCGGCCCGCCACACCCCTGCGCACAGGACTGCGCAGCTTTGCACAGTGGTATCGGGAATTCTATCTGCGGTAGCCGCGCGGCCCGAAGCAAAAAATCTGTCAAAATCTGCAACGCTTTCCTTACTTTCACTTGGATTTGATTTCGAATCCGGGAAAAGCTATGGTTGCGGAAAGAAAAAGCCGATTTCCCAGCGAAATCGGTGTCCTTTCCAAAAAAGAATGTAAGGAGAGAGTCCAAATGAGCAGCAACAACAATCGGATCAACGTTCCTCAGGCCAAGCAGGCTATGGAGCAGTTCAAGATGCAGGCCGCTTCCGAAGTGGGCGTGAATCTGCAGAACGGCTACAACGGCAACCTGACTTCCCGGGAAGCCGGCTCCATCGGCGGTCAGATGGTCAAGAAGATGTGTCCCGTACAAACCGCGAGCTTTGTGCGCACCGATCGGAACGCAGTGGGACACGCTGCACAGGTGTGCTACATAGCCGATATTGCCCTGTAGGCCCGCATATGCGGCAAAATGCCCCTGACCGAAATCGGTCAGGGGCAGCAATTATTTGCAGTAAGCCTGCTTTACCATGGCCCAGAGGGAGCCTTCCTCGGGGTAGAATTCGTAGTACCGCTCCCCTGTTTTCAGTTCGCCCTCGGCATAGCGGATGGGGGAAATCTCGCAAGTGTCCAGCCGTGTCAGAAGATCGGACAGCTGCTGAGCGGTGAGGTCGGATTGGAGGAACTCTGACAGCTTCTCCAGCAGCTTCACCATAAACTCTGAGTCGGAATTGAAGGCCTCCCGGGCACGCTTCTGGAAGCTTGCCAGATACTGACGCTGGCGCTCCATTCGGGCAAGGTTGGTGTCGTTTTCCAGCCCCATTCTGGCCCGGACGAACTTTTCAGCCTGTTCGCCATCCAGCAAGACGGTGGTTCCTTCCGTGAAAGCCGGGTCAACTGCTGTCAGGTCTTCCTCCATGGTCACGGGTACGCCCCCCACCACGTCGTTCAGTGCCCCGATGGCGGTCATGGGAATCTGAATGTAGTGGTCGATAGGCGCGTCAAACAGAAGCCCTGACACGGCGCTCACCGTATTGCGGCAGCTCTTCATGCCGCCGTCGCCGTAGTTATAGGCAAGGCACAGCTGCTTAAACTCCGTGCCGCCGTATTCTCCCAGCACGTCCAGCCAGGGCACGTCGGTCATGGTGTCCCGGTTCAACTGCAAAATTTCGGCGGTATTACGCTCGGTATCCAGCACCAGCAGGGTCAGAAAATCCGCCTGATGGTAATTATAGAAGGGCTTCACACCCTCGGTCTTCTCCTGATAGCCTTCCAGGGCATCCGTACCGATGAGCAGCACGGTCTGCAAATGAGGTTTCATGGGATATTCCTGCCCGTCATAGGTCAGGGATTCCTGTTTCACCGCCGCGTTCTGGGCGGTTCCGGCGTTTTCAATGGGGGCCTCGGCGTCTTTTTTCGCCATGTAGGATGCCCCCGCAATCAGCGCGGCAAGCAATACCACGCACAGCAGCAAGATTCCTGTTTTCTTCATTGGTTTCCTCTGGGGAACAGCAGCCGCAACGCGTTCCTTCTCAATTCCTCAAATTCCGCCTCCGCGCCGAAGGCCTTGGCCTGCTGCCGGGCCTGCCCCAGATTCGGGCTGCGGCCGAGCAAGTTGTGGCAGTCGGAGCCGATCAGATGGATCTTTCCCTGTTTCAGATTCCGCACCGCGGATTTTACGGTTTTCGGGTCAAGAAACCAGCTGGCGTTGACCTGCACCAGCAGATTCCGTTCCAGCACCCGATCCAGAAGATGCTTGTCCTTCAGCATGCGCATGTAGCGATCCACATGGGCAATCACCGGCCTGCAATGCAGATTTTCTCCCAGCTCCACGATCTCGTCCAGCATGGTATCACTCCAGGGGGCCATGGGCGGCTCCACCAGAATGGTTCTGCCGCTGCCGATGGTCAGCTTTTCAATGTCCTGGGCCTGGCTGATGCCGGGAAAGTACAGTACCTCCGCCCCCAGCACAATCATGGGGTAGCTCGACCCATCCCGGCCCGTGGCCTCCCGAAGCCGGAGAAAGGCTGCATTCCGCCGCTGCACAAACTGGGCCGGATAGTCCTCGTCGGCATAAAAATGGCTGGTGGACACCATGACCTCCACGCCCTGCTCTTTGCTGTGGCGCAGCATCGTCAGGCATTCGGACAGCCGATCCGGGCCGTCGTCCATCTGTGGGAGAATATGGCAGTGATAGTCGATCATGGGCGTACTCCTGTAAAAATGCAACATAACAGACAAGCGGGCCAGCCATGGGCCGACCCGCTTTGCCTTCGTTTACTTCGTAAAGATCGCAATGGGGCCATCCACAACACCCATGATGGTAATGGTGCCATCATCATTGATCACAGTCTCCAGTTCGACCCACTTGCCGTCAACGAACTGCTTGACAACGATATTGGGAACGGCGTTACCGTTTCCTACACCATTGCCCTTTCCATTCACGTTGCCGTTGGCGTTACCCTTGCCATTGACGTTTCCGTTGGCAGCTTTGAGAATGCTGTCAAGCTTGATCGTCAAATTCGCGGAGGCAGCGGACTTCACAGTTCCATCGTCGGCGGCACTGCCGACGACCTTGGAATTGGTTCCGTCAGCCTCGGTCTTGGTAACCTTGGCATAGAAGAAGTACTGTGCCTTCATACCCTTGGGAGCGGCTTTTTTCAGGGTCTCCTGGGCCGCCACGAAGGTTTTCTGCTCTTCGGCAGGCATTTCTTCCACCTTATCGGCAGCGACAGGCTCAACGGTCACCGCAGCGTCGTCCTCCGTCTTGGCTTCTTCTTCAACCATCTCAGGCAGAGGAGCCGTTGTTGTTTGGCTGGTTTCGGGAGCAGTGGGGCTTTCGGCAGTGGCAGCCGCGGCAGGGATCGCCAGGCTCAGGGTCAGCATCACAGCCAGCGCCAGAATCATCGCTTTTTTCATGAACATTTCCTCCCAAAGCTTCGTATAGCACTGCTTTTATCGGCAGGGGATACGCTTTTATTTTTCCGTACGATAGTAGGGCTGATTCTGATAGCGGTACTGATAGTGCTTTCCCGCGCCCTCAATACAGCCGTTCATGACAAAGCCCAGAATATTGGCTCCGGCATAGCGCAGCTGCTCCATGCACTCAGCCAGCACATACCGGGAGCAGTGATTCTCCCGGAGCACCACCACAAGGCCGTCCGTATGCTTTGCCACGTTTACAGCGTCGATGACCGCATTCACCGGGGGCAGATCCACCACCACATAGTCAAACACCGTGGAAACCACCTCCAGCATCTTACTGAACCGGCTGGAATTCAGCAGCTCCGCCGGATGATCCGAAAGCTCTCCGCCGGGGATGATGTCGAAAACCGTGCTGTCCACCGTGCTCTTGTAGCGGACGATGGCTTCATTGAGGCCGGACTTTCCTGTGAGGATCTCGCTGACACCGGGGGTCTGGCTGGCGCCCACGATCTCGTGGACGGCGGGGCGGCGCATATCGCCGTCAATGACCAGCACGCTTTTCCCCAGTTCCGCCAGGGAATAGGCCAGATTCACGGACACGGTACTCTTACCCTCGGAGGGCTGAGCGCTGGTAACGCCGATGATGCGGCATTTTTTGTTGCTCTCTCCCAGCGCAATCAGCACGTTGGTGCGCAGGCGCTTGAAGGCCTCCTTGCCGGAGTAGGTCAGATATTCGCAGGCTCTGGCGGTGCGCCGGGTTTTCTTTGCACCGGCATTGACCTGCTTAGGCTCCCTGTTTTCCGCCATGCTTCTGACCTCCCTTCTTGCCGGTCTGTCCATAGTAGGACGAATCGTAGCCGTTCTTCTTTTCGGATACCCGCATATCGGGGATCATGGCCAGCACCGGCACACCCGGGTACAGTTCCCGCAGTTCGTCGGCAGATTTGATCATCAGCTTGGACTCGTCGTCCGTCAGGAAGCGGACAACCACCACCGCCGCCGCCAGGAAGCCGCCGGCCAGAATGCCCATGGCGGTGTTCTTCACCATGCTAGGGCCGGAGCGGTGAGAGGGAATGATGGCGTAATCCACAATCCGCACGGAGCTGCCGTCCACGATCTCGGCAATGCGGTCAGGCAGAATCTTGGCGATGGTGTTGGCAATCAGCTCCGCCTCGGAAGGGCTGCTGCTGGTCACCGTCACCTCAAAGGCGCCGGTGGCGTTGATGCCCTTGGCGGACACCATCTGGGAAAGCTTCTCCGGGGTATAGCTGAGATCCGCTTCCTTGATCACGTCCTCCATGGTGGTTCTGGAGTTCAGAATATAGATGTACACAGAAACCAGGGAGTTGGATGCGGACAGCTCTGCCGTGGAAATGGAAAAGTTCGTCGTGCCAAGGCTGAAGGAGCTGTTGTTGACGTACAGAGATGCCGTGGCCTGATAAGTGGGTGTCATCAGAAACGCCGTGTAGCCGAAGGCTCCCGCGCCGACGATGACCGCCACCAGGGCGATGGCAAGGATATTTTTCCAAAGCGCCTTTGCAAGTTCCAGAAGGTCAATGGTATCTGCTTCCATAGAATTCATGTTCTTCCTCTTTCTTCCTGCACTACTTTGCGCTTAGAATATTCTCAAAGTACTTGGGGTTGGTCTTGAGAATCTCCTGGGTGGTCTTGTCAATGCCAAGCTCCTGACGGATCTCGTCAAAGTAGCCCAGGGACTCCATCCGCTCATAGACCAGCTTGCCGATGAGCTTGTAGGCCGTGCCGTTTAAGTCCGCGCCGCTGGCGTTGCTGCGGAAGCTGGTGGGCATGCCGCCCTGCTGAATGACCAGCTTTTCCTCCTTGGAGGGGGTAATCTTGGCATCCGTCAGCCCGTCGGTCATCAGGTATTTGCGCACGTTGATATAGTGGCTGCCGAAGGCCTGCATCATGGCGGAGTCCACGCCGTTCAGGGTAGCGGGGTCCGCATTGCTCCATGCCCCCCGCAAGGCGCAGGGCCCAAGCACCAGATACCGCTCCGGGTTGTTTACCTGCCGGGAAAGCAGCAGTTTTGTATCGTTTACCAGCTTCTCCGGGGTGGTAAAGTCACCGTAGGTACCCAGCCAGACGATGTGCACATAGTCCCGGTATTCCTCTGTGCAGGCGGTGGTAATCCGCGCGCCCTTGGCCACGGGAACAGCCGCTCCCGCTTCCGCCCGGGTGAACTGATAAGCAGTTTGCCCCCAGCCCTGATTGCCTGACAGGGTGATCTCACCCACCACGCCTTCAATGGTCACAGGATTTACCCCCGCGCTTCCGGCGGTCAGCGGTGTCACGTTCTTCCCATCCGGGGATTTGAGCTGAATGTTCACTGGCTCCACCTCGGCGGGGATTTCAAAATCCATGCCAACCACATAGGGAGCCACGCCGCTGCGGCCCAGAATGGTGGCGCTGTCCTCCTTGCCCGCGCCCATGTTGACCACGGGGATGGAGACGGTGTACTGATCCCAGTCCAGCCGGGAATAATCCTGGGCGTTTTCGATGGTGGAGGCAAAGTTGTAAATATCGCACAGGTAGGTATCGATGTACTTCTGCAGGGTGCCGGGGTAGGACACATTGCCGGAGGAACCGGCGGTCAGGCTGTCGCCCCAGCAGACGATGCCGGGCAGGTACTGCGCAACAGTCTGCATATCCTTCTCATAGGCAAGGGTAATGGCATCCAGATTTTCCTGCCGGGCCACGCTCAACGCCTGCCGCTGGTGATCGCTCTGTGCCTTAAGCAGCGCATCCTCCGCGTCAATCTGCTTTTTCACCGTAATCATGGCCATCAGCAGTCCCGCCGCCGCTGCCACCAGCAGCAGGAAGAGCAGTATGTTGCGAATCAGCGTCTTTTTTCCTTCGTTTTCCCACATAGCTACTTATACGCTCCAGCAAGTATTCAGCCCCACCCAATAGGCGCAACCGTGCACAATATCAAGCTACATTATAGCGCGAATCCCCAAAAAAGCAATGCCAAATGGGTGTTTGATAGGGAAAAGGAGCATTTACCTGATGTAGGAGCGGCGGGGCGGTTTGAAACGCGGGACGAATGAAAAAGAAGCTCAATGAAGTGAGAATTATTTCAGAAAAGCATCGGAAAAAGTCAATGAAACCCATAAAATAGTATTTCATTCGTCCCACGAAAAATTTTTTAATTGGAAGTTGACATATTGCCTGCCGGTGTGGTATAGTGGTTTTCGTAAGGTAACTGGCGAAACCTGCAAAAGGAGGAATTATTATGAAGAAAACCCATAGAGCGGTGCTGAGCATCCTGCTGGTGCTGACCCTGCTGGCTACGCTGCCCCTGACGGCGATGGCGGAATCCATAGGCGATAACACAACAACTGTGGATCCCCCAAGGGATGTCGAAAACGGCCAGGAAATGCAAAACAACACGGGAACCATCGGTACCAACAAGGGTACCGTTACGAACAATGGTGTTCAACCCGCGGAAGAGAAGCCGGCGGACCCGAGTTCCGGCACTGTTAACAGCAATGGGTATGGAGGTACAATTCAGAATAACTATGGCACCGTAGTACAAAACGGAGCCAGCTCAGGTTCTCCCACAATAAACAATAACTATGGTCTCGTACTGGAGAACTATGGCGATGGCAAAGTGAATACCAACCAGCCCGGCGGCGTCGTGGAAAAAAACCATGGTGGCGGCACAGTTTGGAACAACTATGGCCAGGTGGACAACAATGCCGATGGTTATGTGATGAACAACAAAGACGGCGGCGTTGTATACAACGATGGCGGCACGGTAGACACCAACGAGGAAGGTGGCGTTGTATTCAACAAAAGCGGTACAGTGATTAGAAATGCTTCCGCGGGAAAAGGCGAATATGCCGGTGTCATCAACAACGGCGGCACGGTAAAAACCAACCAGGTTGGCGGTGTAGTTGATAACTACAAAGGCACCGTCGAACATAATCAGGGAAAGGTCGTTTATAACGGCATTGAGGGCAAGGTCACAAATGTAGAAAAAGGCACCGTGGAATACAACCTAGGTACTGTCGTGGATACTGACGGCAAAATCTACTATGGTCTGCATGGCTGGTACAAGGACGAAGACAATGTGGACACCGAGCATATTCTGGGCAGCTATAAAGAAGGCGAAGGAATCGATCTGGACCAGAAGGTCGCTGAGATCACGCGTGAAGGCTTCAAGCTGAATAAATACGAAATTCAGGTATATCAGAATGGAAAGTTTAGCGATTATACACCGAATGGGGAAGTAGCAGCACGGGCGAACGTTGACGCAGGTGACGGTGGCGGTGATGGTGAAGGCGAAGCTGCCAAGCCGCTTTACCGCATCAGCGCTCCCACCAGGCTGAAGCTGTTTTGGGAGAAGATCGTCACCGCTGTGGCTCCCTCCGCTTCCTCCGGCGGCGGTGAGGCTGTGCCCTCCTCCTACAACCCCAAGTACATCGGCCTTGGCAGCGTGATCTTCATCAACGAGAAGGGCTACAAGGTGGTGGAAATCAAGGACGATGCCTATGTGGTGGTGTCCTTCGATGCCCTGCCCGACGAGGATGTGCAGGACTTGGACGCCCTGTACGCAAAGCTCTTCACCCCTGAGCAGCAGAAGCTGATCAAGAACGTGGGCCAGCTGCTGGACAGTGAAGACGTCCTCACCGTCTTCGGCACCCCCGGCAACCATCCCGTGTATGAAATCAGCAAAGACCTTGTGAAGTAAACAACAATCCGGCTCCCAGTTCGGGAGCCGGATTCTTTTTGTTGGGTAAAGAACAACTTATCTGATTTAGGATGTCATTGCGAGGAAGCCGCGCGACGTGGCAATCCGTTCCCCTTTTCACGCTCTAATAACGTACCCGTTACAATATGGAGTACGGATTGCCACGCCACTTAAGCGCACTGGCTCGCAATGACAGGCTCCTTAATCAGATAAAGAACAACATTGTTAATTAACACCGCAACCCTTGCCTCTCCCAAAGGGGGAGCCAAGGGTGCTTCGTCAGATAAATAAGGAAGCGCCAGGCATAGGCAATCAGCCCATACCCGGCGCAGTTTTGTTTTCACAGGTTCGGAAAACAGGCAGTCAACGCTCCACGCAGCGGATTATTGAATGTCGGTTACTTTATAGCCCTGGTCGGCAACAGCCTTCTTGAGCACTTCGTTGGCAACTTCCTTCTCCAGAGTCACAACCGCGGTTCCGGTCTTGTGGCTGACCTCAGCGGAAGCCACACCGTCGACGGCCTCCAGTGCCTTTTTGGTGTGCATCTCGCAGTGCCCGCACATCATGCCTTCGATTTTCAGCGTCTTTGTCATGGGTTTTGTCTCCTTTTTCACTGTAGTATTTTTGATTGTATGATCCCGTTTGGAATCGTGCATCCGAAAGAAATTCAGGCGCAGCGCATTGGTGACGACGCTGAAGCTGGACAGGCTCATGGCCGCCGCGGCGAACATGGGGTTCAGCTGCCAGCCGAGCAGCGGAATAAAGACACCTGCCGCCAGAGGAATGCCGATGGTGTTGTAGATAAAGGCCCAGAACAGGTTTTCGTGGATGTTGCGCAGGGTCGCGCGGCTTAAGCGGATGGCCGCGGGCACATCGGACAGACTGCTTTTCATCAGCACCACATCCGCCGCGTCGATGGCAACGTCCGCGCCAGCGCCGATGGCGATGCCGATATCCGCGCTGGTCAGGGCAGGCGCGTCATTGATGCCGTCGCCCACCATGATAACCTTCCCTTTTTGCTGCAATTGGCGGATCACGCTTTCCTTTCCGTCGGGAAGGACGCCCGCAATCACTTCATCCACACCGGCCTTGGCGCCGATGGCCTTTGCGGTGCGTTCGTTATCGCCGGTGAGCATCACCACATGGATGCCCATATTCCGCATTTCGGAAATGGCCCGGGGGCTGTCCTCCTTGATGGTATCCGCCACGGCAATGATGCCGCAGAGCGCACCGTCTTTTGCAAAGAACAGCGGGGTTTTTCCTTCCTCGGAGAGCTTTTCGGAGCTGGCTTTCATGGTTTCAGACACAGCAAGCTGTCCGCTGATAAACTGGCAGCTGCCGCCCAGCAGATTAGAACCATTCAGCTGAGCGGTCAGTCCGTTGCCGGGCAGCGCCTGGAACTGTTCGACCTCGGCTGCCGCCAAGCCATCCTGCTCCGCTCTTTGATTGATCGCACGAGCCAGCGGATGTTCGCTTTTCTTCTCCAAAGCGTAGGCAATGGACAGCAGCTCCGCTTCGCTCATACCCTCAGCCGGGAGGATATCCGTGACCCTCGGCTGCCCTTGGGTGATGGTTCCCGTTTTATCCAGCGCCACAATCCGCACTTTTCCTGTTTCCTCCAAGGACACAGCCGTCTTGAACAGAATTCCATTCTTTGCGCCCATGCCGTTGCCCACCATGATGGCCACAGGCGTGGCAAGCCCCAGCGCACAGGGGCAGCTGATGACCAGAACGGAGATACCCCGTGCCAAAGCAAAGCCCACCGTCTGACCGGCGATCAGCCACACAATCACGGTTACCACCGCAATGGCAATCACGGTGGGGACAAAGACGCCGGAGACCTTGTCCGCAACCTTGGCAATGGGCGCTTTCGTGGCTGCTGCATCGCTGACCATCTGAATGATCTGGGAAAGGGTGGTGTCCTCGCCAACTCTGGTGGCTTCACAGCGCAGAAAACCCGACTGGTTCAGGGTTCCGGCGGAAATCATGCTTCCCGCCGATTTGTCTACGGGAATGCTCTCGCCTGTCAGGGTGGATTCGTCAACGGCGCTGGTTCCCTCACAAACGATTCCGTCCACAGGGATATTTTCGCCGGGACGCACCACAAAAATGTCGCCCTTTGCCACCTGCTCAATGGGCACGGTTGTTTCCGCGCCATCCCGGAGAAGGGTTGCGGTTTTGGGCGCCAGCTTCATCAGCCCTTTCAGAGCATCCGTGGTTTTGCCCTTGGAGCGGGCTTCCAGCATTTTGCCCAGGGTAATCAGGGTCAGAATGGTGGCGGCGGACTCAAAGTAGAATTCGTCCATATAGACCATGACCGCATCCATCCGGCCCTTGACCTGGGCGTCTGTCATGGCAAACAGGGCGAAGGTGCTGTAAATAAAGGCCGCGGCAGAACCCAGCGCAACCAGTGCGTCCATATTCGGCGCACGGTGCCACAGGCTCTTAAACCCGCTGATAAAAAACTTCTGATTGATGACCATGACGATCACCGTCAGCAATAGCTGCAAAAGCCCCATTGCCACATGGTTGCCGTTAAAGAACGGTGGCAGGGGCCAGCCCCACAGCATGTGCCCCATAGAAAAATACATCAATGCGAGCCAGAAGCCGAGAGACGCGAGAAGACGCTTTTTCAGAACGGGGGTCTCCCTGTCCTTCAGCGCGTCCTCCTCGGAGGAAAGCTGGGCGGTCTGATGGTTACTTCCTTTTTTCAGAGACGCTCCATATCCCGCCTCACGAACCGCCGCAATGATCTCCTCGGCGGAGGCGGTTCCCTCCACGCCCATGGAATTGGTCAGCAGGCTCACCGAACAGGAGGTGACGCCTTTTACGCCGGATACCGCCTTTTCCACCCGGGCAGAGCAGGCGGCGCAGCTCATGCCCGTTACTGTATATTGCTCCATAGCCGAAATTCAAAACCTCCTTTTATTTCATCAGCTTTTGCAGTGTCGCAACCAGCTCGTCGATGACTTCGTCCTTGCCCTCCCGGATATCTCTGGCAACGCAGCCCCGGATATGACTGGACAGCAGTTCCTTATTAAAGGCATTGACCGCGGCGTTCACGGCAGCGGACTGCACCAGAATATCCGCGCAGTAGGCATTATTTTCCACCATCCCCCGAATCCCGCGGATCTGCCCTTCGATCCGATTCAGGCGGTGGATCAGCTTCTTCCGTTCTTCCTCTGAGCGGTCGGTTGTTTTCCCGCAGCAGCCGCACAGTTCTTTCTCAGCCATAATTCCGCCTCCGTTACAAAGATACCCCCAAGGGGTATCTGCATTATATACCCCCGCGGGGTATTTGTCAATAGGGAAAAAGGGAAAGCCACCATTTTTCTGCAAACAGTTTATCCCGATATCCGCCATTTATTGTTGGACAAAGCAGCGCAGATAGGAAAACAGCAGCCTGATTTCTCAGACTGCTGGATTTCAGAAAGAAATTATGGGAAACGGAATGACGGAAATGTTGTATTTTTTCTCATCCGCATAGGAAATGTCACTGGCGGAATCGGTCATGATTTGGATTTTGCCCATTGTCTTACCTTCCCTTGCTTAAGTAGTCCGTTATTTTCTTCCCGTCTGCGTAGCCCATTTCGTAGAGCTTACACAGCGCCTGCTTATCCTTTGTCAGCGTATCCACGCCGCAGGTGTCCTCCGGGGCTACAATCAGCACCTTGCCCTGTCTGGCGCGCATCCGTGCCAGCGCCACACTTTCGTTGTACCGCTGGGCCCGCAGGCACAATGCTTTCGCGGCGGCCGGATGGGCGTGACGGATACAGGCGGCCAGCTTCTCGTCCTTTTTTGGGGTGCGGAGCAGTTTCTCCGGCTTGGTCAGAATCAGAACCACCCGGTCACAGCCCAGCTGAAACGCTTTCTCAACGGGCACCGGGTCACTCAGCGCACCGTCGTAATAAGCAGTGCCCCCAACGGTATAGGGCTTGCAGACAAAGGGGATTGCGGAGGAGGCCTTCATAATGCCGTAGTCATCCTGATGGATATGGGACTTGTCAAAATAGCGCGCCTGCCCGGTTTCCGCTTCCGTGGCAACCACATAGAACGCCATGGGATTGTCCCGCAGGGCGGCGTAATCCAGCGGATTCTCCCCGTCGGCACAGCTCAGCGTGCCATAGACATAGTCCAGATCCACATAGGATTTTCGTTCCACAAAATTGCTCAGACTCATGTACTGCTTTCGGAAAGCGTATTCGGTATAGAATTGATAATTGCGGCCTCTCTGCCCGGCCCCATAGGAAGCCAGATTGGCGCTGCCCGCCGAAACGCCGATGCCCAGATCAAAGGCAATCCCCTGATCCATGCAGTAGTCCAACACACCGGCGGCGTAAATTCCCCTCAGTCCGCCGCCTACATCCACAATGCCGGTTTTCATACCCATCTCACAGATACAGCTCACTTTCTTTTCTCACGGAACAGGCTTTTTTAATTGCCATGCCCGCAATGGAAACCATCAAGCCGTTGACCCTTCTGGCATTTTTGGGGCACTGCTTGACACAGCGCATACAGCCGATGCACTTCTTGGCATCCGCCGCAAAGCTTGCCGGATCAATGGCCTGCACAGGGCATTTTTCCGCGCACAGACCGCACTTTACGCAGTCTTTGGTGGGCTTCGGTACAAGCCCCGCGCCGCCGCTCTTTTTGTAGGGACGGTTTCCGGGAATGGATGTGATTTCGCTATCCTTAACCGCGATCTTGGCGGCAAAGTCCGCGAGCTGCTTTTCATCGGAGGCGTCCGGTCTGCCGGTGGCATACTGAGGCAGGATGGAGTGTTCTGCCACAGCGGCGACGGCGGCAATGACCCGGAAACCGCATTCCTTCGCGGCGTCCTCCATTTCTACCAGGGTATCCTCATATGCCCGATTGCCGTACACACAGACGAGGGTGCATTTGGCACCGTTGCCCGCAATCTTCTTCAAACGTTCCATTGCCACGGCGGGTGCCCGTCCTCCGAAGGAAGGCATGGCGATCAAAACCATATCCTCCGGGGAAATCTCACACTGGGTAAAATCGGTTTTTGCATCGCTCAGATCGATTTTGACAGGGTTTTCACTCCACTGCTGCCCAAGAAGATGGGCGGCCTTCTCTGTGCCGCCGGTGGGGCTGAAAATGATTTCTACTGTGTTCATAAGTATTGCCTCCTGTTATTGCATCTTGTTTCGGATTTCAGCTATGCAGTCAGCCAATGTTTTTTCTGCAAGAGAATGAGCAAATGCATACTCGACCTCTCCAAACATATCGGTCAGAACCGGCCTGATATGGCGACCAACAACGCACCGGTCGTTGGGGTTCTGGTGAATGTCAAGAAGATGGGGTTTCGGCTGCTCCATGACCGCCTGATAGATTTGCAGCAGCGTAAGCTGTTCCGAAGGGATCAGCATAGTGCAGCCACCGATTCCCCGGTGACTATCCACAATCCCTGCCTTTTTCAGCAGCGCCAGTATTTTTCGGACATAGCTGGCGTTGGTGCCAACGCTTTCTGCCATCTGATCCGAATTGATCGGGGGTGGAGATTCCGAGATCAGGATCAGGACATGCACCGCAACGGAAAACTTTGTGTCCATAATTATCTCCAGTCCATTTATACTTGTATTAGATACAATTACATTATATTTCAGAATCCATAATTGTCAAGGAAATTTGAATCGCAAACCGGGCGTCACCTGCGCTGGGCAGATGTTCCTTCCTTTCAAGAGCCAAGGGTGGTTATCCTGATATTCCGTTAATACGAAATCCCCGCTTGTCGCTTTGTTCAGCATGATTGTTCTTTACCTGATTAACGTAGGGACGGCCATTGGCCGCCCGCAACGAAAGGACGCGGAACGTGTTTCGTATGAACGAAGCGGTCAGGATGTCGTACCCTTCGGGCGCCCAATGTGTATAGGGTAGTAACATAGGTAACAGGTAGAGAAGAGACATAGGTAACAGTTTTTGCTAAAATAAAGGCATCCGACAAGCGAAGGAAGTGGGTCAGATGTCATGGGAGACA